>NZ_JBZUUL010000001.1:0-39936 GCF_058819085.1 Faecalicatena sp.
CATTATACCAAAGGATTGTATTTATGCCTTTTTTATTGGCTGAAATATTGGATTTTCAAGGTTCAGCACACCTTATTGGTGTGGGAAGTTTGAGTCACTTACTTAGTGCAATTTTTCGATTATTCATTCCAGCAAAGAATACTTATAATGAAACCATAACAAAACAAAGCTCACATTTATATAATGTAAGATTAATTCTAAGGAGGTTCGTACATGATTAATTTTGAATTTTACAATCCAACAAAGGTAATCTTTGGAAAAGGCGTTGAAGCTGAGGCAGGAAAAGAGATCAAGGCACTCGGCGGACACAAGGTACTGGTTCATTTCGGTGGAACATTTCTACAGGAAAATGGAACACTGGACAGAGTCCATCAAGGACTCAAGGATGCAGGCCTGGAATATGTAGACTTAGGAGGGGTCGTTCCGAACCCGCGTCTCGGACTTGTTAAGGAAGGTATTAAACTCTGTAAAGAGGAAGGGGTTGACTTTCTGCTTCCAATCGGAGGCGGAAGTGCGATCGACTCAGCAAAGGGGATCGGCTATGGACTTGTGAATGATTTTCCATTGGAAGACCTTCTGCTTGGGAAAGTGACTACTGATAAGATCGCACCGATCGGATGCATCTCCACCATTGCTGCTACAGGCTCTGAGACAAGCAACTCCATGGTGATCACTATTGAAGAGGGGATGCTCAAGCGCTCCTATAACCATGACTGTGCAAGACCTAAATTTGCGATCATGAATCCAGAGCTTACATATACACTGCCAGTTTACCAGACAGCCAGCGGCGCTTCCGATATCATGATGCACACGATGGAGCGCTATTTTACCAATACACCGGATGTTGACCTGATTGACCGTATGGCTGAAGGACTGCTCGTATCTGTCCGCGAAGCCGCAAAGACAGCGGTCAAGGACCCAGAGAACTATGAAGCGCGTGCCACACTGATGTGGGCAGGAAGCCTTTCCCATAATGGACTGACCGGAACAGGACGTGTGTCTGACTTCGCATCCCATAAGATCGAGCATGAGTTGGGCGGTATGTTCGATGTTGCACACGGTGCAGGCTTATGTGCCATCTGGGGAAGCTGGGCAAGATATGTATATAAGACCAATGCGTCAAGATTTGCACAATTTGCTGTTCGCGTATTCGATGTAGCTGAGAATTTCTATGATGCTGAAACTACCGCACTCAAGGGAATCGAGGCCTGGGAAGACTGGTGCCGAAAGATTGGCATGCCGACTAATCTGCGGGAACTGGGCGTGGTTCCTACGAACGCGCAGATTGAAGAAATGGCAGAAAAATGTGTTGCAACAGGGGGAGGACATGTGGGATTCTTCCAGACGCTCTATAAGGAAGACGTGGTAAAAATCTTTGAGATGGCCAGGTAATCTCCCTGACCTCTATTAGAAATTCTCCTTTCAAAAAAGAAAAAGAAAGCAAACCGCTGTTTGAATCCAGCATCTGCTTTCTTTTTCTTCCTATTTAAATTCTAATACAGCTACTCCTGACGGTTCCAGGTGAACAGTTGTACTTCCTGCCTTTTCTGTCAGCATTTCTGTGTATTCACCAGATACCGGGATCACTGCCGGCCGATCCAGATGATTCAGCAGGAAAAGTACTTCCCGCTCTCCATCCTCTGCCATCACAACTTCTACCCCCTCGATCTCATAGGGAAGCATGTTGATCCCCACCTGTTTTCCGAGGTAAGCTGCCAGATTTTTCATTGCCGCCTCATCCAAGTCACATCCCAGATAATATGCCTGCCCTTCTCCAAACTGACGGACCGTAAAACATGGCTTGTCTGCATAATAATCACTGGTATAGACTCCCAGCACATCCGCCTGAATCGGACGTATGATATCGCACCACAATTTTGCATGACTTGTCCCGAACACGCCTGATACTGCTGTCTCCTTTTCCAGAAGCGGATCATACTCTTCTATTTCGATCCCTGCCATTTCTCCAAGAAATCCCGGCAGCGGATCTGTCAGCATATTATTATGCATGTCTTTGATGCCGCTCCTGAAACTAAACAATACATTTCCGCCATTTTTGACGTAGTTTTCCAGATTCGCTTTTGACTCATCGTCTGCCATCATAAAAAGCGGTGCAAGAATCAGTTTATATGCGGAAAAATCCTCCTTTGGAGAGACAAAATCCACACTGCATCCCAGTTTTAAGAATGCCTTATAATATTCCAGCTGGTATACGTCATACTCCAGATTTTCCACCTGTCTGTGTATTTCCTGGCTCCATTCACAGTCAAAAGATTTCAAGACCGCTACTTTCGGATGCGGCATCAATGCCTTATAATTCCGGCTTAAAAGCTTCATCTCCGCGCCGACGCGGACAATTTCCCGATACCGCCTGTTCTCTCTGCCATCATGGTCCAGAACTCCATGCCATAATTCTTCCGTTCCAAAAGGACAAGCTCTCCACCGGAAATATACAACCGTATCTGCCCCGTTTGCCACCGCCTGATAGGTCCACAGCCTTAACTTTCCAGGTGCTGGAGCGGGTCCCATCTTGCTCCAGCCACAAGGGCCGGACTGCTGCTCCATGACCCAGAATGGCTGCTTTTTATAGCTGCGCAGTAATGCATGATCTCTGGAAACAGTCTCCTTTGATGCTTTTCCCCATTGGAACTCTACATAATTATCCCATGTAACGAAATCCAATTCTTTCGACAG
The DNA here is from genome assembly GCF_058819085.1 of Faecalicatena sp. Taxonomy (NCBI): domain Bacteria; kingdom Bacillati; phylum Bacillota; class Clostridia; order Lachnospirales; family Lachnospiraceae; genus Faecalicatena; species Faecalicatena sp. The sequence continues at coordinate 2,695 of NZ_JBZUUL010000001.1, forward strand.
TTTAAAATAATCTATCCCCGTACCAGAATTCACGGCTGCATCCAGAAGGTTCGTGGTGACCGGCCTGTCTGAATACCGCCGGATCGTTTCGATACTGTCCTTCGTGAAATCTATTACTGAATCACTGGAAAATCTATCATAATCTAACAATAAAGCCGGATTCTGTCCCTGAGTGTCATGACAGGTATCATAGCATGCCCCTGCCCTCGGGATAATGACTTCCTCAAAGCTGTTATATACCTGGCTCCAGAATACCGTTCCATAGATCTCATTAAGCTTCTCGATCGTCTCATACTTTTCCTTAAGCCAGCCCTGGAATTTCTTACGGCAGCTTTCGCAGTAGCACCTGGCCGTATCTGACCAGCCTAGTTCATTGTCAATCTGCCAGCCCTCTACGCACTCTCTTTTCCCGTATCTTTGGGCAATTTTTTCGTTCAGTATGCGGACCTTTTCACGATAAACACTGCTGTTAAAGCAATAGTGCTTACGCGTCCCAAAGCCCTTAGGATTTCCATGGATATCCCACTGGAGGATTTCCGGATAACTGTCTGTCAGCCACTTCGGCGGAGTCGCCGACGGAGTACATAATATAGTCTTCATATGATGTCCCTCCAGGAAATCCAATACCTCATCCATCCAGCTAAAATTGAACGTTCCTTCCTCTGGTTCATAAAGACTCCAGGCAAACTCACCGATTCTGACAAGCTCTATACCTGCTCCTGCCATCATCTCCATATCTGTTTCCCATCTGCCTTTATCCCAGTGCTCCGGATAATAATCCACACCTATCCTCATCGAATCCTCTCCTTTACCCAAACGTAAATGCTGCCTTTTTCAAGCCTTCTGCCGCACTTGAGGTTCCTGTATATGCAATATAAGTAATATTTTCTTTTACAAAGTCATCTTTTTCTTCTGAATAATATGCCATATCCGCTGCAGTGACTTTCAATACGACTTCCCTTTCCTCTCCTGGTTCTAGCTCAACCCGCTGGAAATCACGCAGTACTTTTACCGGACGGTCAACGCAGCTTCCTTCACATCCAATGTATAGCTGCACCACCTCAGTGCCTTTCACTGCTCCGGTATTTTTCACATTCACCCTGATTTTTGCCGTCTCATCAAATACCTCCACGGACGGAGCACCTACTTCAAATGTAGTGTAGGATAATCCATATCCAAATGGATACAGAACTAAAGTCCCCTCCTTGTCCATCTTTGTATATCCGTGATAATAACCATATTCGGCATAGGTGCAGTCTGGATCGAAGTCTGGATAATCATCCTCTGAAAATGCCACTGTGTACGGCAGCTTTCCACTTGGACATATATCGCCGAACAGAATATCCGCCAAAGCATTTCCACCCTCCATTCCGCTGTAGAAGGAGAAAATAACCGCCGGTACATCTTTTTCCCACTCATCGATCAGGATCGCACTGCTTCCAATGATAGAGACGGCCATATTGGGATTTGCTCCTTTTAGTGCACGGATCAGCTTAATGTCTCTATCGTGCAATCTCATGCTGGCACGGTCACCACCCATTTCCGCGATATCGCTTCTGTCTGCCAGAAATTCCCCTTCATCACTGTGTATATATCCCGCTATAACCACAACTGCGTCCGCATCTTCTGCAAGTGCCCTCGCTCTTTCCAGATCACTGCCATCATCGTAAAGTATCTGCGCTCCCGGCATTTTCTTCATCAGGCCTTTCAGTGGTGTCACCGTATAATAAGGATGCACCCTGCTTGATCCGTGATCTCCGATATTTTCTGTATCTCCCAATACACCTAGCACGACGATCTTGTCCGTCTTTTCCTTATCAAATGGGAGTACCTGGTTTTCATTTTTCAATAACACCATGGACTCCTCTGCAGCACGTCTTGCCACAGCTGTATGTGCTTCGCAGGCAAGAATATCTTCACTGTATTCCTTTGGATCTTTCCTGGTCTCGTAATACAAAACAGTACGAAGAATATAACCGACTGCCTCATCCACATCTTCCATCTTAAGGCGTCCCTCTTCCACTGCCTTCGGAATCTCTTCTATGTAATGGCAGAAGCATGGCATCTCCACATTCATGCCCGACTGTACTGCCTTCACACCATCTTTCACAGCCCATAAGAAATCGGAAAGTGTGAATCCCTCAAATCCCCATTTGTCTCTGAGGATATCCTTTAATAAATACCTGCTCTCTGACGCCTGTTCTCCATATACTTTATTGTATGCTCCCATCACAGAGGCTGCACCTTCCTCAATACATCTTTTAAAATGGGGAAGATAAACCTCGAATAATGTACGTTTATCCGCATATACATCGGCCTTGAACCTGGCATTTTCAATACTGTTCATCGCAAAATGTTTAATACATGCCATGACGTTCTGACTCTGGACACCTCTTGTCAGGGCCGCTCCCATCTCACCCAGATGGTAGCTGTCCTCTCCGTAACATTCCTGCGCCCTTCCCCACCTTGGATTACGCGGAAGGTTGATGCAGACACCGCCAAAATAATTTCCGCCCTGGGCGCGTACCTCTGCTCCGATCACCTTTCCGATCTCTTCCTCAAGTTCCCGGTCAAAGGACGCGCCTCTCGCCATGGATACCGGAAAACATGTGGCAGATCCTGATACTACACCCCTTGGTCCATCCACAAATCTGATATTTGGAAGCCCCAGGCGTTCTACCTCCTTGGTTGGATATGGCTTCACATTATAATGGCAGATCAAAAACAGATCATCCATCAGTTTCTGCTCCGTGATCTGCCCGGACATAATCCCGATTTTTTCATCCAAGGTCAGTTCCGGGATGATCTCCTCCACAAACTTTTTAATCGTCTCCTTACTGCAGTCTTCTGTAAGCTTTGTATTTTTCACTACTTCTCTCATGATGCTGTCCTCTCTTTATACTTCCTCATAGTCCGATGGCATTTCTCGCCCCGGCTCATACTTTATTTCCGTTTTGTATACTTTCTCATGTCAATAATGACAGCCAGCAGGATGATCAGCCCCTTTACAATGTACTGCCAATACATATTGACACCGATGAATGCCAGGCCGTAATTGATGACTGTAAAAATAAGTACACCGATCACGATCCCTCCGACACTTCCCACCCCGCCTGAGAGTGAGACGCCTCCGATGACACAGGCTGCCACAGCGTCCATTTCGTATCCGTTTCCCGTTGTATTGGAGGCACTGCTGATACGCGCAACCTCTAATGCGGCTGCAACTGCATACATCATCCCTGCTGCCGCATAAACTGTGATCTGTGTTCTGATCACGTTGACACCGGAAACCTTTGCTGCTTCTGGATTCCCGCCAACTGCAAACATGTATTTTCCAAATTTTGTTTTATTCCATACGATCCAGCAGATCACACAGACAAGAAGTGCAATGATGATCAGATATGGTATCCTGAACTCCCCGACTCCGATAGAACCTGTCGCAATTTTTGTTACGGACGGATCGATGCCGCCGATCGGCTGTGCCCCATAAGGAGGCCTGTCAAAATAAATAGAAGAGATCCCGTATAAGATCAACTGCATCCCCAGCGTGGCAATAAAAGGTGGAACTTTGAAAATCGCAACCGCTAATCCCGAAACTGCGCCGAAGAATAAACAGATCAGCATGACCAGTAAAAGCGGTACAATGATCGGCATCTGTTTCAGGTCCGGATACATTCTATATGCATATTCCGGTGCCTGTACAAGTGATGCAAAAACGACTGCTGCCAGTCCGATCATACGTCCTGTAGACAGGTCCACCCCCTGCACGACCAGTACCATTCCGGCAGCCAGTGCAATGATGATCTTGGTTGCCGATTGTGCAAAAATATTTCTAAAGTTATTAAAGGATAAGAATTTTGGCTCAACGATCACAATCCCGATCAGAAGTATGATAAAGACAATATAAATTGCCTTTTCGGCCATCAACTCTTTCATTCTTGATTTAGACATTCTCATTTCAGTCTCCTCCTGTTTCTACTATGCCGTCCCATTTAAATATATTTCGCGGCAGCTTCCATTACCTCTACCTGTCCCACCTCTTTTGCATGAAGTGTTGCTGCCTGACGGCCGTTGCTCATTACGATGATCCGGTCAGATATCCCAAAAAGCTCCGGCATTTCCGAGCTTACCACGATGATGCCTTTCCCCTGTGCCGCCAGTTCATTGATCAGTTGGTAGATTTCAAACTTAGCGCCCACATCAATCCCCCTGGTAGGTTCGTCCAAAAGCAGGATTTCCGGATCTGTCAGCAGCCATCTTCCAAGAATTACTTTTTGCTGGTTTCCTCCTGATAAGTTTCCAATCTGTGTTTTTTCTGAGGGAGTCTTTACCTTCATTGCTGTGATCATTTTATCCGTATCTGTTTTCATCGAAGAATCCTTCAATAATCCATGACCTGCATATGTTTTCATATTTGCTATCGTCATATTAAACCGGACACTTAGTCCTGCAAAAATACCGTCCAGGCGCCTTTCCTCTGTCAGCATTGCAAACCCATTCGCCATAGCCTCCCTCGGGCTTTTATTTTCCACAGCCCTGCCGCCAACTATGATCTCGCCGGTCCCCTTTTGCCGCAGGCCGAACAATGTTTCTAAGACCTCTGTTCTTTTCGCCCCCACTAATCCGGCGATTCCAATGATCTCACCTCTATGTAATTCAAAACTGACATTTTCAAAACACGGGGCTGCTGTGGATAGGTTTTTTACTTCCATGAGCACTTCCCCTATCGCGGCTGTCTTTTCAGGATAGCGGTCCTTTAATTCCCGGCCGACCATCATCTGGATAATCTTATCCATTGTCAGCTCCCTGGCCGGTTTTGTTGCGATCCACTTTCCGTCCCTCATAACGGTAACATCATTGGAAATCCTTAAAATTTCTTCCATCTTATGAGAAATATAGATAATACTGCTTCCCTTATTGACCAATTTGTTTATGATCCGGAAAAGATGCTCAACTTCATTTTCTGTCAGGGATGAGGTAGGCTCATCCATCACGATGATCTTCGAATCATAGGATACCGCCTTCGCGATCTCAATCATCTGTTTCTGGGAGACTTTAAGTCCCCCGATCTTCATCCGGGGATCCACCTCGATCTCCAGATCGTCAAAGATCCCCTTTGTTTCCTCATACATCCTTTTCTCATCTATCAGCCCATGCTTCATGGGATATCTCCCGAGCCACAGATTTTCCATGACAGTCTGATTCAAGACCTGGTTTAACTCCTGGTGTACCATGGATACATGATTGTTCAATGCCTCGGACGGGCTGTGGAAAGCCACCTCCTTCCCGTCCAGAATGATTTCTCCGCTGTCGATGGAATAGATTCCAAACAGACAGTTCATGAGGGTGGACTTTCCAGCTCCATTCTCTCCCATCAGTGAATGTACCGTCCCGGGACGTACACAAAGTGTAACGTCATCTAAGGCCTTGACACCAGGAAAGGATTTTGAGATATGCCGCATTTCTAATATATAGTTCGTTTCCATTTTCTTCCTTCCCTCTCTTGCATGTTCTATTCTTTAGTTATTCTGCATAAGTAGCCTCTGCCTCTTCCAGATTCTCCTTGGTGATCGCTTTATATGGAACGCGGACTGCCTTAGCTCCTTCTTCCATTTCCAGACCTTCGATCCCATCCATGACATCTCTTCCATTTACCAGATTGTCAGCCATTTTTACGATCGTCTGTCCCTGTGTTTTCGCATCCTGGAGAACAGAACCAGTTACTTCGCCGCTGTCGATCTTAGACAGGATCTCCGGGAGTGCATCAATCCCATAAATCGGGATATATTTACTGCTGGACTCTCCATCCTCATTGAAACCTGCCGCTTCAATAGATGCTAATGCGCCCAGTGCCATTGCGTCATTCCCTGCTGCACAGCACTCGATCTCATCTCCATACTTGGATACCCAGGCATCCATCTTTTCTTTTGCGTTTGCCGTCACCCACATGCCGGTATCCTCTGCAAGAACTTCAATCTTAATTCCTGCATCCTCGATGGTACTCTTTAAATAGTCGCATCTTGGCTGTGCTGCTGTATGCCCCGGATCTCCCATCAGATATACAAGCTGCAGGACTCCATCCTTATTCTTATCCATTTCCGGGTGTGCCTTCCAATACTCGATGATCATCTCAGCCTGGATCGCTGCCCCGTAATCCCCTCCGGTTGAGGTTACCTGGTAGGCATTCTCATAAGAATTGATCACTTCCTGATCTGTGATCTCCTTATTGAAGAAGATGATCGGAATATCTCCTGCATCCTGACACTTCTGGATCAGGGATGGTGCTGCCGTTACATCGCATACCGAAACAGCTACTGCACTTGCACCTTTGGCAAGCATTGTATCCACCTGATTGTTCTGCGTAGACTGATCGTTCTGTCCATCCTCAATGTTGGTTGTGAATTTGCCCTTACATGCATTCGTAATGGCTTTTCCAATATAGGAGTTAAAATTGTCAGATGCAGAGTAGATACCTGCACCCAGAATTTTTTCGTCACCGGATGCTTCTTTCTTTGCTGTGTCCTTCTTCTCCTCACTTCCGCCTGAGTTCCCGCATCCTGCCAAGGCTGCCACCATCATCACACTTAATAACACACTTAACATTCTTTTTTTCATAACTTTCTCCTCCGTTTCGTTGGTTATTTTGTACAAATATCGTAAGTTTTTTAGGCTTCTTTTTCAACTTTCTATATTTAGATAAAGGGGTGCATTCTTTAGTTCTTATCTTTATAGCATAAAAAAAAGGATGTTTTAGCATCCTTTTTATACATTTTTATATCTGCACTGTAGTTTTCCTTACAGGAACATAAACTGTATCATGTCCTTAGTATTTCCTTTTATTCCCCTATCATTTCCCAGATATGATCCTCTTCAATACGTTTTCCCTGATAATAATATGATGACTTTCCCGGAATCTTATTCATGGTGTACAGATTGGAGGTCAAGATCAGGATTGCAATTCCTCTTTTCTGCAGGACCTTAAGCATTTTCATTGTCAGCTCCTGCATATTGATATCAATGTCTGCAAAGGGATTATGACAGATCAGTACCTTCGGCATGTACAGTAACCATTTTTCATATACAATTTTCTGTCTTTCAAGGCTGTTCAGATTTCTGATCTTTCTTTCTTCGAGATGCATCTCCTTGATATAACTCTCCACACTCTGTCTATACTTTCTGAACATCCAGTAGCCTTTCACCTTTTCCTGGAGGGGCATGCTGATGTTTTCTACTGCTGTGATATTGTCCATCAATTCATTTTGGTATGGCTTTTCTACAATGAAGCCAACACCGCTTTTCACCGCCTCAGCGATATCATGAATCCTATACTCCTTCTGATCCAGATAAATATGTCCGCCAACGATCCTGTTTTCCCCCGTGAACATCCCCCATAGATGTTCTTTAGTCCGCTCATCAGAATAATATATCTTTTGTATTTCCCCGTTCTCCATTTCAATTTCAAAATTTTCCAGAAATTCCGTGCAGACATTTTCTGCCTTTAGAACCACCTTCCGCTCTTTTGACATTTCTTTTGAAAAATGTGTCATCAAACGGTCCGGCTTTCCGCTTTCATTGATCAGAACCTGAAGGATCTGGTTTAAACCTTTTTTTCTGATCATCAGCTGGGACATCGCAATGGTTCTTCCATTTTGAACAAGCACAAGCCGGTCAAGGTGTCTGATCCCCACCTCTTCGAAGCCTGCGATTACTAAGAATGTCATTTCTCCTTTGATCTGATTCAGAAAGGCAAATAGTTCTTCAATCTCCGGCTTTGCCAAAGCTCCGATCACATCCTGAAGCACAACGATCCTTTTCCTGCCGACATATGCCTTTAGAAGCTCGACCATGATCCGTTCCTTAATGGTCAGCTCCTGCTGCCTGTCCGGAATATCAGGCAGTATCCGGAATTGTTCCTTTAGCTTTCTAAGCCTCTCCCGATAGTTTTTCTGCCTGATAAAGCAGCTTTTATCAGAAAAAAGAAAGATATTGTCTTCTATGCTTATGGAGGAAATCAAACCGCTTTTCCTTCCTATCACAGCTGTATATTTAGAAAGCTTCCTGGCTGCTGTCTCATAATCCTCTTCCTTTCCCTCCAGACAGATCCTTCCCGACGATAAAGGGCGCTGTCCCTCGAGAAGCTCCAAGAAGAAGCGCTGTTCCATCAGATTATCAAAAGCAAGTCCCGCAATCTCTCCTTCAAAAATCTGCAGGGACAGATCTTTGAAAACAGGGATCTGATTCTGCATGACTCCGCCATTTTCTATTACAATTACTTCTGTCTTCATATTCCCTCCCGCCATTGACAGAGTTCAAAATCATTCTGACCTGCTCTCATAGATAATAGGGACCGTCACCTGCACATCTGTACCGACTCCCTGAATACTAAAAATGTGTACTCCATACTCATCTCCAAAGAGCAGTTTTATCCTGCGGCTTACGTTGGTCAGCGCGATTCCGCCTTTTTTCTTTTCCGATGTCTTTACCTCAGGATGCTCCAGTCTTTCATTGAGTCTGTGCAGTTCCTCCTCCGGGATGCCTCCGCCGTCATCCTGGATACTGAGCATCAATTTGTTTGCTGTACTGTCTATGGAGATCAGGACAAGCCCGCCCTCACTTTTGGACTCCAGACCATGGAACACCGCATTCTCTACGATCGGCTGCAGGGTCAGCTTCGGAAGCCTGCATTGCAGCACTCTCGCATAGTCCTCCGGGAAATCGACCTGCATAGATATCCGCTCCCCGAACCGGTACTTCTGGATTTTAAAATAGTTTTCAATATTTTCAAGTTCGTCTTCCAATGTAACTAAATTCCCGGTATCAGAAATCGTATAGCGAAAGAAGGTAGACAACGCCTCTGTCGTGTCTGCAATATCATTCATCCCCTCGCACAGGGCATCTCCCCGGATCGCCTCTAATGTATTGTATAAAAAATGAGGGTTGATCTGATTCTGAAGTGCCAGTAGTTCTGCATGTTTGGTAGAAAGCTGTATGATGTTTTGTTTATCCAGCATTTTATCAAACTTTTTCCATACCTCCAGCTCTCCTTCGTAGACCTCGCAGTCCTCTTCCAGCAGGTCCCCATACTGGCTGTTTCCCATAAAGTGTCCGATCTTCTGATTATGTAACCGATATGGACGGATGAGCCAATGATCAGTTAGCTTATAAAAACCGATTAATAATAAAACATCTCCGGCCAGAATAAGTGCTGCCCCTCTTCCTGACAATATTCCATAATGATAAAATCCGATACCAGACGCCGCCACACTTAAGAAGACGCACAATCCACCCCCGCAGATTATGAACCAGGCACGTCTGGCCAATATCTTCTCTTTCATATCCCACCTAATTATATAACTTTCTGAACTCTGACGGACTTAAGCCTGTATTCTTCTTAAACAGCTTTGAAAAATACTTCAGATCACCATACCCTACCGAGGATGCTATCTCTGCAATATCATAATCTGTCTGTATCAGATAATTTTTTGCTTTTTGGATACGGAGTTCCGTGACATATTCTAAAAAATTCTTTCCGGTTTCCTTTTTGAACAATGTGGAAAAATATGCAGGGTTAAAGCCAATCTGCTCACTGATGTCCTCCAGTGTTATATTCTGACTAAAGTGGTCGTAGATATACTGCTTTGCATCGCGAATCGGTCTACTCACAGCATCCTTTTTATTTTCCATATAAAGCCGATACTCTTCATCGATCCCCTTTATGACCCATTCAAATATCTCCCCATAAGTTTTCATCCTTCTGTACTGTTTCATATAATCCTGAAAAATCGTGATTCCCAGATTCTTCATCCCGAACTGAAGTATTTGAATCAGTTCACAGTAACATTCATAAATCAGCCTTCCATCATTTCGATAGGGCTCAAGCTTTTTTTCCAGACTCTGAATCTGCTTTCTTACCCCTTCGATATCCAGTCTTTCCTGACAAGCAAGGATATCACTCTGCTTCTGAATATCTATGAAATCCTGCACCTCAGCCTTATGCTTCTCTGGATGGTAATACAAACAGAACGGCGTCTTCTCTCCCATCCGCTCTAATAAGGCCAAATCCGACTCTTCCATACATGTCCCGATGCTGCATATCTTAGTTACACACGTTCCTATTCCAGCATAGATCTTTACCTCCTCGATCATATCCGAAAGATTCGACATATCAATCTTCACGTGCTTGAGCTGACGTTCAATCTCCGCATAATCCTTTGTTTCGGTATTGAGCAGACAGACTACCTCTTCATCATACACGATACAGATAAATTCCATACAGCAGCCACACAGTTTTTCTCGGGTAATCTGGTTCATTTTAGACAGATAGAAATTGATAATTTCCTCTGTAACTCCTGTTCCCCTGAAAAAAGGATGCAGCCTGACTACATTAAAAAAGCCCTCCTGAAAACAACACTCATATCGTACATTAATTTGGTCTAGTTTCAAGTCTGTCATAGACGAAAGTTCCTTCTGCTTCGTAAGAAGCTGCATCCAAAAATTCTCTCTCACCTGTTCCCTTGACGCGGTGACAAGAGATTTGATTTTTTCTATTTCCTGTTCCTCTTTTTTTGAATTTTCATACTGCTCTTTGATCCCCAAAAGAGTATGTTCCAGCTCCCTTTTTTTAAGAGGCTTTAACAGATAATCCTTGACACCATATTTGATTGCCTGCTGGGCATATTCAAACTGACTGTATCCGCTGATTACAATAAAACTAATTTCAGGATACCGTTCTTTACTCCTTCGTATCAATTCCAGACCGTCATAATTCGGCATCCGTATATCCGTAATCACTATGTCAGGCTTTTTTTCACAGACTGCCTCAAACGCTGCTTTTCCATCATTTACAACCTGTACGATTTCCATACCAAATGAATCCCAATCGACCAAATGTTGTATCAGTTTGCATACTTTTTCTTCATCATCCGCGATTAATACCTTCATAGGCCATTTTCCTGCTTTCTTTTGTTTTCTATTTCACATTTCTTTTTTTCTTTTACCATCATATCATAATTTTATCATTAACGCATTATTTGTCTTTTTCCAATTCAAAATATGCTTCATATCAGAAGGCAGTCCATGCAGAACAGGCAGACGAACAACATGTAGCATGCAGCTACCGAACAGACTATGAATTTATAAGCAAACGTAAGTTGAACGAGATTTAAAAAAATTAAGAACAGATAAAACAATACTATACTTCAAGCATGGGACACAAAGTGCCACAAACCCAGTATGTTCGAGGGGTTGTGGCACTTATATATTCCCACATATGTTAAAAACAGGAATAGTTATCCAATAATTAGGCACTTACGATGATATTGTTTCATCAGTCCTTTTCTTTATTTCGATATTCTTTTTTCAAAATAAATAGTGACAAACTTAGTATAAAAAAAAGAACGATTATCATATGATATCCTATATTTTTCTCCTCCACCCCCATGCCCTGTGTACCATAATATGACATTGTATCATATGCACTATGTGCCAATCCACATAACCAGACATTATTCGTTCTCATATATACATATCCAAGAAAAATTGAAAAACTAATTGCAAGCAATATTCTGAATGGAATTTCCCATAATTTCAAATCATATACCGTAAACCAAAGTGGTATATGCCAGAATTCCCATAATATCCCCAATAAAATCACACCAGCTCTTTTTCCAAATTTCTTCTGCATAATAGGCTGCAAATAACCCCTCCAGCCGTACTCTTCCCCTAAAACTCGTATGCCGCTGCCAATGAATATAAAAGCTATCATCAATACATTACCAATAAGGCCAAATATCCTGGTGCTGTTCTCTTTTAAATATGGCAGCATATCTAAAAAAGCCTTTCCCGTCAATATTACAATAAAGAGCACAAAATCTTTATGTACAAGTTCAAATTTATAAAATGGCTTATTTTCATTTCGACCTCTTCTTTGTCGCACCAATAATATGATACTGACGGCGATTGTGGCATACTCTCCTAACAGCAGAATTCTACTTTCATTGATCCCCGTAATAACTTTGATGACAATTATAATTCCGTAAAACATACAAAAACCTGGGATTACAGAAGGTATTGATTCTATCTTATCATCATGACTATACACTTTTGCCAGAAACACGCCACTTGCTGGCAGCAATACCATCCCTCCCATAAATAGATTAGGATTTAGAAAGTCATTCCTTAACAACAGGATTCCTAAGAGATAGTTAATACCATATGTCACTAAAAAAAATATACTAAGCTCACTAATTTTTTTATTCATATTTCTCCTCACTGCCCACTTATTTCCTGCAACATAAATCTTGTTTATAAAAATATCATCACCCTAAAATTTAAATCTTCCGTATACATTATTTAATTTTTAAATTCAACACCTTTCTTTTACCATCATATCATAATTTTATCATGAAAGCATTATTTGTCCTTTTCCAATTCCGGATTCACGTAATAGCAAGAAATCTTCCAATCTGTAATTATATGGTATATTTTTTCTATATTGCCAGATACTATCCTTAATCATGAACTTAAAGGAGACGTTATTATGGATAAGGTAGAGAAGATGAAACAGGAGAAACAGTATGAGCAGTACGTCAAACAGAAGACGCCCGTCCACAATGTCTATGTCAATATGTTTAAAGCTTTTATCACTGGTGGTGTCATCTGCACGATCGGGCAGGTGATCTATAATTACTGTGAGATGCAAAAGCTCTCAAAAGAAGAATGCGGCGGCTGGACTTCCATGCTTTTGGTCCTGCTCAGTGTCATCCTGACCGGGATCAATCTTTATCCCAAGATCGCAAAATGGGGCGGGGCAGGCGCACTGGTCCCGATCACAGGCTTCGCCAACTCTGTGGCGGCTCCGGCGATCGAGTATAAAAAGGAAGGACAGGTGTTTGGAATCGGATGCAAGATCTTCACGATCGCAGGACCTGTGATCCTATATGGAGTCTTTACCAGTTGGGTGTTAGGGTTTATCTACTGGATCTATAAACTACTTTGATCCATGGGAAGGCCGAATGTTTTTACAAGAAATAAGAATCTGGCGCTGATGTCAGGAGGTTGTCAGCACCAGATTCTTATTTTTATGTAAATCTGCCATTAAAGCGGCCTGTCCGTATAGAAAAACCGGATGGCTGCATGTGCATCCAGCTTTCTTGCTTAATCATAAAGATTCGGTGCGATCTCTGCATCATACCAATAACAGGAAGTCGTGATATCCTTTACTTCTCCGCCCTCGACGATTTTATACAGCATTTCTACAGTCTTTTCCCCCATCTCAACCGGCGACTGTGTAATTGCTCCATAAAGTGATCCGTCCCTGACAGCTGCTTTAATTGTTGTACCTGCGTCAAATCCAACAGCAACAACTGAATGATTTGGATCGTTTCCAAGTACAGACAGATTAGCGTCTGCAGTCAGGATTCCTTCTGCTGCCACCTGATTGGAACCAAAAATGGCGATCAGATCATCCTTATTGAGTAGATTGGATGCTTCTGTTGCACACAATTCAACTGTTGTCTGCGATGGAACCGCCACCTCAAAGATGATATCCGCCTCATCTACAGAAACCTTTTCCACATTGGAATTCTTTACAAAGTAGTCATTTCCGATCACTGTGACCTTTTTACCGTCTGCAGCGGCTAATTCGCTGAATTTATCTATGAAACCAAGCCCTCTTGAACTGATACTCTCAGATGTTGACTCCTGATTCACTTCCCCGATTCGAACCGGTGCCTCCGAAGCATTGATCCGCTCCTTTAGTCCCTCATATAAATTCTCTGCGGCAAGTTCACCTGACGCATAATTATCACTGGCAACAGTACAATATACAGCCCCCTCCGGTGCGCTCTCAACGCCGGAATCAAAACAAACCACCGGTACCTCTCTATCCAAAGCTGTCTGAAGTGATTCATGTACCGAATTCTGATCGCATGGTGCGATTGCAACGCCGTCCGGTTTGCTGTTGACCGCATTATTCAGCATGTTTACCTGGTCCGCTATGTCGGATTCTGAATTCGGCCCCGTACAGTCAACCTTCACACCCAATCTGTCTGCAGCTCCATTGATCCCCTGGATCGCAGCCTGCCAGTATGTAGACTGGTAACTTTGTACGATGATCTTAAAGTGGTACTCCTGATCTGCCGCACGATCCGAAGCCGGACTTTCTTCCTTTGGATCACTCCCGCTTTGTCCGCATCCTCCGACTAATCCTGCAAGCATACATACCGCAATGACCAGGGATATTTGTTTCTTTTTCATAAGTGCTCCTCCTTTACTTTGCTTGTTTTATATCGGTCTTTCAATCTGCACTCATTTTATGGTTCGTCTCTAATATAATCAATATTTTCACTAATTTTTTCACTATATTCAATTTAAACGTTTCAAAATTGTTTACTTAACAGATAATTTGTGCTATGTTAAAAACAACTATTACAAATGATTCACCGAGAGGAGAAGCAGATATGGCCACAATAAAAGATGTTGCCCAATTGGCTGGTGTTTCGATCGGTACTGTATCCAATTATCTAAACCATACAAAACCTGTAAGCAGAGATATATCCGATAAAGTACAAAGAGCCATAGACATACTTCAATATACCCCGAACCAGTATGCCAAAAATCTTAAGTCTAAACTGAGCACAGATATCGGGATCATTCTGCCCAGTTTAAATGATTCCTATTATGTGCAGATATTCCAAGGTATCAAATCCTGCTTTCAGAATACCGATTATTATATGAACCTGGCATTTTCAGAGAATATTCCTGAATTTGAGACGAATATTGTCATGAGCCTGTTAAAAAAGCAGATCTGCGGACTTTTCCTCGTATCCTGTCAGCCGGATAACTGGAAATTTTACTATGACAATCTGGTATCAAAGAAGATTCCTTTGGTCCTGATCGACAGAAATATACATAGTCTTGACACGGATTTCGTATCATTTGATAACCGTGTGCTTCTCAAGGGTATGGTGGAATCGCTTTTGAAAATGAATTTCCGCCGGATCTATCTCATGTCGGGTCCTGAAAAATTCGACTGTGAGGCAGCCTGTATACGAGGCTTCCGGGATGCCTATAAGAATTATGATGTAAGAGCAGATGAGAAATTTTTTATCAAGACTGATCTGAGTAAAGAAGATGCCTTCCGAAAAACGATCAAGCTTCTAAATGCAGAGATCCCGGAGGTCATAGTGACCACATCTGAGTCACTGACCGCCGGGATCATAGAAGGAATTACGATACTGGGATATACCACAGATGATATCCCTGTGTTTACATTAGGTGAGGAGCACTGGAACCTGCATACGCACTCTTTTTCTTCTGGTTCCACTGTACGTCCTGCGATCAAACTGGGACAGACAGCCTCCCGTTTATTGATGGGGCAGCTGAATTCCCCCCTTACAAAGGAAAGCGAACGGGTGATCCTAAGCGGGCGGAAATTCAGCAGTATGACATCCTCCTCTGACATCCGTGTTTCGCCAAAGAGCATGCTGCCATCTGAAAAGAAAGCCTCCTCACAGCGAAAGATACGTGCACTGCTTTTGGATACGCCCCAGGTGCACTATCTTTTGAGGCTGCTTCGAAACTTTGAGATCCGGACAGGAACAACGGTTGAGGCTACGATCCTGCCCCACCACTTCCTATACGAAACAATATTGGAAAACCATAGGTCCGATACCCAGGAAATATACGATGTCATTATGTATGATATCCCCTGGATGCCCTCGCTTGCTTCGGAGCACCTCCTGGAAGATATCTCTGCGGAGATCAATTCCCTTGACACGAATATTTTTCTCCCGGACTGCCTCAAATATTACAGTATTTTCAGCGGGCATTTTTATGGCATTCCTTTTATGTACGCACCACAGATCCTCTATTACAGGAAAGATTTATTTGAGGACCCAAAGCTCAGGGAAGATTATAAGAAAAAGAATAAGATCTCTCTGCGCCCCCCTGTTACGTTGAAAGAGTTTAATACGATCGCAGACTTTTTTACTAATAAGACCACTGCGATCCCATACGGGATATCCGTTCCAACTGCTTACAGTGAATGTCTGACCCCGGAAATATATATGCGCCTGCGTGCCTTCGGCGGCAGTCTTTTTACTCCGTCCGGCCAGGTATGCCTGGACTCTGACCAGTCCTTAAAAGCATACATCAACTTTGTACGCTCCATAAAATGTGCCAAACCTGATTACCGTACGGCAACTGATAACAGTGTTGTGGATGATTTCCTTGCGGGGGAAACTGCAATGCTGATCTCCTACCCATCATTTTTGAGGGATGTCACAGATCTAAGGAAGAATAGTATCATCGGCTCCATTGGATACCATCTCATTCCCGGACGGGCCCCTCTGCTTGGCGGATGGAGTCTTGGTATCAGCAGCAGGTCGAAAAATAAAGAGGCTGCCTTTGAATTCCTCAAGTGGACCTGTGAAAAGCAGATCACGAATTATTCCACCCTGACTGGCAGCCTGCCTGCCACAAACAGCTCTTACCTGAATGATGAATTAGGGGAACTCTATCCCTGGCTGCCTCTGTATCATGACATTTATAAATATACCAAGCCTACCTTTCCGCCTAAGCTTGCAAATAATAAGGTTGTCCCCCAATATGAGATTGACGAGATCGTCTGCAAATGGATCTATAAACTTCTTGAATCAGAACTAAAAGTCCAGGAGACGATCACAAATACCCATGAGGAGCTTGTTGGATTGGTGGAAAAATATCTTAACTAAATAAGAATCTGGTGCTGCGTTAAAAAAAACCTCAGCACCAGATTCTTATTCTATCTCCAAAATTCATGTCCATAAGCCATCATTTTTTCCAGACCGTCAGCCATTTTCCCACATGCGGTATATGAAAAATCACTTTACCGCTGACATTCCTGTAGGGAGTAATATACTGGTCACATTCAGCATTTTCCGTTCCTTTTGTCCTGTAGGAAGGCCCCTGTCCCTGCGAGAGAATGACTTCTATGATCTCATGGGTCACAGACATATGGCTGGCATTCACAAAGGTGATGATGTCCCCTTCCTTCAGCTCTTCTGCCTTTACACTGCGTACCACCAGAAGGCTGTCTTTGGGAATGACCCGCTCCATACTGGACGAGCCCATACAGTAAAAATAGATTCCCATTTTGTCCAGATTCGCTGCGGCAAGAATGATAAGAACAAGCAGTAAAATAAAGCCCATAGAAAATCTCTTTGCCACTCTATAACGGGGGATCGGCTTCCTTTTTCTGGAGAAGGAGCCCTTCTTCCTTTTTTGCCCCTTGAAAATCCCATCCTTGTGAAATAATTCCTCCGGTGCAGGAAGCTCTTCCGGTACCGGATCCAACCGCTTGTCATCCATCATTGATCACTTCTTCCTCCATCAGAGCACTCTTTTCTTCCCCAGCCTATTTAACTGCTTTTTGATCACACTGTCCAGCGTATTGACCGGAAGTCCGCTTCCCTGCTGTTCCAGCTTTTTCAAAGACTGTCCCAGCCTATCTATCTTGTGTTCCAGATGTTCTGCAGCATCCTTAGTAAACTGAGCTTCCTGTCCCTTCTGAATACTGTCCTGACACCTGAGCAATTCTTCCTGACGTTTCAGCAGAATTTCCTGACCCTTGAGCAGCTCTTCCCGACTCTTGAGCAGATCTTCCTGACCCTTGAGAAGCTCTTCCCGGCTCTTGAGCAGTTCTTCCTGACCCTTGAGCAGCTCTTCCCGGCTCTTGAGCAGTTCTTCCTGGTTCTTTACCAGCTCTCCCTGTCTTTTCAGCATCCCTTCCTGACTCTTGAGCAGTTCTCCCTGCCCCTTCATCATGACCTCCTGATTCTTGAGCATCTGCATCTGTCCCTTTAACAGAACCTTCTGCTCTCTGATCAGATCAGACTGTCCTTTCATCAGATCCTCCCGGCTCTTAAGCTCCCCTTTGAGCTGACGGATCGTCTCCTCCTGTACAGTGACAACCTCATCCTGCCCCTTGCTGCGTTCCCACAGACTCTTATAGCAGGACTCTGCCTTGGACAGCTTTTGCTCCAATTCTGCTCTTTCCTCTTGTTCCGCTTCTATTTCCTCCTGAAGCCCTTTAATCATATCTTGAAGCTCGGAAACATAGGCATCCATCTGCTTCTTATTATACCCTCCAAATAAACTGCTGTTGACCTCAAATTCTTCCTTAGTATGATTCTCCATATTTTCTGTCCCTCCTGAAACCCACAAACTGTATTCAAAAAGCAGCCCCTCAGTCTGTCTTAAATTTTAACACATTTACCCTTAAAAGTCATTTGTTTATACCCAATATATTCACCCATCTGCTCATGCTGAATGCCTCTTTTTCTGCCAATCCATATGCAGACGCATAAAAAGCCCGGGATCTCTTCAGGCTTCATACCCTCGGAAATCCCAGGCCTTATTCTCCAGACCGTGCCTGTCCATCTGCCAAACAAGCACCATACACTATCTTTCTTCTCTAAAGTAATTCAAACCGCAGCTCTTTGGCTGTGCATGCTCCTTACTCTGTCTCATGCTCGTCACAACAAGCACGATGATCGTCGCAACATAAGGAGCCATGTCGTAGATCTGTGCCGGAAGTCCCGGAATCTTGATATACATACGCATGATCGTCAGACCGCCAAATACAAGTGCGACCAGCATTCCTCTTGCCGGGCTCCAGGTTGCAAAGATAACAAGAGCTACCGCAAGCCATCCATAACCGCTGACGCATCCATGGACCCATACGCCCTTAGTCGTAACCATACTCATATACATTCCACCGATACCGCAGATACCGCCGCCCACAATCGTTGCAATGTACTTATATTTTGTCGTATTGATTCCTGCTGCATCTGCTGTTGCCGGGTCCTCCCCGACTGCCCGCAGGTTCAGGCCGACACGTGATCTATTAAAGAACCAGGTCATCACAACTGCCAGTATGATCGCAAAATACACAAGCCAGTTATACTGGAATAAGAGCTTTCCAAGAACGGGAATGTCCGAAAGCCCCGGAATATGAAGTCTGGAAAATGCATCCTTTGTCACTCCGCTCACGGTCACATATCCGCCTGCCTTCTGTCCGATATATTCACCGAAAAAGTTTCCAAAGCCGGTACCAAAGATCGTCAGTGTCAGTCCGGTTACATTCTGGTTCGCCCGCAGTGAAATAGTCAGGAAACTATAGATCAGTGCTCCAAGGCTTCCCGCCATAAAAGATACGATCAGGGCGATCAATGCGGATAACACTCCATTAGGTGTTCCACCGCCCTTGGTGACAGCCTGCTCATAATAGTAAGAGCCCGCAAGTCCGGTAATGGCTCCCATGAACATCATACCTTCCACACCAAGATTCAGGTTACCGGATTTCTCTGTCAGGATTTCTCCCAATGCACCTAATAGCAGAGGCGTCCCGGCCAATACAGCAGCAATAAATAAACTATTCAATGTATTAAGCATGATGTTCCTCCTTTCCTCTGAAGATCAAACGGTATGTAATAAAGAATTCACACCCCAGCATAAAGAACAAAATAATACCGATCAACAGATCTGATGCCGATGCCGGTATCTTAAAGTTTGTCTGGATCGTGTTAGACCCTCTCTCCAGCATAGCGATAAATACAGATACGATCAGCATTCCATAGGGATTCATCTTTGCAAGCCATGCGACCGTGATCGCTGTGAATCCGACTCCGCCTGCTGTCCCTTCTGTGATCGTATAATCCGCACCTGCAAACTGCAGCATGCCTACCAGCCCGCATAATGCACCTGACAGGAACATAGTACGCCGAAACACCCTGCTTACATTGATTCCTGCATATCTCGCAGTGTTATTACTCTCACCTACGACAGCGATCTCATATCCCTGTTTTGTCTTATTAAAATAAATCCAGGAAACTACTACCAGGATCAGTGCCAGTATCCAGCCCCAATGCACCCCGAGTACCTTCGTAAGTCTTGCTCCCGGCACTAACATCGCGATCTTTGGGAAGCTGCTGCCCGGTGCTTTCCAGGGACCGTTCATCAGATACTTGATAAAAGCAAGTGCGATATAGTTCAGCATCAGGGTAAACAGTGTCTCATTGGTTCCCCATTTTGCCTTGCAGACCGCCGGGAGAAGTCCATACAGACCGCCTGCCGCCATTCCTGCAAGAATCATCAGAAGGACCAGTGGAAGCTTCGGAAAAATGTGGGCCGTAAACAATCCAAATGCTCCTGCCGCTACGGCACCCACCAGGATCTGTCCCTCAGCACCGATATTCCAGAACTTCATCTTAAATGCAAAGGAAATACCGATCGCTGTGATCAAAAGCGGAACTGCCAGTTTTACAGTCTCATGGATGACGGTCCTGGACCCCCAGGCCCCTATCACCATCGCTTTATATACCTCTAATGGATTGTGCCCCAGTATTAAGATCAGAAGGCCTCCGGTGATCAGTGAAAGAACAAATGCAGCCGCACGGATTCCCCATGCCTTTTCCTGGGAGATCGTTCCTCTTTTCACCATACGGATCAGCGGCTCTTTTGCCTGTACATGTGCTCTGCTCATGATTCCACCCCTTCCTTCTCTGCTGTCTGTCTTACATCCGTCTTATCCTTTGTATCATTGTTCTCATCTACATGAATCATCATAAGTCCGATATCTTCCTTTGTCACTTCCTTCGGATCCACGATACCGCTCACCTTACCGCCGCATAAAACCATGATCCTGTCAGAAAGCTCCATCAGGACATCCAGGTCTTCCCCGATAAAGATGACTGCCACACCTTTTTTCTTCTGCTCGTTTAAAAGCTCATATATCCGATAAGAAGAGTTGATGTCCAGACCGCGGACCGGGTAAGCTACGATCAGCACGGACGGGCTCAATGCAATCTCTCTTCCGAGCAGGACCTTCTGGACATTACCGCCGGAAAGACGGCCTACCGGAGTCTCTACCCCCGGAGTTACGATCTCCAATTCCCCGATCAGCTGTTCTGCCAGCGCCTTCGGTGCCTTCCTGTCCACAAAGATACCCTTCTTATTCTTATAGCTTCTCAGCATCACGTTATCTGTCATATCCATGCCTGCCACAAGGCCCATACCCAGTCTGTCCTCAGGTACGAACGCCATGGAGATTCCCTTTTTCACGATCTCATCCGGCCTCAGTCCAAGGATCCTCTCCTTGATCGGCTCACCGTCATGTTCACCTGTGTAAAGCACGGAACCTCCGATCGTAGGATACAGTCCTGCGATCGCCTCACAGAGCTCCTTCTGCCCGCTGCCTGCGATACCGGCCACTCCCAGTATCTCCCCGCCGTATGCGGAAAAAGATACATTATCCAGTGCCTTGACTCCATCGCCGTTTAGACAGGTCAGCCCAATGACTTGAAGCCTTTCTGTCTTCTCTTCCATCTGTGGACGGTCGATCGCCAGACTGATCGGCCTGCCTACCATCATCTCTGTCAGCTGTGCCTGATCGGTCTTATCTGTATCGACGACACCAATGTATTCCCCTTTTCTCAGGATCGCTACGCGGTCCGAGATCGCCATTACCTCATTCAGCTTATGCGTGATGATGATGATGGATTTTCCGTCCTTCTTCATATTACGCAGTACTGCAAAAAGCTTCTCCGTCTCCTGCGGTGTCAAGACCGCAGTCGGTTCATCCAGGATCAGAATATCCGCTCCTCTGTAAAGTACCTTAAGGATCTCCACTGTCTGCTTTTCCGATACAGCCATATTATAAACCTTCTTGGCCGGATCAAGTTCAAAACCATAGCGTGATGCCAGATCACTGACCTTCTGGTTGATCTCCTTTCGGTTAACCGTTGCCTTCCCATCCAGACCAAGCACGATATTCTCGGCTGCGGTCAGCACCTCCACCAGTTTAAAATGCTGGTGGATCATACCGATTCCCAGGTCAAAAGCATCTCTCGGGGAACGGATCGTAACCTGCTTTCCATGAACATCAATCTCTCCGTGGTCCGGAAAATAAATCCCGGAAAGCATGTTCATCAAGGTTGTCTTGCCACTTCCGTTCTCCCCTAAAAGTGCAAGGATCTCCCCGTCTCTTAACTCAAGGTCAACGTCCTTATTGGCAACGACCTTTCCAAATGTTTTGGTGACATGATGCATACGAACTGCAAATTCTGTAGTCTCGCCCAATTCTTCACCCTCCTTTTTATCTTTCCTTGTCCTCTCCTCATTTCAGGTACCCCGTAATATATGCCTTCCATCAGTCATATCCGGATAAGGTATATATTACGTGATGCCCGAAAAAAGGCCTTATCTAAAAACAGAGCCGTCATAACAACGGCTCTGTCAATGAACTGAACTAATGCTGGCTGAAACCCCGGTTATTCAACCACGTTGCATCCATCAATAATGAAACTCCAGGATGGTGCGGATGCTTCTTCCTGCTCAGGATAATGATCGCCTTCTGCAACTTCGATTGTCTCTCCGTCAGGGCTTGTCCCCTTTAACGGACCTGCAAATACCTTAAGTTCACCGGATTTCAGTGCTTCGGAAGCTTTATCGATCGCTTCCTGTGTTCCTTCTGCTGCGATGTCTGTATTCAGTGGTGACAGGTAAACTGCACCGTCTGCAAGACCTTTGCACCAGTCCACAGGAATCTCTTTTCCATCGATCATACTCTGTACAGCTTCTGTTACATAAATGCCCCAGTCGATACGTGCGGAAATCAGGGAAGCCTTCGGAGCAGCTTCAATCATATCATTGTTATATCCAACCTGGAAAGCGCCGTTCTCTTCTGCTGTTGTTGCCGGAGCAGTGGAGTCTGAGTGCTGTGAGATCACGTCACATCCACGCTCGATCAAAGCCTTTGCAACCTGTGATTCAACGGTCGGGTCATTCCATGAATTCGTGTACATAATGTCCATTGTGACATCCGGATTCACGCTCTTAGCACCAAGATAGAATGCTGTGTATCCGCTGATGACCTCTGCGAATGGGAAAGCAGCAACATATCCCAGCTTGTTGCTCTCTGTCTTCATACCTGCTGCGATACCTGCCAGGTAACGTGCCTCATAGATAGATGCGAAATAGTTGTGCATATTGTCAAGGCCGGAATCCTTTGCCTGGAATCCTGTTGCATGGCAGAACTGAATGTCTGGATACTCTGCTGCAACTTCTTTTACATAGTCCTCAAATCCAAAACTTGTTGCAAAGATGATGTTACATCCTGCATCTACAAGCTCTCTTAATGCGGTGTCACACTCTGCTCCCTCAGGCACGTTGAACTTATTGACGATCTGATCATCACTTAAGCCAAGTGCTTCCTGCATCTCTTTTGTTCCAAGGTCATGGTTGTATGTGTAACCCATATCACTTGCATCGGATACATGCACGAATCCAACCTTGATATCTTCCTTGGCGATCCCCTTAGTGCTCTCTGTCTTCTTGTCATCCTTGCTTGAGCTGTCAGCTTCGGCTGCCGGCTTAGCACCACATCCGGCCAACAAGCTGATGACCATTGTCGCGCACACGATTGCGCTCAGAATCTTCTTTTTCATAATCTTCTCCTCCTACAAAAAAACTGGCTACCCTCTTTAAGAATCACATTCCTATCTTGGATAGCCTCTACTACACTTAAATTTTACACCGCTGTGAAAAATAAGTCAAGGTATCTGCACCTTCTTTTAATGAATTCCCCAGGCTTATTGATATTCTCCTTCCCTCCCCTTATAATTTACATAGTTCTTATACAAAGTCAGCTAATATTTGCATACTCCAACAAAATTTTTGAAATTTATTTAGATTTTGTGTCACACGCACAGATTTTCATTGTCTAATTAAACAGGAGGTAAAAGACATGAATAAAAAAACAAACGAAGAGTTATTGGACCTGATTGAAAAAGCCACCTCAGGAGATAAGAATTCTCTTGAAACTGTTCTGCTCAGCGTACAGGATCTAATCTTCAATCTCTCATTGAGGATGCTGGGGAGTTTTACGGATGCTGAGGATGCCACACAGGACATTTTACTGAAAGTCATGACCCACCTGTCATCCTTTCGGAAAGAAAGTTCCTTTACGACCTGGGTATTTCGCATTGCAGTGAACCATCTAAAGGATTACAAAAAGCATATGTTTGCCCAGTACCCCTTAAGTTTTGAATTTTATGGGAACGATATTGAAAACGGGAAGATCTCCGAGGTTGCTGACCTGACGCAGAATGTGGACCAGGCGATCCTGGCGGAGGAATTAAAGATGTCCTGCACGAATGTTATGCTGCAGTGTCTCGATACGGAAAGCAGATGTGTCTTTGTACTGGGAACCATGTTCAAAATTGACAGCCGCATCGCAGGTGACGTCCTGGGGATCACACCGGAAGCATACCGCCAAAGACTTTCCAGAGTCCGGAAAAAGATGGCTGACTTCCTCAAAACATACTGTGGTGAGTTCGGCTTGGGAAAATGCAGGTGCAGAGACAGGGTCAACTATGCCATACAAAACCACAGGATCAGTCCTGCAAGGCTAGATTATACCAGTGCTTCTTCTATCCCACGCGAAACTATGATAGATGTTAAGGAAGCGATGGAGGATATCGACGATCTGGCACAGGCATTTTCATTCGGTACACTGTATGCTTCAACAGAAAACACAACAAAATTTATAAGAGACTTTTTGGACTCACCAGCAGTCTCAACTGTAAAAAATTCATAACAAAGGAGATTTCATATGCAGCAGATATTAACATACTTAACTGGTCTGAGCCAAAATAACAACAGAGACTGGTATCACCAGCACAAAGAGGAATACAAAGAAGCAAACGCACAATTCGAGGCTTTTTTACAGTCATTGATCCTGGAGATCGGGAAATTTGACAGCAGTATCTTACACAATGAGCCAAAAGAGCTTACCTTCAAGCTGGTCAGAGATACCCGGTTCAGCAATGATAAGTCACCATATAATCCCGCGTTTCGTGCCCATATATCATCCAGAGGAAAACTGCCTGTTCCCGTAGGATATTACATCATGATAAAGCCAGGCGGACAGTCTTTTCTGGGCGGCGGACTTTTTGCCGACATGTTTAAGGATGCGACCTCCATGGTAAGAGACTATATCTCTGCAAATCCAAAGGAGTGGGACGAGATCATCCATGCCCCCGCATTTGAAGAACTTTTCACGGTAAAGGGCACCGCTCTGAAAAATGTCCCTGCAGGATATGATAAGGAACATCCACAGGCCGAATTTCTAAAATTTAAGAGCTGGTATCTGGAATATCCGATCCAGGACCTGGAATTACTGGAGGAAGGATTTCTTGAGAAGGCCGTAAGGATCTTTGAGATCATGAAGCCGTTTAACGATTATCTGAACCGGGCACTTGACGGTTTCAAAATGCCCTCCAGATAACACTTTCTGCAGCTTCTTTTTAGAAAATAACTGGGGCAGCCTCCACCATAAGCTGCCCCTTCATTGAATACTTTTCACTATTTTCCCACCACTTATATGATCTCTTGGATGGACTGTTTCGTTTTAGCCCCACCTCTGAAATAGGAACAAGAACGCCCCGAGCCCTTTCCCTAAAGCCATACTTAATACAAAGGCAGACAGATATCTTACGATTTTAAGCCTGCGCACAAAAATAGGGAATACATTCAGGATCTCGGCCAGTGCCATGGACCAGCATCCCACGAAGATTCCCGCAAACAGTCCCAAAAACGGAAGAAGCCATACCCCATAAGGGATATGGGGGTGAAACATAGAGATCATGTTTCCTATGATCCCGCCAACTGCAACACAATCCTCATATAGCAGGATATGCTCTCCCGTATGTGTCCGGTCCGCAAAATCTGCGATCACACCCAGTTCGATGATAAAGGAGAACAATCCCCCCGCAATAACGAGACCGCCGCTAAGTCCGATGAGTGCCAATATGATTTGATTTACCCACATCGAGCTCCTCCCCCCTTCTGGATGCATCCTCGACCAGAGTCGTCTGGATATCATTTTCATAAAGACGCATCTGCACTTCCATCGGCGTTGGATCTACCGTAAAGCGCTTCTTTCCAAAATGGTTAAAGAATACAAGGATTCCGATGGTGATCCCCACTGAATATGATACTTCCAGAATTGTAAAACCATCCGACTTTGTTCCTGTCGTAAACTTATAGATCTGTGAGAAAAGTTTTGTCACATCCACATCATTATTAAAAGCCATGATGGAAAATGCAGCGCCACAGAATGTGATCAGCACAACAACGGCTGTTTTTAAGATATGCAGGAACATACCGGGGGTTTTCTGCTCTTCGTATGTGATGATGATATCCTGCTCTCCCAGATTTTGAACCTCCAGGCCCGGATATTTTTCATGGATACAGGCAATAATCTTCAGTATAGAAATTACAAACCGCTGCTTTCCTTTATCCGGGATCTTCAAAAGCTTCAAGGTCTTCAACTTCGGGATCAGATCTTTATTGCTGCATTCCAGGTCCAGGATATCGCCAAGCGTGATATCCCGCTTTTGCACCTCCACATCCCTGTCCCCCTTAAGGTACACAGTATCATGATTAACAGCCATAAGATTCCACCCTTGGTGCCCTAATCAAAGTCCCCTCGCTGCTCCTGACCTGTTCGTTTCCATTCAGATAGTAATATAGAAGCCCGATCACCACCGCTGCAAGCACAATACTAAAAAGACAGATACGGATCTTCCTTCTGCCATTTTCCATAAAAATCACCTGACCTTTCCTGAAATACTTCAACCTTAGTATCTGAAAAATCAGGAAAAGTATACATTACTTTTCAGCGGAGCTGAAAATCCGCCCGCAGGGCATGT
The DNA here is from genome assembly GCF_058819085.1 of Faecalicatena sp. NCBI lineage: Bacteria > Bacillati > Bacillota > Clostridia > Lachnospirales > Lachnospiraceae > Faecalicatena > Faecalicatena sp. Next base: position 29,448 of record NZ_JBZUUL010000001.1, read on the forward strand.
GTTACGGGATGCCCTATGGGTATACATTAGTTTTCAGCGGAGCTGAAAACCCGCCCGCTACACGGTTCCCAGCTTCCGCATATTCTCGATGATTCGTTTCTCCATCCGGGAGACCTGCACCTGGGATATGCCCAGCTTTTTCCCGACCTGGGTCTGTGTTTCATCCGCAAAATAGCGCAGATAGATCAGCTGACGCTCATCTTTGTCCAAGCTTTCCAGCAGCTGTTTCAACAGCATATGATCCAGGATCTTATCTTCCTTTCTCTCTTTTTCTTCCAGCTTGTCCACAAGCCGGATCTCACTTCCCTCCTTCTGGTGGATCGGCTTATACAGGGATTCCACCTCTCCGCCGGCTTCCATCGCCTGCACGATTTCTTCCTTGTCTACCTCCATGGTCTTGGCCAGCTCCTCTAAGGTCGGCTCCCGATCCAGTTTCGCGATCAGCGCTTCCCTTGTCTGGAATATTTTGTAAGACAGTTCCTTTAACGAGCGGCTCACCTTGATCATACCGTCATCCCGCAAAAATCGTTTGATTTCTCCTGATATCATAGGAACGGCATAGGTGGAAAACTTGACATCATAGGACAGATCGAATTTATCGATCGCCTTTAAAAGACCGATGCTCCCGATCTGAAAGAGGTCCTCGGCATCCGTGCCCCTGCCATAAAATCTTTTTACCACGCACCAGACAAGTCCTACGTTTTCCTCTACTAATTGTTCTCTCGCTTCTTTATCCCCATCGTGTGATTTCTTGATCAAAGCGATTGTGTGGTCCATAGTTTACTTCCTTTACCGATGGTTTTCTTCATCCGCACAGTGGTTCCTTTCCCCGGCGCGGACTCGACTTCTACTGAATCCATAAAGGCTTCCATGAATGCAAATCCCATTCCTGAGCGTTCCAGCTCCGGTTTGCTTGTATATAAGGGAGTCATGGCCTGCTCTACATCCTCGATACCGACTCCGTTATCCTTCACTTCCACCGCGATCTGTGCTCCTTCGATCCGGCAGCGGATAGAAACCTTATGTACCTCGTTCTCATAGCCATGGATGATCGCATTTGTCACGGCCTCTGAAATCGCAGTCTTCACATCTGCTACCTCTTCTACTGTTGGGTTTAACTGTGTTAAGAATGCTGCCACTGAAACTCTTGCAAACCCTTCATTTGACGAATGGCTGTCAAAAATAATCTCCATTTCATTTGTGTTTTTCATGCCTCGTCCTCCTCATATATCTGCATTATTTTTGTCACTCCTGACATCGTCAGGATTTTTTTGATCCTTGCATTTGTGTGTACTGCCCAGACCTCCCCGCCGATCAGACGGATCATCTTATACCGCCCCATAATGACCCCGATCCCTGAACTATCCATAAAATCCGTCAGCCCGAAGTCGAAGATTACATATTTGATATGATTTTTTTCAATCAATGTGTCTGCATTCTTCCGCATCTCCTCTGCATTATGGTGGTCCACCTCTTTTGGCAGATAGATGGTCAGGCAGTTTTCCTGCACCTGATATTTCATAATACTCCTCCTCTATTTTAGTGAATCCTATTCCATTCTTCAAGGCGCTCCCCGCCCTTTTTCTGCTTTGCGGCCTTTTTACAGCAACATAAAAAGGATATGCTAAAATAACATATCCTTCTCTTTCGTGTTTTAGACGAACTGCAGCCACGCTTCTTTTCGTCTCTTATGTATCTTTCTCTATTTTTCCTTACTGGCCTTATACATCATCCATAATTCCGGTATCGGCTCCACCCGTATCACCGGCTCCGGTACCATCCCCGGACAAATCTGCATTGCCGGCATCTGTGCCGCCTGCATCCACATTTCCCTGATCTGTCTGGCCTGTGTCTGCACCGCCTGCATCTGTATTCTGGGAGTCTGTAGTCCCGTCCTCGCTGCCGCCCTGGGAAATGGTATTCAGACCGTTCTGGGCATTGGATGCATTCTCGGTGTCAGGGAATAACTCTATCACACGTTTGAGATATTTGACAGCATTGTCATTGTCGCCGTTCCTCATATAGGCCAGGCCTAAATTCAAAAGTGCACCACCGTTATCATAGTTCTCATCCATCTTAATGACCTTGCTAAGAGAATCGATCGCGGTATCATAGTTCGCCACTTCTAAGGAAGCAGTTCCCCCTGAATACAGAGTCTCACAGGCTCCCGGGAAGATATCGGCAGATATCTCATCATAGATTGCCTTACCGCCATCTCCCAGCGCCTCCCGGTTCACATTGAGGAGTGTACCTGCCATCACATCATCTGTGTAGCTCTGAGAATTCCACTGGTTATAGACTGTCAGCAGATTCTCATAGCTGTCAGCTGTCCCCGCTGCATTCTGGGCATTATCCGCCGAATCCTTGTCATTCTTGCGGTACTCATCCAGAGTCCTTGTCTGTGCACTGATCTGAGCCTCCAGCGCATTGATGCGTTCACTGTATTCCACCATCTGCTGGTTGACCTTCGCATTCTTCGTCTGATCCACCGCAGGCACGATCAAAAACCAGATCACCGCCGCACCGATCAGAGCACCTACCACGATATTCATGACCGTAAACTTGCTGGCCAGCGCTTTGGCTGCAGAATGCTTCGGCTGGATGATCGTCTCATTTCCCAGATTGTATTCTACCGCTGCTTCCTTTTTCGGTCTGTCATCCTTGACCTTCTTACCGCGCAGACTGGTCAGTTCATGCATGTAACGCAGCGTCATCTCATTGGTCGTATCCAGCTTCCTCGCCGTCCTAAGCACCTGCCTCGCCATTGCATACTGCTCTGTGTGCAGATACAAAAGCGCCAGCAGCTGATATGCTTTTAAAAAGGTCGGATGTGCGGTCACTACCTTCTTTAACTGGATAATTGCCAGGTCTTCACCATTCTGCTCGCAATACGCCAGGCACTGATTGTATCTTTTCACTGCCTGGTTGATCACTTCCAGCTCACTGGCAGATGCCTGCACCTGGTTGATAAAATACCCCGCTATGTTATCTCTCGGCTTTAAGTTCTTGCTGATGATCCACTCAACCAGACCTTCTGCCACTTCTCCCCGTCCGTAATATACAAGACCTAAAAGATTCCTGGCAGCAATATTACCCGTATTATATTGTAAACTCCGCCGAAGAGAGGTAACCGCGCCGGACATATCCCGTATCTGTGCTTTCCTCAGGCCATCATTATACCAGTAGTTCGACTGGTATATGATCTTCTTCGTATAGTCCATCTATGCTCACCATAATCTTTCTTTTACTTCGTCTGATCCATAACTTCCCGAAGCAGGTCCGTCATGTCTGACAAATCTTCCTGATATACTGCATCTTCAATGTCTTCTACTTCCAGGCTTGGTTTAAACTTCTTAAGTTCTTCTTCATAATCCAGCATCATGCGGCCTCCTTTTCCTATTCAGACGCATCCCAAATTTCACTTGATCAGGACACGCGTCATGTCACGCATGACTTAATAAATCTTTTATCATCCCGGTCAGATAAAGAGAACCCAGGCAGTAGATCTTCCTGCCCTCCTGATGCTCTCTCACAAATGCGAGTGCATCCTTTAAAGACTCTCTGACAATCACCGGTTTTTCAGTATATTTTTCAAACATGTGCTTTAACTCATCCAGACGTGCCGCGCGCTCGTCTTCGATCAGTGTAATGACATAAAACGCCGTATTCAGACTCCTGCACAGGCAGGCGATCATCTCTTCGTAGTCCTTGTCACTGACCGCCGAAAAAAGGATGATATTCTCTTCCCCATCCGGCACACTTCTGACAAATCCTCTCACAGCACTGACATTATGTGCCCCGTCAATATAGACGTCCTCGAGAACTTCCTCCATGCGCCCTTCCCACTTAAGCGCCTTTAGGGCCTCTCTCCAGAGATCCAAATGGGCATCCTCTTTCAAAAGTTCCCTCATGATCTCCAGTGCCAGCATCGCATTCCCAGGCTGATATACCCCGATATTATTCAGGTACCAAGTGGTATCTCCATAATACGCATTTACGCAGGAAAATGCAATATGTTTGTCCCGGATTCCGAGAATTTCGTACGCGTCTTTCCCTATTTTTTTACAGGGTGCACCAAGTTTAGCGGCCCTCTGTTCGATGACGCGGTTGCTCTCCTGCTGTGTATCTGCATAAAAAACGGGCACCCCCGGCTTAATGATTCCGGCTTTTTCAAATGCGATCTTCTCCAAAGTATCGCCCAAAATCGCCATGTGGTCCAGTCCGATCGACGTGATTGCCGTTACAAGCGGTTTTTCCACCGTATTTGTCGCATCCAGCCGTCCGCCCAGCCCGGTCTCTAAGACAGCATATTCCACCCCTGCCTTCGCAAACGCGGTCACTGCCATACCGAATAAAAACTCAAAAAAGGTGGGATGGGGCAGCCCTTTTGCCTCCATCCCCTTTGCGGTCTCGTAAACAGTTTGAAACGTATCCAGAAAAGCTTTGTCCGGGATCCTCTCTCCATTGATGACGATCCTCTCGTTCATCTTCACCAGATGCGGTGAGACAAACAGCCCCACCGTCTTTCCCTCTGAAAGGAGCATCGCATTCAAATATGCACAGACCGAGCCTTTCCCATTGGTGCCCGCCACATGAAAGACCTTGAGCTTCTCCTGCGGGTCACCGAGAAGGCTTAAAAACTTCCGGGTATGTCCGGGTTCATTCTTCTTTGTAAACCTGGGAATGTTCAGGATATATTCTGCTGCTTCTTCGTATCTCACTTTTCCTCACCTGTATCCTGCTGTACAAAAGCATTTTTCCCCGGCTCCACAGCGTCCGGGTCTGGCGGAAGTTCTGTTAACTTTCCATCCTTATATTCGTACTCCTTTGAAGTACGGAAGATCGTATTGCTGGAACCAACCTGATTGACCTGGATGATGTCTCCGTCTGACAAAGACGTATCCTTTAAGTCGATCCTTGTATTATTCAAAAAGCTGCTGCTCTGTTTTTCTCCGTTCACATAGACCTTACTCTGTTTCGTAAAGTTTTCCCCATAAATACTGTAGGTTCCGTCAAGCTGTGATACCAGCTCCGTGACAGATGCATCCTTCACCCCCATAGCCATATGCCCCTCTGTGATCGGCCTTCCGCTGTCTTTATAAACATACTGGTCACCGTAGAGGATATCATACTGCAGAAGCTCTAAGTCAGACAGATAGTTCTTGGACTGACGTCTTAGCTGATGGTAATTGAATACCGTCCCTGAATGGATATCAAGCCTCTCGAAGACATCCGCCATGATCTGATATGCCGGGACATTGCGGTCCTGCTTTTTCAGTCCGATATTATCCCAGATAACATAGTTGGTGTTGTACAGATAACGGCTCTTTAAATCTTTGGCCTCCAGTCCCATGGTCGGGAGATGGTCTCCGTAGAATACGATCACGGTCGGTTCGCCGCGCTCTTCGATCGCTTTTACGAGATTTCCTGCAAATTTATCCATCTCATGTACTTCGTTGACATAATATTCCCAGGCGTTTCGTTTTCCTTCATCCTCTACGCCGCTGACTACGATCTCCGGGTTTTCGATCATCTTCTCCGTCGGATAGTCACCATGTCCCTGCACGCTGATGGTAAATACAAAATCCTGCTGCTCTGTCGTATCCATGGAATCCAGGATATTCGGGATCAGGATATCATCCGTTGCCCATCCCTTCGGTGTGGTCTGCAGGATATTCATGAATTCCTTGCTGGTATAGTGGTCAAATCCCATGTGGTTGAACACCTGCGCCCGGCTGTAGAAATTACCGCCGTTATTATGAAGCGCTTCCGCGCCGTATCCCAGACTCGTCAGTGCCGTTGCCGCACTCTCCAGTACTTTTGTCTTGGCATACGTCTTATACGGGTATTCACCCGGTCCAAAGAAACGCATGCTCATACCTGTCAATACTTCAAACTCTGTATTGGCTGTTCCGGCTCCAACGGAAGGAACCTTAAAGTACCCCTGGGAATGTTCACTGTACATTTTTCTTAAGTTCGGGATCGGGTCCTCGGAAAACTGCAGCCACTCCACCTCTGTGGGATCAAAATAGGATTCCAGCTGCACAAAAATGATATTCGGCAGGTCTTCCTTGGAACGGCCCGTTTCACTCTTCGTGATATCACCGTTATTACTGATCTTATCCATGGTGGCTTCACTGTAGCCGGCGGGTTCAGAGATTCCCGTATTGAAGATACTCGCTGTAAAGCAGTATGGGAATCCATAGTCCTCATAGGCAAAGGCGATATTTCCAAAATAATTAGAAACCACCCGCTTATCAATGGCAATATTGGTCAGCACTACATAAGCGCCCAGCCAGAACACGACCCCCGCCAGTGCGATCAGACGGTGCATTTTGCCTGTATACTGTCCGCCCCTGCGCCACATGGAGATGACCCACAGCACAACAGCCACGATCCCGATGATCAAAAGGACCAGCTCAAAGGTATTGAAATAATTTCCTGTTAATGCCAACGCATCTGAAAGTACTTTTAAATCCTGTGCATTAAACGGCGTAACTCTCTTCAAAAGCAGATATCCGTTGCAGGTTCCTAAGAACAGCCAGAAGACACTTAAAAGGATTCTGGCGAACACCCGCCTCCTGACCATATACACAATGGAAAATGTGGCAAAGATCAGAAAAGAGTTGAACAGAAACACCTTGGGTGTCCCCGTCATATATCCCCACGCCTCAAACAAGGAATGCCTGGAGATCACTTCGATCAAAAAGTTCAGCACACAGGCCAGCAGATAGTGGAATATGATAGAAAACTTATCCATAAACCTGTAGACCGGCTGCATCCTTTTTGCAAAGCGGCTGTTGCGGCGCTGCTCTAAGATACGCTCGCGCCGCTCCCTCCTTGCCTTCCAGTGAGCCTTTATATCTTCTTTTTTCAGATTTTTTATCTTATGAAAAAAGCCCTTTATATCTGGTTTCTTAATTTGAATATGTTTCATTTAAGACCTCTCTATGCTTTCTTTAAGCCAGCCATTCTCTCCTGGACCTGGGCAAGCATCTGTGTGTACTTCTCCAGTTTTTCTCTTTCTTCCTGTACCTTTGCCTCAGGAGCCTTGCTGACAAATCTTTCGTTCGCAAGCATCCCTTTTGCTCTTGCGATCTCCTTTGTCAATTTATCTTCTTCCTTCTTCAGACGTTCCATCTCCTGCTCGAAGTCCACCAGGTCCTCCAGCGGAAGGTATACGGAAGCATCCGGCACAACAATGGATACTGCATCCTCCGCAACTCCCTGTTTCTCGCTGCCAATAAAGATCTCTGCCGCATTCATCAGTGGTTTCACAGAATCTGTCAGTGTCTCAAATCCGGCACATAACTCACTGCTCTCACTTACGATGTATACCTTTGTCTTACGTCCGTTTTCTACGTTCATCTCCGCCCTGATATTACGGATCCCGCGGATGATCTCTTTCATATGGTCCATGATATTCTCAGAGGATACAAAGCTTAACTCTTCCTGGTATACAGGCCACTGCGATATCATCAAAGATTCCTCCTCCGGCACGAGTGCGCTGTAAATCTCCTCTGTAACAAACGGCATAAACGGATGCAGCATCTTCAGCGCCTGCCCCAGTACCGTCTTTAACGTCCAGAGTGCACAGTTTGCTGCCTTTGGATCCTCCTCTTTGTGATAGATGCGGTATTTTGCCATCTCGATATACCAGTCACAGAATTCATCCCATACAAAATCATAGACTTTCTGTACCGCAATACCAAGCTCAAACTTATCCATGTTCTCGGTCACATCTTTTGCCAGTGTATTGACCTTGGACAAGATCCATTTATCTGCCTCTGCAAGCTCAGATAACTCCGGCTTTTTCAGTTCTTCATTTTCAATGTTCATCAGAATAAATCTGGATGCATTCCATACCTTGTTTGCAAAGTTTCTGCTGGACTCTACTCTCTCATTATAGAAACGCATGTCATTTCCTGGTGCATTTCCTGTTACCAGAGTCAGACGGAGTGCATCTGCCCCATACTGGTCGATGATCTCAAGCGGATCAATTCCGTTTCCAAGGGACTTACTCATCTTGCGTCCCTGTGAATCTCTCACAAGCCCGTGGATGAGTACTGTGTGGAACGGTGATTTTCCGGTGTGTTCATACCCTGAGAATACCATTCTGATTACCCAGAAGAAGATGATATCGTATCCGGTCACCAGTACGTCTGTCGGATAGAAGTAGTCCAGATCCTCTGTCTTGTCCGGCCATCCCAGTGTGGAGAACGGCCACAGTGCAGAACTGAACCAGGTATCCAGTGTGTCCTCATCCTGTGTGAAATGAGTACATCCGCAATGCGGACATTTCTCGGGCATCTCTCTTGCCACTACAAACTCACCGCATTCATCACAGTAGTATGCAGGGATTCTGTGTCCCCACCAGATCTGTCTGGAAATACACCAGTCTTTAATGTTTTCCAGCCAGTGCAGATAAATCTTATCAAAACGCTCCGGCACAAACTTTAATTCTCCGGTCTTTAATGCGTTGATCGCCGGTTTTGCCAGCTCCTCCATCTTCACGAACCACTGCTGCTTGATCAAAGGCTCTACCGTTGTGCCGCAGCGGTCATGAGTTCCTACATTATGAGAATGAGGCTCGATCTTTACCAGATATCCCTGCTCTTCTAAGTCTGCAACGATCGCCTTTCTCGCCTCGTAACGTTCCATGCCTGCATATTTGCCGCCCTTTTCATTGATGGTGGCATCGTCATTCATGACATTGATCTCTTCCAGGTTATGTCTCTTTCCGACCTCAAAGTCATTCGGGTCGTGTGCCGGAGTGATCTTTACCGCACCTGTTCCGAATTCCTTGTCAACATAATAGTCGGCAACGATCGGGATCTCTTTATTTACCAGCGGAAGAAGCGCTTTCTTTCCGATGATGTCTTTGTACCGCTCGTCATCCGGGTGAACTGCGATCGCAGTATCTCCCAGCATCGTCTCAGGACGTGTGGTCGCGATCTCCAGGAAATCGTCTGTCCCTACGATCGGATATTTAATGTGCCAGAAGTGTCCGTCCTGCTCCTCATGCTCAACCTCTGCATCGGAAAGGGATGTCTTACATACCGGACACCAGTTGATGATCCTGGAACCTTTATAGATATATCCTTTTTCATACAGTTTAATAAATACTTCTTCTACAGCCTTAGAACAGCCCTCGTCCATCGTAAAACGCTCTCTGTCCCAGTCGCAGGAGATTCCCAGCTTCTCCAGCTGGTTCTCGATCGTTCCGGCATACTCTTCTTTCCACTGCCAGGTCCTCTCAAGGAAACCTTCACGGCCTAACTCCTTCTTGTCGATTCCTTCCTCTTTCAGTTGGTTTGTTACCTTTACCTCTGTGGAGATGGCAGCATGGTCTGTTCCCGGAATCCACAGCGCATTGTAGCCTTCCATTCTTTTATAACGGATCAGGATATCCTGCAGCGTATTGTCCAGCGCATGTCCCATATGCAGCTTTCCTGTAATATTCGGAGGCGGCATCACCGTTGTAAACGGCTTTTTGCTCCTGTCAACCTCGGCGTGGAAATACTTGTTCTCACACCATTTCTCATACAGTTTTTCTTCGATTTCTTTTGGATTATAAGTCTTAGCCAGTTCCTTACTCATAGTTTCCTCCTTGTTCTCCCTCATATGTTCTCACACATTTTTTAACTTACCGTGTGGAAATTTTACTCCTGCGCAGCAGTTTTGTTCCATCGGCTCTTCACCGGTTCTTCACCGATTTTTCACATTTTTTTGCATTTAAAAAGCCCTCTACAATCATATGTAAAGGGCGTATTCAACGCGGTACCACCTTAATTTCATGCCTGTCCTACATGTGCTTAAGCTATACTCAGCACAACAGATACGATCCAGCTGTCTTCCAGCCCTTCGGCATATCTTATGAGTCCTGTAACGCGGACAACTCCGGGATACCCTACTGCTTAAAGCCTGTTCAGATATCCGGTTCAGAAGCTACCTTCCATAATCCTTTCCTGAAACCGCCTCCCAGCCAATGGGCGGTTCTCTCTGGCAGGAGTCATTATGTACTCCTCTTCATCAACACCTTTATCCATGCTATGAAATTCATTCCTTATCAGCATAACAATCTATTAATAATTTGTTAACATAATATTAACTACAGAATATCATAGCTTTCAAGTCCCGATTTGTCAAGGAAGTTTAAAAAGAATTAAGATTTTTGCGACAACTATTTAGCCCTGCGGAAATATTTATAGAAGCTGCGTGTGGGAGCTTGCTCACTAAGCGCAGCTTCTATAAATATTGCCATTCGGCGTTTAGCCGAAGCGAGATGGAGCGGCTCTGCCGCGCAATCGAGCTTGCAGGGCGGAAACATTGTAAGCCTCCCCCTGCGATAATATTTATAGAGCCTACGCGTGGGAGCTTGCTCACTAAGCGTTGCTTCTATAAATATTGCCATTCGGCGTTTAGCCGAAGCGAGATGGAGCGGCTCTGCCGCGCAATCGAGCTTGCAGGGCGGAAACATTGTAAGCCT
>NZ_JBZUUL010000002.1:0-376504 GCF_058819085.1 Faecalicatena sp.
ACGATGGACACCCTTGCCTTCGGCTATATCCTTCCCACTACCGGGCGGATTCCGGACTTGCACCGGTTAGAAACGTGCGCCGCCGGGCGCACTTGAAAAAGGTACCTGGGATTCCCGGGTACCTTTTTACTGTCCTTCATTCTTCTTATCTGACGTATCCTCTCCTACTTAGCCATATGTCTTTCTTGGGTATTTTACACCACATCCCAGATTTTCAATTCCTTATCCGCCTCAGCAAACCAGCACTCCCCATTCCTGCTGATCCTGCTCTTTCCATTCGTCCCCTCAGTCACCTCGGCGGTCACAGCCTTCTCATCCCCGGTCGGTACAAGTACAGTCAGCTCCACTGAATCGGTATAATTGGTCTCTAATATAGGAAGTCCTCTCTGCCCCAGGATATATTGGATTTTGCCAAGTCCGGTATAATCTGTCTGTATCTTCAGTTTAAAACCGTAAATTCTGGTAATAATCGTACTGTGGGCAAGGCCTTCTCTGGATGCGGATGTATACGCGCGCACGAGACCGCCAGTGCCGAGCAGGGTTCCTCCGAAATAGCGGGTAACGATAATCAGCACATTTTCAAGTTTTGCTCCTTTTATTACCTCCAAAATCGGCTTACCCGCTGTCCCGCTCGGTTCCCCATCATCACTGCAGCGTTCCAGCGGACGCTCCTCCCTGATTACATACGCGTAGCAATGATGCCTGGCATCCCAATACTGCTTTTTGATGCGTTCCAGACATTCCAGGGCTTCCTCTTCCGACGAAACCGGGAAAACATCTGCGATAAAACGGGACTTCTTTTCGACAATCTCTGCAGTGTTTCCCTGATATACTGTTTTATATTCCATAATGCACCTACCTCTGTCGATGATTTATTGCAATTTTCAACTCATGCCCTTCGGGCGGGTTTACAGCTTCGCTGTAAAATATAGTATACCCATAGGGCATCCCGTAACTCATGCCCTTCGGGCGGATTTACAGCTTCGCTGTAAAATATAGTATAACAAATATGTAGGAAACCTCAAGAAATTATTAAGATTTTTTTATAAATATGAACTTTTGGCAAATTTTCTTTATTTAGGGAGTTAAATTTGATATAATGAGTGGAATGAATAAAGGAGGATATTATTCATGAATTACGGAAAAGAAAATCTTTCGAAGAGAAAGAAGAATATTTCTTCAAAAAAGAATATGAAAAAGAAGCGTGTCGGAGTCCGCGTCTTCAAGGCTCTGATCATTTGTCTGCTATTGATCATAGTCATTGGTGCGGGAGGGGGTGCTCTGTTTGTTAAAAAGATCATCGACAAGGCACCAAAGGTTACTCCTGATAAAGTAAAGCCTTCCGGGGCTACTACCTTTGTTGTGAACGAGAACGGAGAACAGCTGGATACCTTCTTCCAAAAAGGATCCAACCGTGTTTACAAGACCTATGATCAGATACCGATCAACCTCACACACGCATTTGTCGCGATCGAGGATGAGCGTTTCTATCAGCACAACGGGATCGACCTGCAGGGTATCCTGAGGGCCGGTGTTGTGGGACTTGCCTCCGGACATTTTTCAGAGGGTGCCAGTACATTGACACAGCAGCTGATCAAGAATAATGTGTTCCCGAACTTCGTCGATGAAAATACCTTCTATGACAGGCTGCAGAGGAAGCTCCAGGAGCAGTATCTTGCCGTGGAGATCGAGAAGCAGATGACAAAGGAGGAGATCGTTGAAGCCTATATGAACACGATCAACCTGGGGCAGGGCTGCTTAGGCGTACAGACGGCAGCAAAGAGATATTTCGGAAAAGATGTCTCCGACCTTACACTCTCTGAATGTGCTGTAATCGCCGGTATCACACAGAACCCTTCCGGCTATGACCCGGTAGAACATCCGGAAGACAACAAGAAGAGACGTGATAAGGTTCTAAAGAATATGCTGGATCAAGGGTATATCACGAAACAGGAGTTTGAGGAAGCTAAAGCAGAAGCTGTATATGATAAGATCACGAACACTGTCCAGGCTACAGAAGAGGACAAGCCGAATACCTATTTTGTCGATGCACTGCTTCAGCAGGTCATCAAAGACCTTCAGACCCGAAAGGGCTATACAGAGACACAGGCTTATAATGCCGTATACAGCAACGGACTTACGATCACAGCTACACAGGATAAAGGAATCCAGCAGATCTGTGACGAGGAGGCTGCAAATCCGGCCAACTATCCGGCTACCGTGGAGTACGGCCTGGAATATGCCCTGACAGTCACACATGCAGACGGCACCTCCGAGAACTACAGCAAGGAGATGCTCGGCGAATACATCCGCGGTGCATGGGGCAAGGAATACCCGCTCATCTTCTCTTCTCCTGAGGAAGCACAGCAGGCAGTTGCAGAGTATAAGAGTACACTGAACATTGCCGAGGGAGATACCGTTACAGAGAATATGGATATCACTCCGCAGCCGCAGATCTCCATCGTAGTGATGGACCAGTATACAGGTAAAGTAAAAGCAATCGTCGGAGGACGTGGAGAAAAGAAGACCAGTCTCTCCCTGAACCGTGCGACAGATTCAACAAGACAGCCTGGTTCCTGTTTTAAGATTCTTTCAACCTATGCACCTGCTCTGGATTCTGCCGGATATACACTTGCAAAAACAATCGACGATGCTCCGTTCAAATATGACAATGGACAGTCAGTCAACAACTGGGATCATAAATACATCGGTCCGACACGTGTACGTTACGCCATCGAGCACTCTATGAACGTTTGTGCCGTTAAGACACTGACTGATATCGGTCTGCAGACCGGATTTGATTCCCTAAAGGAATTTGGCATCACTACTCTCGTAAATAATGATGATGACAACTATCCTGGATTCACCGATGTGGCACAGGCTACCGCCCTCGGAGGAATCACTCGTGGTGTATACAACCTGGATATGACAGCCGCTTATGCCGCCATCGCCAACAATGGCTTATATACCGAACCAATCCTTTACACAAAGGTAGTCGACAGTGAAGGAAATGTCCTGTTAGATAATACCGAGCCTGTTACACGCCAGGTCATCAAGGATTCCACAGCAGGGCTTCTCACAAGCGCTATGGAAGATGTTATCAATAAAGGGACCGGTACGGCTGCAAGATTAAATAACATGCCGGCTGCCGGTAAGACAGGTACAACGGAGAAAAGTACAGACCTCTGGCTTTCTGCGTATACACCTTATTTTACCTGCTCCATATGGACAGGTTATGACTCCAATAAACCAATGGAGGGTTACCAGTATGACCAGATCTGGCATGAAGTCATGTGGAAGCATATCATGGACCGTATCCATGAGGCGCTGCCATATAAAGACTTTACGATGCCTTCCTCTGTAGAACAGAAGACGATCTGTACACAGACAGGACTTTTAGCAACCTCTACCTGCCCGCCTCTGACCGAGTATTTTGCAAAGGGAACAGCGCCTACTCAGAGCTGTCCAGGTCATGTAGTGCAAAAGCCGGAGGATGAGGAAGATAAAGATAAAGAGAAGGAAGACGAGGAAAAGCCAAAGGAGGAAGAACCTGAGGAGCCTCAGACACCGGAAGACCCTTCCGGCGGTGAAACTCCAGCTCCTGAAGACCCTTCCGGCGGCGGTACTACACCTCCTCCTTCTGAAGGAGGCGGCAATACCGAGGCACCACCTGCTGAAGGAGGCGGCGGTACGACAGATGTACCGGCTCCTGCAGAGTAAAGGACCTGCAAAGGATTTTTACTAAAAAGTGAGTATAAAAAAGCAGAGAAGATTGAAACTTCAATTGAAACTTCAATCTCTCTGCTTTTTTTGTATAGAACCTTTTCTTTTTTCTATATGCAGGTTCCTTTTAATCTCCTAACACCAGCTTAGCAGAACCGCAGATTCCCGCGTCATTTCCCAAAGTAGCCAGGGTAAATCTCACATCCTTATTCGCAAAGAATACCCGCTCTCTGAATGGCTTCTCAATATAGGTTAAAAGCACTTCTCCGGCCTTTGAAACACCGCCGCCGATGACAATTACTGACGGGTCTGTGATCGTTGCCAGATTGGCAAGCTCATACCCCAGATATCTTCCGAATTCTTCTGCCACCTCCATGGCTACCGTGTCTTTGGCTTTTACTGCATCGAAGACTGCCTTTGCCGTTACTGTATCCTTTTTAAGCATCGTGTCTCTTGTCTCTTTGTCCAGTTTTCTCTTTGCCAGACGGACGATTCCTGTAGCGGATGCATACTGTTCCAGACACCCCCGGCTTCCACAGCCGCAGACCTCAGTCTCCTCATAATTCACGCAGACATGTCCCAGCTCGCCTCCTGCTCCGTGTGCCCCGGTGATCACCTTGCCGCCGATGATGACACCGCCGCCGACTCCGGTACCCAAGGTCACCATCACCATGTTTCTCTGGCCTGCACCGCCGCCTTTCCACATCTCACCCAGTGCCGCCACATTGGCATCGTTTCCGATCTCTGCCCGAAGGCCTGTCAACTCCTCCAGCTCCTTCTTTACGTCTTTATATTTCCAGCCCAGATTCGCGCTGCCATTGACAATGCCCTCCTCTGTTACCGGTGCAGGAACTCCAGCCCCGATCCCCAGGACATCTGCTTTATCAATGTTCTTTTCTTTCATCTTATCAAGGATGGAAGCTGAAATATCCGGGAGGATGGCTTTGCCTTCCTCTTCTGTGTGGGTAACGATCTCCCATTTGTCAAGGATCTCACCCGTCTCTTCAAAAAGTCCTAACTTTACAGTTGTTCCTCCGATATCTACGCCAAAACAATACTTCATGGTCTGTCTCCTATCTGTCTTTTTTGTTTCATTTTATATCTATCTGTGTTTTGCCAGGTTCTCCTGCACACGCTTGTACAGCTCCTGAGCCGCATTATATCCCATCTGCTTTTGTCTGTGGTTCACAGCCGCGGATTCCACGATGATCGCCAGATTACGTCCCGGACGGATCGGGATGCTGTGGCATACCACACGGTTACCCAGGAATTCTGTGTAATTTTCCTCCAGGCCCAGGCGGTCATACTCTTTATCGCGGTTCCAGTCCTCAAGGGTGATAACCAGATCAATGTTCTGCGTCTCTCTGACACTCTGTACACCGAACATGGACTTCACATCTACGATCCCGATGCCACGCAGCTCGATAAAATGCCTTGTGATATCCGGGGCAGCACCGACCAGAGTATCATCACTCACTTTGCGGATCTCAACCACATCGTCTGTAACAAGACGGTGGCCTCTCTTGATCAGCTCCAGAGCTGCCTCGCTCTTACCGATCCCGCTCTCTCCCATGATCAGGACGCCGACACCATATACGTCCACCAACACACCATGGATCGAGATGCATGGGGCCAGCTTAACATTCAGCCAGCGGATGATCTCTCCCATGAAAGAGGAGGTTGATTTGGAGGTCGTAAAGATCGGCACCTCATGCTTCACTGCCAGATCCAAAAGCTCCTGCTCCGGCTGCATGTCTCTGCTGAATATGATGCACGGCACCTTATGGCTCAATAATTCTTCATATATCTTGATCTTCCGCTCCTTCGTTAGTGTCTCCAGATATGCATACTCCACAAATCCGATCATCTGCACTCTGTCTGAGTCAAAATGATCAAAAAATCCGGTAAGCTGAAGAGCCGGTCTGTTAATATCCGGCACATTCACTTCCCGACCGATCAGTTCCACATCAGGAGTCAGATTCTTTAAATCCATCTTCTCAACGATTTCGCTTAACTTTACTCCTTGTACCATAATATTCTCCTTTTCCTTTATTACTTACTGCCCGTAAAATGACAGAAAACAAACAGATTTCCTTTTCATTATAGCATGAATACCTAGTCCTTAAAAGACTTCGTCAAAGATTCGTCTCTTCCTTCCCGTGAAAAAACTGATAGACCGCCTCTGCCGACTTCTCATTCATGGATGGGACATTTGCCAGCTCCTCCACCGTGGCAGCCTTGATCGCATCCAGACTCAGATAATGGCGCATCAGCGCTTTTCTCCTGGCAGGCCCGATCCCGGTAATATCATCCAGGATTGAATGTACCTGCCCCTTTGAACGAAGCTGTCTGTGATACTCAATAGCAAAACGGTGTGCTTCATCCTGGATCCTTGTGACCAGTCTGAACGCCTCCGAGGATTTATCGATAGGGATCTCCTCATTGTGGTAATACAGCCCTCTGGTCCTGTGATAGTCATCCTTAACCATACCGCACACCGGGATGTTTAAGCGCAGCTCCTCCAGTACTTCCAGGGCGACATTGACCTGCCCCTTTCCACCGTCCATCAGGATCAGATCCGGGAACAGGGTGAATCCTCCCAGCTCTTTACTCTCCTCTCTTTCTCTCAGACCATGGGTAAACCGCCGGGTCAGCACTTCACGCATACTTCCATAGTCATCTGCCCCTTGGATCCCCTTGATCTTAAACTTACGGTAGTCATTCCTCTTCGGCCTGCCTCTCTCATAAACGACCATAGAACCTACAGATTCGAATCCATTTGTATTTGAAATATCATAAGCCTCCATCCGGTTGATATGATCCAGATCCAAAAGCTTTGCGATCTCCTTGACAGCACCGATGGTCCTGCCTTCCTCTCGTTTCAGGCGTTCCTTATCCTTGCCAAGGACCAGACTCGCATTATTGGCAGCCAGCTCTACCAGCTTCTCCTTCGTCCCCTTCTTGGGAACACGGATCGTCACCTTACCGCCCCGCTTGGTACTCAGCCACTCCTCCAGCAGCTGCATGTCATCCAGTTCCTCCGGCAGCATCAGCTCACTGGGTATAAATGGTGTTCCTGCGTAATACTGCTTGATGAAACTGTCCAGCACCTCTTTGTGAGGCTCCTCCTTTGAAATCCTCAAATAGAAATGATCTCTTCCGATCAGACGGCCGCCGCGGATAAAGAAGACCTGTACCACTGCATCCTCTTCCTCAGATGCCACCGCCAGCACATCCCGGTCCTCGCCGCTGCTGTCTGTGATCTTCTGCTTCTGTGCCACCTTTTTCACGCTGTTTAAAAGCTCCCGAAACTCGATTGCCTTTTCAAATTCCAGTGCCTCGGATGCCGCATTCATCTTCTCTTCCAGCTCTTTTAGAATACCGTCAAAGTTTCCGTTTAAGAAACGGATCACCTCCTGGACAGCCTTCCCATACTCTTCCTGAGAAATGTACCCCTGACAGGGTCCGTCGCACTGCTTGATATGGTAGTTTAAGCAGGGCCTTTCCTTCCCCACATCTCTCGGCAGATTCCTGTTACAGCTGCGGATATGGTACAGCTTGTGAAGAAGCTCGATGGTATCCCTCACCGCCTGCGAGCTGGTATACGGCCCGAAATACTTCGCCTTATCCTTTAGCATCTTTCTGGCGAGCATCACACGGGGATATGGCTCATTCGTTGTTACCTTTATGAATGGATAGGCTTTATCATCCATCAGCATCGTATTATACTTCGGTCTGTGCTCCTTGATCAGATTACACTCAAGGACAAGCGCCTCCAGCTCCGAGTCTGTCACGATATACTCAAACCTCCGTATATGCGTGACCATCTGCTCAATCTTAACCCCCTTGTTCCTGCTGCTTTGAAAATACTGCCTCACCCGGTTCTTGAGGCTGACCGCCTTGCCCACATAGATGATGTTATCCCTCTCATCGTGCATAATATAAACCCCCGGCTTTCCCGGGAGTTTTTTTAATTCTTCCTGAATATCAAAATTATTATTTTCCATGCAACTATTATAAAGCCTGGGCCCTGTTTTGTGAAGAAAAACTTTTCTGCATGAGTCTTTACTATAAAAGAACCCGGAAAGGATCATCTTGTATAGACTTCCTTTCCGGGTTCCCGGCTCTTTATTTACTCTGTTGGATCTTCTGCCCCGTCTGGTTCCTTAGCAGGCTCTGATGATGCTTCTGGCTGTTTTGCTATTTCTTCGGATACAGTCTCTTTCGCTGCCTGTTCCCCGACCGGCTTCATTGCAATCCTAATATCCTTCTTCGGCTCTGTGCCTTCTTCCGGCTCCTCGAGCCCCTTGACCTCACGGAAAATCTTCATGAATTCTTTTCCGGTAATGGTCTCCTTCTCGATCAGGAAAGCGGATATCTTATCCAATGCCTCCCTGTTTTCCCGAAGCAGGCGTTTTGCTTCTTCATACGCTTTCTTTAACATCGCCATGACTTCTCCGTCTATCTCGGCAGCCGTAGCCTCCCCGCAGTTCACGACCGGGCGGCCGTCCAGATAGCGGTTCTGGATAGATTCCAGGCCGATCAGGCCAAACTTCTCTGACATACCATACTGGGTGATCATGGCCCTGGCGATCTTCGTTGCCTGTTCAATGTCATTGGATGCTCCTGTTGTAACGGTATCGAACACGATCTCTTCTGCTGCACGTCCGGCTAAAGCACCTACTAACATGGCCTCCAGCTCCTTCTTCGTATTGAGGAACTTCTCTTCCTCCGGAGTCTGCATCACATAACCCAGGGCTCCCATCGTCCTCGGAACGATCGTGATCTTCTGCACCGGTTCGGCATCCTTCTGAAGAGCACTTACCAACGCATGGCCGACCTCATGGTAGGATACGATCTTCCTCTCCTCCTCACTCATGATGCGGTCCTTCTTTTCTTTCCCGACAAGTACCACCTCAACTGCCTCAAATAAATCCTTCTGGCTGACTACCTGTCTGCCATTTTTAACAGCATTGATAGCCGCCTCATTGATCATATTGGCAAGGTCTGAGCCGACGGCCCCGGAGGTTGCCAGTGCTATGGCTTCCAGATCCACGGTCTCATCCATCTTAACATCCTTTGAATGTACCTTTAAGACATCCACACGCCCTTTCAGGTCCGGTTTATCCACGATGATACGTCTGTCGAAGCGTCCCGGTCTTAAAAGTGCCGGGTCCAGTACTTCCGGACGGTTCGTCGCTGCCAGAAGCAGCAGTCCTTTATTCGTGTCAAATCCGTCCATCTCGGCAAGCAGCTGGTTCAAAGTCTGTTCCCTCTCGTCATTGCCGCCCATTGCAGTGTCACGGGTCTTACCGATGGCATCGATCTCATCGATGAATACGATACAAGGCGCCATCTGCTGCGCCTGCTTGAATAAATCACGGACACGGGATGCCCCGACCCCCACATACATCTCCACAAACGCGGAGCCTGACAGTGAGAAAAACGGAACCTTTGCCTCTCCTGCCACAGCCTTTGCAAGCAGAGTCTTACCGGTTCCCGGAGGGCCCACAAGCAGAGCTCCCTTCGGCAGCTTCGCACCGATGCCCGTATACTTTCCAGGATTATGCAGAAAATCCACCACCTCCTGCAGGGATTCCTTCGCCTCATCCTGGCCTGCCACATCCTGGAATGTGACTCCCGTTTCCTTCTCCACATATACCTTCGCATTGCTCTTGCCGATTCCCATCATTCCGCCGCCCTTAGACATGCGTTTCATAAGGAAATTAAACAAGATGACCAGCAACAGGATGGGCAGGATCACGGTAATGAAAATCTCAAATATCATGGTAGACGCCGTATCCGGAATACGCTGTTCATATTCCACCCCGGCCTTATACAGACGGTCTGATAAGGTATCATCCTTTACCGCACCTGTATAGTAATCGGGAGCCTTCTCTTCCTGGCTGCCATTCTTTTCCTCCAGCCTGCTCACGATATCCGATGCCGTGCCTGTTCCCTTTTTCTCCTTCGCATCATCTTTCAAGGTAATGTAAAGCTTGGTCGACTCGATCGTGACCTTTTCAACCTTTCCTTCATCCACCATCGTCAGGAATTTATCATAACTGATCTCCTCAGGATTCTTATCCTGCATCATCGAGTATAATCCCATCACTATAAAAACAGTCAACAGTGTTGTTACCAGGATCACTCCCCAGCCCTGACGATTGTTTTTAGGATCTTTATTGTTTCTGTTATTCTGATTATCCATTCTCTGCCTCCTAAAATCCACTATCCCCATTATAAGTACAGCTTGAACATAAATCAATAAAAAGATTATGAAAATATTGTAAACACAGGGCGTTTTATAGTATACTGGTTACGAAATATGTCATGAGTGAGGAAAGAGAAAATGAAAATAGGATTCGATAATGAAAAGTATTTAACCATGCAGTCAGAACATATCCGCGAAAGGATCAACCAGTTCGATAACAAGCTTTACCTCGAATTTGGCGGGAAGTTATTCGATGATTTCCATGCAGCCAGAGTCCTTCCGGGCTTTGCACCAGACAGTAAGCTAAGGCTGTTAAAGCAGCTCAGCGACCAGGCAGAGATCGTCATCGTCATCAGCGCTCGTGATATTGAGAAGAATAAAGTCCGCGGTGATCTTGGGATTACATACGACTCAGACGTACTCCGGCTGATGGATTCCTTCCGTGACAGCGGCCTGTATGTAGGAAGTGTCGTTATTACCCAGTATTCCGGTCAGGAGAGCGCCCAGCTCTTCAAAAACCGTCTGGAGAACTTAGGCATCCGCGTATACATCCACTACAATATCAGCGGCTATCCGTCCAACATTCCACTGATCGTCAGTGATGAAGGCTACGGCAAGAATGAATACATTGAGACTACACGCCCGCTTGTTATCGTCACAGCACCCGGACCAGGCAGCGGCAAGATGGCAACCTGCCTTTCACAGTTATATCATGAGCATAAACGTGGAATTCATGCAGGATACGCTAAATTTGAAACATTTCCCATCTGGAACCTGCCGTTAAAGCATCCGGTGAACCTGGCCTATGAAGCCGCCACAGCCGATCTAAACGACATCAATATGATCGACCCGTTCCATTTGGAAGCATACGGTGTCACCACAGTTAACTATAACCGCGACGTAGAGATTTTCCCGGTATTAAATACCATTTTTGAAAAAATCTATGGAAGCAGCCCTTACAAATCTCCTACAGATATGGGAGTCAACATGGCCGGCAAATGCATCTGCGACGACGAGGCCTGCAAGGAAGCTTCCCGCCAGGAGATCGTCAGAAGATATTTTGCATCCTTAAATGCATTGGTAATGGGCTCCAGTTCCGAAGAAGAAAAGCAGAAAATAGAACTTCTCATGAACCAGGCCAATGTAACCGTTAAGGACCGGAAAGTCGTTGCAAAAGCACTGGAACGCGCCAGGGAGACCGGCGGTCCCGCTGCTGCGCTGGAGCTGGACAACGGACGTATCATCACAGGTAAGACCACGAACCTGTTGGGAGCCTCTGCCGCCCTTCTGCTGAATGTAATCAAGGAGCTGGCAGGGATCGACCACGAGCAGCATGTCATCTCCCCTGAATCGATCGCACCGATCCAGGAGCTGAAGGTGAAGTATTTAAAAAGCAAGAACCCACGCCTCCATACGGACGAAGTACTGATCGCCCTCTCTGCAAGTGCCGCTCACAGCGCACCTGCTAAAAAAGCTCTGGAGCAGCTGCCAAAGCTCGACGGATGCCAGGCTCACACTTCTGTCATGCTGTCTGACGTGGATATTAAGACATTTAAGAAGCTGGGAGTACAGCTGACCAGCGAGGCAGCTTACGAAACTGATCATATTTACCACTAGGAACCTATTTTGACGTTTCCGGGTGCATGCAGGACCGTGATCTCTTCCCCCGCACCGGGCCCATGAACGCCAGGCCGGGCCATAGCCTTAGATCTCAGGGCTGTGGCCTGGTTTTTTCTCTGATAAAACTCCTCACAAAAATTTCCTGTAAAAAATCCTGTATTTTTCTTTCATTTTAGTATATACTCTTTAAGTATTTTTTAATGATTCATACAAAGGAGGATTTTATGGCAGTGAAATATGTATTTGTAACCGGCGGAGTCGTCTCCGGCCTTGGCAAAGGAATTACAGCGGCATCTCTTGGACGACTTCTCAAGGCACGCGGCTATACTGTGACGATGCAGAAGTTCGATCCCTACATCAATATTGACCCCGGCACCATGAACCCGGTACAGCACGGGGAGGTTTTTGTAACAGAAGACGGAGCGGAGACAGACCTGGACCTGGGACACTATGAACGGTTCATCGATGAGAACCTGACGAAGAATTCGAACGTAACTACCGGTAAGATATACTGGTCCGTGCTGCAAAAAGAGCGCCGCGGGGATTTTGGCGGCGGAACCGTACAGGTGATCCCCCATATTACAAACGAGATCAAAAGCAGATTTTACCGCAATCCTGCTGCAAAGGATACGGAAATCGCTATCATAGAGGTCGGCGGGACAGTTGGCGATATCGAAAGCCAGCCTTTCTTAGAGTCCATCCGGCAGTTTCAACACGAAAAAGGTCACGAAAACGTGATTCTGATACACGTCACTTTAATTCCCTATCTAAAAGCATCCCGCGAGATGAAAACAAAACCCACTCAGGCAAGCGTCAAGGAGCTTCAGGGCATGGGCATCCAGCCTGATATCATCGTCTGCCGCTCCGAATATCCGCTCGATGACGGAATCCGGGACAAGATTTCTCTTTTCTGTAATCTTCCGGCAAGCCACGTGCTTGAAAACCTGGATGTGGAATATTTATATGAGGCTCCCCTTGCCATGGAGCGTGAGAGGCTGGCACAGGTCGTATGTGAATGTCTGCAGCTGGAATGCCCGGAGCCTGACTTAAGGGATTGGGAGGAAATGGTAGAAAACCTGCATCAGGCCTCACAGGAGGTTACTGTAGCACTGGTCGGAAAATATATCCAGCTCCACGATGCCTATATCAGTGTTGTGGAAGCATTGAAGCATGGCGGGATCTACAGTCATACTACGGTTCATATCAAGTGGATTGACTCAGAGACCGTCACCGCACAAAATGCCTCCCATATCTTCCGGGATGTCAGCGGCATCCTTGTCCCCGGAGGTTTTGGAGACCGGGGTGTGGAAGGAAAGATCGAGTCCATCCGGTATGCACGCACACATCAGATCCCCTTTCTGGGGCTCTGTCTCGGAATGCAGCTTTCCATCGTGGAATTCGCACGTCATGTGCTTGGATACCATGACGCACACAGTATGGAATTAAACCCGGACACCACACATCCTGTTGTCCATATCATGCCGGATCAGGAGGGGATCGAAGACATCGGAGGTACCTTGAGACTTGGTTCTTATCCCTGCATACTAAAAAAAGCTTCCAAAGCGTATCAATTATATGGAAAGGAAGAAATCAGCGAACGCCACCGCCACCGGTATGAGGTAAACAATGATTATAGGGAAGCACTTAAGGAACATGGCATGCTTCTCTCCGGTCTTTCTCCCGACGGGCGGATCGTTGAGATGATAGAACTGACGAACCATCCCTTTTTTATTGCTGCACAGGCACACCCCGAATTAAAATCCCGTCCAAACAGACCCCATCCTCTGTTCAAAGGATTTGTAGAGGCTGCTCTTGACTATTCCAAAACACAGCCAAAAGAGTAAGCATGTAAAAAGCCTGTCTGTGATCTTTCCCTCCACAGACAGGCTTCCTTATGGCTGTTCATGCCATGCTATTCTTTTTTCTCTATCTGGTCAGCAGCACCCAGTGCCTTACTTCGCTTCCACCTTTGAGACACATACGCTGTCAGCTTTACCGCTGCCCAGGCTGCAAAGACTCCGACCAGCAGTCCGCCCAATACATCGGATGGATAATGCACCCCCACATACAGACGTGAAAAGGCGATCAAAGATGCCAGTATCACAGCCGGTATGCCCCACTTCCTTGGTGCCATCCGGTAATATACCATGGCCGCCGCAAAGGACGCAGAGGTATGTCCAGACGGAAATGAATAGTCATGCGGCTTTTCTATCAAAAGCCTGAGCCCTTCGATCACTTCATAAGGCCGTGTCCTCGCCACCAGATTTTTCAGTGTTACATTTGTGATCAATGCCCCGATCGCCATCGCCAGAACTGCCGCGATCCCTGCCTTCCGCGTCCTTTGCGGTATCACAAGCAGTAGAGAGAGCGCGATCCAGAACCATCCTGAATTTCCCAGGGAGGTAATGAACTTCCAAAAAGGAGTCATCCAGTCCTGCCTGATATAGTCCTGTATATATAACAGGATATTTCCATCTAATTGTAATAAATAACCCATCTGTAATCCCTTTCTAAGCCAAAAATATTTTTATCAGTATATCACATTACGTTTGGTTTTCAAAGTTTATCCCCCGATTTCTTTGATTTCCCGCTGGGTTAACGGATTGACATGTACCATACAGTGCTTTACTTCCGGAAACTGCTCCTCGACTTTGTTATGCACATCTTCTGCAATCTTATGCGCTTCCCTCAGGGTCAGATTTTCATCGGCTGCAATCTCCATATCCACATATGCCCTTGCCCCGAACATTCTGGTGCGGATCGCATCTATCTTTTCCACACCCGGATTTTCCAGGACCACCTGCCGGATCTGCTGGATCGTCCGGTCATCACAGGCCTTATCTACCATTTTATTCATTGCATCCCGGAAGATATCCCACGCTGCCCTGCCGATAAATACACAGATCACAACACTGGCCAAGGGATCCAAAACCGGAAAACCCAGCCTGGCCCCTAAAATCCCCGCAAAGGCACCTATGGAAGAGAGCGCATCCGAACGATGGTGCCACGCATCTGCCATCAGTGCGCCGGAATGAATCTTCTTAGCCGCCCCTCTTGTATACCAGTACATCCATTCCTTCACAAGGATCGAGAGCACTGCCGCTGCCAGAGCTGCCCGCCCGGGAATTACAGCCTTTCCCAGGCTGTCCGCCGCGATCTTCTTTACTCCCTGAGCTCCGATTCCCGCGCCTGTTGCAAAGAGTACCGCCGCCAGCAGAATCGACGCCACACACTCCATCCTCTCGTGTCCGTAAGGATGCTCCTTATCCGATTTTTTTGCAGATACTGTCACACCGATCATAACAATGAATGTACTAAACACATCTGAGGCCGAATGGACCGCATCTGAGATCATTGCGCCGGAGTGGGCTGTAAGCCCTGCGGCCAGCTTAAACACAGACAGAGCAATATTCACCCCGATACTGACCTCTGATACTCTCATTGCGATTCTTCTGCCGTCTATTTGGGATGTTTCCTTCTGCATCATTATCATTCCTCCACTTCTCTTTCTATGACTGATACTTAAAACAAAAATTTTGCCTGCAAAGCTATATCACAAAAAGAATCTGCGGAACATTCTGCTAAATGGTCCCACAGATTCTTTGACCTGCCCTGAGGCAAAATGAAATATCAGATGCGGCTGTTACGGAAATTAGATTTCAATAACAGCCGCATCTCTATGAGGGGGGCTAATTTATGGATTTGTCAGGTTATCTGCATATTACTCAAATAACACTGAACCTACATATTGGCTTTTATTTTATACTTCTTCTCTTTTCTGACATATTCTGTATCCCTGGCTTTTCCTTCTCTGCCGGCTGCCTCCATCTTACGGGGCTTTTTCTGGTCATCCAGCTTTACACTTCCCAGCTCTTCCTCTAACTGCATCTTGCGAAAATCCTTTTTGTGGTTCACTCCTCCGCAAAAATCTTCAAACGCAAATGCCATTCTGTCCAGGATGCCAAGACTGGATATCCTTTCTGCCGAAAACTTTCTTACAGAGCGGAGCCAATACTCTGTGAGCATCCAACATGCGGCTAATAACGCTGCCGCTGAAATCAAAACCATCATCATTCTTTCTAACATAGCTTCCACTCCTTTTCTCTTTATTGTTATCTTTATATTAAACTTTATAAGTTGATTAGTCAATGTTTTTTACTTATTTTTACCAATTTTCTGTTATTATTTTCATTATGTCTATATATTCTATAAATTTATTCTTTTTCTATTATTTACGATCTGTACCCGCCCCCTTTGCTTTGTCTTTTGCTTCTCTTCCACTGCTTTTATCTGTCTTCGACTTTTGGTATTCCTCCGCTTTAGGATCCTCCATTTTATACCGCCGGTACCACTCTTTGTTCGCATCATTGCGCACGACCTCGCAGCGGTTTTGGGAAAGAAAACGCACAAGAGGATAGACATCGACCCATATTTCATGATTTCCCTCTCTCTGGCTTTCATCAAAGATTAGCTGCAGCCCAAAATGAAGATGATAGGTATCGATATTATTTACATTTTCTTTCGTACTGTAACCGGTCCTCCCCATATACCCGATCACATCTCCTGCCAGGACCACATCCCCCTCCTTTAAGGACTCTGCGAACGGGACATTTTGACGAAGATGCGCATAATAGTAATAACGCCGTCCGTCAAAGCTATTGATGCCGATACGCCAGCCACCATACTGATTCCACCCCATCACAGCCACATAGCCGGACTCGACTGCGGTCACGGGAGTTCCCACCTGCCCCATCATGTCATGCCCCAGGTGATTGCGGCGGTATCCATAGCTTCTGGCGACCCCGAAATCATCATAATCTGTATAGGGAAATTCCTTTGCGATGGGGCAGAATGCTTTCAATCCGTAATACTTCTTCCACGTGTTATCCTTCGGACTCTCGATCCTGTACTCCCCCACCATGCCATCCAGCACTGCACCGTAGGCCTCCCGGTAATACTCATAATACTGCATATTTTCTGTCAGCTTTTCCATTGTAGTCTCACCTGAGAGGATTTTTTCCGCGGCTTCTGTCATATCCTTTTCCCGGAAATTCTTAAAATCACCGCCATACTTTGCCCCCAGATAAGCAAGCAGCTCCACCCAGTTCAGATGGATCTCCTCCTGATAAGTCTCTACGTCATATGTATATGCCTGATTCAAGGCTTCATAGCTGACATTGAATTCGACCCATTTAATATAATCCTTCTTCTGTTCTTCCTGTGTCTCCTCCTTTACCGCACTTCCTTCAGTTCTGACAGAAACTGCCGCCTCTTGATCTATTTTTTCATTCTGCCCATTTCCCTGCCAGACGCCAATCATCAGAAGAAGCAGCAATATCTCAGCCCCGATCCCTGCCGGGAAAAATAATTTTCGCATGTACATGCTCCTGCCCATAAACTCTTAATAGTCTATGCTCGATGAACGCAACAAATTCTTCTGAATATACTGAATACAAACAACAATCATGACGTCAGGAGCAGGCCATGCATCTTATATCCTCACTTTTATTCGCGCTCTCCGCAAACATAGACAGCTTCATCGTAGGCATGTCTTACGGGATAAAAAAATCAGACATCAGCCTTTTAAAAAGCACCATCATCAGTCTCGTGACCCTGATCGGTACGATAGCAGCTATCCTGATGGGAACACAGATCTCACAGTTTCTTCCTGCCTCATCTACGCTGGGTATCGGCTGTGCCCTCCTGATCGGACTCGGCCTGTACTATATACTAAAGGCACTATTTGGCTTTATCCGAAATAAGATCAGAAAAAGGGAAGTAAAAGCAAATGAACAGGCCGCCCCTTTAAAGCAAGAAGCCGAGGATACAGCTCTTCTGACCTTAAGAGAAGGTCTATTTCTCGGGCTGGCCCTCTCCATCAACAACTTTGGAATGGGAATCGGGGCAAGCATCACAGGATTAAAGCTGGTACCGACTGCGGTCATCTCCCTTATTGTGTCCGTTATTTTCTTATATGCAGGTAATTTCATAGGAAAGACAAAGATGCCACGGATATCTGACCAGATGGCAGATGTGATCTCTGGATTGATACTGGTGGGACTGGGGATTTATGAACTGCTTGTTTAAATCTAAAAACCCCGGCGCAGGTAGAAACATACGCGCCGGGGCATCCTTCATGATCATTAATAAAGTAATTCTTTTTGTGCACTCTTAAGCCTCTCCTGAAACTGCTCATAGAATTCTCCCGCTGCATATCCTTTCACATAGAATTGATTGAGCACATACAGCACAGTTTGTTGTCTCAGGCTGTCATCTCCTGAATCCTCCAATTTTTTCTGAAGATCCTTGAGGAAATAATGCCACTGTGTGATAAACTCCTGATTCTGTTTCAGATTTGGCGTATCGATCCACTTTTTCACCTTCGTTTTTGTCCGGTTCTGCTTTTTGCACTCATGGACCTGCAGAAAATACTGAAAGCTTCGGCCCTCATAATATCTCCCCAGTGGAAACAGGCGGCAGATCCCCGGCCTTGCCGGATGGATACTGCATCTGCCCTCCTGATTTAAAAACACACAGGTTTCATCCGTACCGCTCATTTTCAGATTGGGAAGTATCATTCCATCGACAACATGAAGCTCGATCTTGTCATCGATCATTTCCTCAAAGCTCTTTCCCAATATCTCTGAAAGTCTGTGGATATCCAGCGGATCCAGCAGGATCGTGTTCCCCATTTTGCTGCAGCAGGCAAAACAGCCTTCGCAGTCCCCACAGTCAGCACGTACCATATCGTTTATGCCATAAAGCTTCCCGTCTGAAATTTCCTCCAGGCTTACATGTCTTTCCATACCCTGATCTCCTGTTCCTCAAATAATGCATCTACCACCTTTTCATAGGCAGTAAGTTTCTCCGATTTTTTGATCTTCTTTCCATATTTCTCATGATCTGTAAACAATGGGGCCAGATAGAACCAAAACTCCTTCATCTTAAAGAGGATCGTCTTATCACCGCTTAATACCTCCTGATAATCCCCGTATATCCGGTCATGAAATGCCTTTAAAGTCCCCTTGTCAATCACACTTCCCTGACGGATCGCACAGACCAGACCTGGATCTGAAAGAATCCCCCTTCCCAGCATGACACGATCCACCTCCGGGAACTGCTCAGTGAAGCGGTTATAATCCCGGACCGTAAAAATATCCCCGTTATAGCAGACACTGCATCTACATTTTGCCAGCGCCTCGCCGAACACTTCCCAATTGGGAGTATTCCGATACATATCCGACTGAAGCCGGGGGTGGATGATCAGCTCCTCCAAAGGATACTGATTATATATATGAAGCAGTCCTTCAAACTCGTCGGGGCTGTCCATCCCTATCCTTGTCTTGATCGATATCCTCATGTCCGTCTGTTCAAAGATCTCTTCTAAAAAGCGGTTTAACTGATCCGGGTAAGCCAGAAAACCGGACCCCCGTCCCTTCGTGACCACCGTCTTAGAAGGACACCCCAGGTTCAGATTCACTTCCTTATAGCCGTAAGCCCTCAGTTTTTCTGCTGTACCGATAAAATCTTCCGCCGAATTGGTCAGGATCTGCGGGACTGCATACATCCCCTTATTATGCTCCGGCAGTATATCATTTTTCTCTCTGGAACTGAGATGTCCAAACTGGTTCGGCTTAATGAACGGGATAAAATATTTATCCACCTGACCGAAATATGTATGATAAGCTCTGCGGTATACATAACCGCTGATCCCCTCCAGCGGGGCAAAATAAAATTTCATATCTGTCTGCATCATAGTTTCTCCCAAGCTTTTTCATTTCTTATAGATTACGAACTCCATCATAAAATAAGGAACCGATCCTGTCGATTCCTTATCTATTCTGATCCTCCTTCTATCTCTCCCGAGACCCGGTCATGAGCGGAAGATCTAAGCTCTATCTTCCCTTCCGAGATCACCAGGCCCACGAGGGTAAGCGCTGCGCCTGCTGCCGCCACGGGAGTGATCTTCTCATGCAGGATCAGCACGGAGGTGACGATCGTAATGACCGGGGACGCATAGATATAAACACTGGTGCGTACCGGGCCGAGTACCCGCACCGCAAAGTTCCAGGTCACAAAACAAAGGGCGGATGCCCCTGCTCCAAGAAACAGGATATTCATAAGATTCGCAGGATCAGCCAGCCTCGACAGCCCCAGATGGAAATCAAAGACCACTGCTGCCGGGATCATGAACAGGATCCCATATCCAAACATATGGCGTGTGGACTGTATCGTGGAATATCCGTAACCACTGATTTTCTTCGTAATAACAGAATAGCAGGACCACACAAAAGCCGCCCCCATGGAAAGGATATCCCCCTTGGGGTTCAACTTAAGGTTCTCTGCTCCGCTAAAGCTCATCATGCCGATCCCGATGATCGCCGCCACAAATCCCAGAAAAAAGGAGGCCTTCATATGCCCCTCCTCTTTCAGGAAGATACGGCTGAGTATGGCAGTAAAAAACGGGGCCACTGATATAATCACGCCTACATTGGAGGCCTGGGTGTAGGTCAGGGCAATATTTTCCATCAAAAAGTACAGACATACGCCGCAGAGCCCTGCCGCCGCGAACAGCCACTCCTGCTTCTTCTCAGTCAGCCTCACCAGTCCCGGCTTGACCAGGAACAGGATCACATACCCGATGACAAACCGGATGAGCAGGATCTCTACCGGCTGGAAGCTCCTAAGCAGTGTCTTTGTAGAGATAAAAGTGGTCCCCCAGACCATCACTGTTAATAATGCCACGATATGTCCAACACCATTTTTACTCTTCATTTCAGACTGCCCCCTGTAAACTTTGTACTCTAACTCTCTTTTTGCACTCTCTTCTTGTTCACATCCTGCTGTATTCAATAAGCAGGATGAAACTCTTCTCTGCACGCTGTTATTCATTATATCACAAAAAATCAAGTTAGCCATCTTCTTTTGCTCAATTTATGGAACTCGTTTGATATCCTGATTACATTTTAAAATGCTCCTGTTCTAAGCGTAAGCTGCAGCCGCAGCCAGTTACCATTGTCTTCCTTCTTCATCCCGGCAAGAAGCTCTCCGCCCATCTCCTGTGCCAGATATTTCGCAATCGGAAGGCCCAGACCTGTGCTGCCCTCACTCCTGGAATGATCGGCTGTGTAAAATCTCTCAAACAAAGCATCCACCTCTAATGTATCAAGATGCTCTGTATCATTCTCCATCACCACAGTCACTCTTTCCCTGCCCTCTAAAAGATAGATTCTAAGCTCACTCTTTGCATATCTTCCTGCGTTCTGCAGCAGGTTGAGAAAAATCCGTTCCAGGGCATCCTCATCCGCCATTGCAAAGACTGCTTCATCCGGGATATCCGGCCAAACCTTTAGTTCCCTCTTTTTTAGTTCTCCATAACTGTCCAGCACGGTCTCACGCAGTTTTCTGCCGATGTCTACCCTTTTCAATTCCACCGGAAAGTCCCCGGCTGTCAGTCTGGACAGATCATAGAACTGGGCGGTCAGCTTTTTCAGAGAATGTGCTTTCCTTATCACAACGGCCAGGGACTCCCTGTCTTCCTCAGACAGAGAGCCTTCATCAATTAAGTCCAAAAATCCCAGAATCGCGGTCAGCGGCGTCCTCAGATCATGGCTGACATTTTCGATCTGTTTCTGCAGAGTGCGCTCCTTCTCCTCATACCTGACACGGGCCCGGCGGATGGTCTCCAGATTCTCATTGATCTCTCCCAGGAGCTCCTCCAGGTCAGGATGGGGACTTGCCAGCTTTAAGATGCGGTTCTGTTCCACATCCTCTGAGATCTCATGCAGTTCCTTTGCGGATTCCCTGACCGCTTTTTTCAGCAGGATATAGCGTGCGCAGAAATACACTGCCAACACGCTTATGATGATAAAGCACAGAATTTCCATACCTATACCAGCTCCTTTTTCCTGAATGCTGCTGATCCGAACAGATAAAAAACTACGATTCCGATACACCCTGCAATCAGGCATTTTGCCATCCCTTCGGGAGTATCCCACAAAACCTGATACTTAGACATATTCACAACCACTTCCATCCGCAGATAATTCCTGGGCATCCATTTGGCTGCCCCGTTTAGCCAGTCAATCTTAAGCCCAAGTAAAAAAATAATGTTCGGCAGAAACGTCATAATAATAAACCATACGATTATCGCGATCATATCTTTTTTAAACAGACTAAAAAGCGCAGCTGCCAAAATGACGGAGGCAAATGCCATAGGAAGATTTGCTGCCACACCTCTTAACCTGTCAAGAACGGTAATATCACC
Source organism: Faecalicatena sp. (assembly GCF_058819085.1). Lineage (NCBI taxonomy): Bacteria > Bacillati > Bacillota > Clostridia > Lachnospirales > Lachnospiraceae > Faecalicatena > Faecalicatena sp. The sequence continues at coordinate 21,825 of NZ_JBZUUL010000002.1, forward strand.
CGGATGATCTAAAAGCAGATAAGCACTCCCATAGTAAAAGGCCATAATCACGATCATACTTAAGACGGAGACGGTGCAGCATACGATGCATTTTCCCGTAAAAAACTGACTTCTTGACACCCCGAAGGATATGGTATTTTTCATGGTGCCGCTCTTATGTTCCTCTGAAAAAAGAAAAGATGTCAAAATGGCTCCCATATAAAATAAGACTTCCATGGTACCTGAAAGCAGATTCAGAGAGTACCGGACAGAACCATAGGGGAAATTCGGTGTATTTGTTTGAAACAGATACAAAACGATATTCATAAGTACTGACAGCGCTGCCACAATCCCCGTAAACAGGTAAAACTCTTTTCCGTGAAACACTCTGTAAAATTCGCTCCTGATATAATTTAACATGACAGTTTCCCCCTTTCTTTCAGATTCATATAATACTCTTCCAGCATCATCTGCTTCTGCGCCAGACGAAGGACACCGATTCCGTTCTCCGATGCCAGTGTGCTGTATGCATCCGCTGTCATCTCCGGATTCCTGATGCATATGGATCCGTCCGGCTGTACCTGATACCAAATATCCTTCCAACGTTTTTCCAGCAGCGCCGCAAAATGCTCCGGCTGCGTGACCGTGATTTCCAGATAGACTGCACATCTCTCATGTAATTCCTCTGCCGTGATCTCATTCAGCAGCCAGCCCTGGCTTAAAAATCCGTAGATCGTTGCGATCTGTTCCAGCTCTGAAAGAATATGACTGGAAATAATGATGGTGATATTTTTTTCACGGTTCAGTTTTAATAACAGGTTTCTCATCTCTATGATCCCGCTGGGATCCAGTCCGTTGATGGGTTCGTCCAGGATCAGAAGCTCAGGTTCTCCAAGGAGTGCGATTCCAAGTCCCAGCCGCTGTTTCATCCCCAGAGAAAGCGTACCGGCCTTTTTCTTTCTTTTTTCCTGAAGACCGATGGTTTTCAGAATATCCTCTACCTTTTCTTTCCCCGGAATTCCTCTTTGGATCCGGTAATACTCCAGATTTTTTTCCACAGAAAGCTTGGGGTAAAATCCCGGGTTCTCTACAATGGCCCCGGTACGTTTTCGGTTCTTTTCAAGCTCCTTCTCTGCATAAGCCCCAAACAGCCTTATCTCCCCTCCGGTGGGGAATATCTGCCCTGTCAGGAGTTTCAAAAAAGTAGTTTTTCCGGCTCCGTTGTCGCCGATCAGTCCATAAATATCGCCTCTTTTTATGGTGATATCCACGTCCTTGAGTGCTGTGACATCCCCGTACTTCTTCGTGAGACTTCTGGATTCTATGACATGTTCTCTCATCTTTTCATTCCTTTCTTTTCTCTTTTTGACAAAGTCATTCTACCCCGGATGCTTTTAATAAGTCCTCAAGAAAGTTTAAAGAAATCGTAAAGTTGATTTCCTATGCCATTTTAAAACCGATCCCCCAGACTGTTTTGATGTATTCCTCCCCCGGATCTGCCTCGGAGAGCTTCTTCCGCAGATTACTCACGTGAACATTAACGGTATTGTCTTCTCCATAATATCCGCTCTTCCAAATCTGCTCGTATAAAAGCTCTCGTGAGTAGACTTTCTCCGGATCTTTTACCAAAAGACAGAGGATATCATACTCATGCAGCGTCAGAGACAGTTCCTTTCCATTTACAACAGCCTTGCGGGACTTTGGAATAAGGTGCAGCTTTTTATAAAGATACTCCTCGTTTTCCTCATCATCTGCATCATGAATCCCCTGATTTGAAGCGAGTCTCCGGCCGCCAGCTTCTGTACTTTCATTTCCTGCCCTGCTGCCGGCGTAACAACGCCTAAGCCCCGCATACACCCTGGCTAAAACCTCCTCCGGTTCAAATGGTTTCGTCAGATAGTCATCCGCACCGCTTCGAAGAGCATCCACCTTGGAGTTCAGCGCCGCTTTCGCAGACAATACCAGGATGGGAAGCGTAAGCCCCATCTCTCCTCTCACCGCCTGAATAAGCTCCTCACCGCTCATTCCTGGAAGCATTAAGTCCAGTATCAGAAAATCAGGCGTCTCCATCTGGATCAGAAGCTTTGCCTCCGTCCCTGAAAACGCCTGGACTGTATCATAATTATTTTTCTCTAAAATCCTGCGCAGCAGATGATTGATATCTGTGTCATCCTCTGCAATAAGAATCTTATACTTATCCATATTCGTCTTCCTCCATACGGATATTATTGTACATGATTCTTAGAAGAAAGGGAATATGTAAGAAGGGAGTTTTGTGAGGCTGCCGTTCACTCGTCAAAATCCTGGGGTGGTTTTTTCTATACCCAAAGGACATGTGTTACGGGATGCCCTTTGGGTATGTTTTAACTCATCAGTGACAGATCCCCAAATTTACCCCTGATAATTCCTATACTTTCGATACCCCAGTACTACACAGACTGCCGTCACCGCTGCCGCAATGACAATGTGCATCCTTATCTGCCCCGCCGAAAAGGCGAATCCCCAGTTCCCGTGTAAATAAAAAGGCATTGACATCATAAAATGATTGACTGTTCTTGTAAATCCAGATCCAAAGGGCTGCATTGGCGAAATAACCTTCATCCATATATAGGGGGAGATAAATACCGCCGCAGAGATTACTACTGACATAAATGCACTTCTGAATGCAGCCGAGACAACCAGCACCAGCGCGCTCAGCAGGATCATGGCTGCCGCCCCCAGCCCAAATTCCAGCCAGAAGAAGCCCTGAACCGTTTTGGGAGTATATCCAAAGGCGGGAATCGCATTTAGAAACCGGGGCGAGGCATCCAGCCCCTGTGCGCCGAACATATACCTGTATAGCAGCCACAGATACAAAGACACCACGCAGTAAGCCGCTGCCGTAAAGGTGAGTGCCGCTGCTGTTTTCAGCCAGACGGCGCTCTTCTTCCCGCGCCGCGTGGTCAGAAGGATATTCGCGGTCCGAAGCGTATACTCTTCTGAAAATACTGGTGCCATACCGACGATGAATATAATGGATAAGAGTATATTGACTAAGATTAAAGTCTCTCTTAAATCCTCCCATCCGTAATTATAATCGAACCTCAGATCACCGTTCAGGAGCGGCGCCACATTACGCTCCCACTCTTCCCCCTCATAAAACTGAATCTCCGCCGGATCATCCCCTTCGATCTGCATGAAATTTGTCATATGATCCGTGATATATTCGTTCCAGAAATTCCTCCCGCACTTCTCACCTTGTTCGTTATAATAGTAGAAACCAAATCTCTCATAAATAGACCGGACGGTCTCTTCTGTCATGGGGCCTGCATACTCACGGGCCAGCTCCTGGTCCTTTTGGATTGCTTCTTTTCCCACATATGTCTGACCGTCAACAACCGAAGTATACTCCTTTTTAACGATTCCCAGCCGAAATGTCACAAAGATCAGCACCAGTGCCAGACCCCACCAGATGATTTTTCTGGATGCTATTTTACGGATCTCTTCTTGAAAGATCTTCCACATGGTATGCTGCCTCCTTCCTTTTCCACAGTCTCTGCCATTTCATTGAAATAATATAGGTATACGTCCTCCAGTCCCGGCTCTGCCTGTTGTGCGCCCTTTAAGGGACAGCTGTCGGAAACGATCCTTAAGTACACCTGATCGCCCTCATTTCTTAAGTTGCTTACAGAATAGTCCGTATTAAACTTCTGTACCTCCTGCGGCTGTACCAGACACTCCCAGACTTTGCCGTCCACACTTTTTGCCACCTCTTTTGGAGTCCCCTGTTCCACGATCTGTCCCTGTCTCATCAAAAGGATCTGATCGGCAATAAACTCCACATCAGATACGATATGTGTGGACAGGATCACGATTTTTTCCTTTGACATTGCACTGATAATATTCCGAAAACGGATCCGTTCCTTCGGGTCCAGGCCGGAGGTCGGCTCATCTAAAAGCAGGATCTCAGGGTCATTGAGAAGCGCCTGTGCGATCCCCAGCCTGCGGATCATCCCTCCGGAAAATGTCCTGATCTTCTGCTTTTGTTCCCCTGACAATCCTACAAGCCCAAGTACCTCCTGGACCTTCTGCTCTGCCAGTTCCTTAGGAACTGCCTTGCAGGCCGCCAGATATTCCAGATACCGCTTCGCTGTAAAATCCGGGTAATAGCCAAAATCCTGGGGCAGATATCCCAGCATTTGCCGGTATTCCCCATCCATCCTCCTGATCTCTGTCCCATTACAAAGGATTTCCCCTGCTGTGGGCCTTAACACACCACACAGCATTCGAAGCAGCGTCGTCTTCCCTGCTCCGTTTGCACCTAAGAATCCATACACGCCTTCCTTTAAACACAGAGAGACCTGGTCCACTGCGATTTTATTCTGAAACTGCTTTGTCACCCTGTCTAATCTTAATTCAGGCACAAACCCTCACCTCCTTCTATTTTTCCAAGCAGCCTTTTGATCTCCAGAACCAGAACCAGAATCCCGGCCAGGGCTGCCACGCCCCACAGGGGCAGATACATGACATCATACGCATTTTTAACAAAGGCAGGGAAGACTGCTCCCATCCCGCACAATACTCCTGTTGCCGTCCCGCCCATGCCTCTTCTTTTCAGAAAGGTCAGCATATGCAGGTATACAATATTCGACCAGAGAAACGGCACGAGTAGATAGAGCAGATATCCTCCTGCACCTGCCTGATTCAGGCTGCCGCCCAGAACCATAATTAACGCCAGGATCAGAAAATCTAAGATTCCTGCCTCAAGCATCTGGATGCAGACCATCTGTTTTAAATTAAAATACAATGTCTGCTCCAGCTCTGCCATATTTCTGGAAAACAAACTCCCCACAGTACTCAGGCAGACATTTGCTGCAACTGCCATAAAGACAGAGCCCAGGATGAGAGACTGTGTATCTTCTATATTCGCTTTGTTCATCCACAGCCCAAGCACCAGGGCCAAAAGCAGCATCCCGCCCTGCAGGAATCTGCTCTGCCAGGTCTGATACTGCAGCTGATTCATCATACAGGTGAAAAAGGACGGATAATACCGGATCTTCTTTTCCTGCACTGCCCGGGCAATTTCCACAAGCCCTGCTTCTTTTTTCGATTCATTTAATTCAAACCTAAAGGAGGGATCAGATCCCAATCCTCTGATTTCCTCTTTTCCATTATTCATAGAAATCCTCCCTGTCTAACAAATTTTTCAGTTTACCAAGCCCTTGATTGATCCTCGACTTTACCGCCGCAAAGGATGCTCCTGTCATGCGGGCGATCTCCCGATTCTTATAGCCATAAAAGTGATGGAGAAGCACGGCCTCCCGCTGGGCAGACGGAAGCTGCAGAAGTGCGTCCGACAAAACCTGGCTGCTCTCCATCCGTTTTATACTGCCCGCATTTTCTGAGCCCGGCAGACATTCACACTCATCCATGTCTGCCGTATGGATAAGTTCTTCTCTGAACTCCTGTTCCACACGCCTTACTCCTGCTTCGTGAAAATAAGTCCGGCAGACATTCATTGCGATCGTAAGCAGATATCCCTTCAAATTCCGGTAACGGTAACGATCCACATACCGGATAAAGCGGAGAAACGTCTCCTGTGCCAGATCATAGGCCGCCTCCCGGTCTCCGGTCTGATAGGCACAGAAATAGTAAATATCATCATAGTATCTGGCGGCAATCTCATTGAGATATTCCTTCTGGCCGTTCTGGATCCGCCGGATCAGTTCCTTATCTTCCAATACGCTTCTCCCCTCCTTTTAAGCTTCTTCCTTTATACTTCTTCCTCTATGCTTCTTTATCCTTTTTGTTCTTCTTTTATAAAGCGCTTTATACTAATATAACCCATTCTATCTAAAAAAGGATTTATCGTTTTGTAAAATTCTTTTCTGCCCAAAGGGCATCCCGCATCTCATGCCCTTCGGGCGGGTTTACAGCTGCGCTGTAAAATAATGTATAAAACAGTTGACACCGATGTAATTCTCAGATATACTAAGCTTGTAAGGTAGTTAGTTACTTGACTAACTAACTAGCATTCAGAAGGTGGTGATACACATTGAATATTAATCCAAATATTGATAAGCCAATATTCGTTCAGATCGCAGAGCAGCTTGAGGACTCCATATTCACAGAGATATTTCCGGAGGAGACAAAGATCCCTTCTACTAATGAGATATCCGCATTATTGAATATCAATCCCCATACGGTTCTGAAAGGAATGAACATGCTGGTGGATGAAGAAATCATTTATAAGAAAAGAGGTTTGGGAATGTTTGTAAAAGAGGGGGCGGTGGAAAAGATCCGTCAAAAGAGGCAGAGCCAGTTTTATGATCAATATGTCGCAGCACTGATCGAGGAAGCGTCTAAATTACACATGACAAAAGAAGAAATCATAGCATTGATAGAAAGGGGATTTTCATCATGAATGCGATTCAGATAAAAAACGTCACCAAACAATATAAAGAAGTGACTGCACTCGACCATGTTTCATTTTCCTTTGAATTTGGAAAGATCTATGGTTTCTTAGGCAGGAACGGCGCCGGAAAGTCGACACTCATCAATATCATAGCAAACCGGATCTTTGCCGATCAGGGAGAGATTCTGATAGACCAGCAGCCTGCCAAAGAAAATATGGAGGTACATGAAAAGATCTTCTGTATGAGTGAAGCGGATCTGTATGACGGAAGCCTGAGGGTAAAAGAGCATTTTAAATGGATCGACCGTTTTTACACTTGCTTTGACCTGGAAAAGGCATATCAGATCGCGGAGAAATTTCATCTTGATACAAATCAGAGGTTCAAGGCATTATCCAAAGGGTATCAGTCCATCTTTAAACTGACAGTTGCCCTGGCGCTTGATGTTCCTTATGTGGTCTTTGATGAACCTGTACTGGGATTGGATGCAAATCACCGGGAGCTGTTTTATGACCTGCTGGTGCAGGATTATGAGACGAACGAAAGAACGATCATCTTAGCCACACATCTGATCGAGGAGGTTGCGAATATCATCGAGGAGGTCGTCCTCATCGACAACGGTCGGATCCTCTTACAGGACACCGTGGAACATCTTCTGACAGCAGGCTACTGTATCTCCGGCCTTGCATCTGAAGTCGATGATTACTGTAAAGATAAGAATATCATCGGCTCTGACGAATTGGGCAATATGAAGCTTGTGTATGTGTTAGGCGAAAGATCAGAACTGCCTCAGAGCAGTACGCTGCAGATCTCGAATATGAACCTGCAGAAACTATTTGTCAAATTAACCGAGAAAGGCGGTCATTAGATATGAAGAAATTAGGTACGGTTATCCGTTATGAATGCAAGACTTCATTTAAGTACATCTGGATATTCTATGCATGTGTATTTGCAGTTATTGCGATTATTTATGCCATCGCCTGCGCTGTCACCGGTGGTTTCGACCACGTCGGCACCAATGCATTGGAAGTAAATTCCATGATTTATGTGGGTATCCTGGGGGTCATGGGATATAAGGAAGATTTCAAAATGCTGTTACAAAATGGTTTCACCAGAAAGTATATCTTCCTTTCCACCTTATCCTTGTTTGCATTTGTATCAGCAGTCATGGCTTTTGTCGATACTATTTTAGGAAATGTGCTACACATCTTTTCTTCCCGTTATGATTCCTTCTTTGCCGGAGTGTATGGATACGGACATTCTATCCTGTTGAATTGGCTGCTGCTATTCCTGGTCTATATGTCCCTGTGCTGCTTATTGTACTTTATCGTCCTGATCATAAATAAAATCGGGAAAATGACGACGCTGCTATTCGGTATCTCTCTGGGATTTTTATTTATCGTACTTGTGCCTGTTTTATTCCGGTTTGCATTACCTGAGGAGACCCAGAATGCCGTCCTGGAATTCCTGCTGAAAACCGCAGGCTTTATGGCCGACGGCACAATCAACCTTTTTTATCCGATACTCCTGTTCCTTGTACTCGGCGGGATATTCGGATACTGTGGATATGTAGTACTGCGTAAAACAGAACTCAAGGTTTAAGTGTACACAAGTTTAAACGTATGCGGAATTAAGTACACATAACCAACTTGTCTTTTTAACAGCGCAAAACAGGCTGGAGGAGCTTCTGCATCAACCCGCAATCTTGCCGGGCAGCTCTTCCAGCCTGTCTGTATCTTATTTTTAAGGCAGGGGATTTTATGTTAAAACAGATATCATAGATCCTCTTCGCGGCATCCTTGATGAAGTTAAAATAAACGCTTTCCGTCTGAAATATCGATCCCCAGCTCTTTTGCCATACCTGTCTGTTTAAATGGATTTACTTTTTCCACGATCCCGTCATGTCTGAAAACCGAGCCCGTATTCTTAAACCAGAAGGTGACGTCTGCATCTACACACTGCTGACGGATGTCCAGCACCCAGTCGTAATTGCACTCTCTTGCCTCTCTCCCTGTTTCGCCGCCAACGGTAACATGTGATACCCCATGAAGATAGGGCGTTAGGTCGATAGCCTCTAAAAGCGGGGCACAGGCGATAAACCGCCGCCTGATGGGGTAGGACAAAAACAAGGAAAGCCGGTAGTCAGCTAACGCCTGGTTTTCCACCGTACATCCGATATTCACATTATCATAACCTTCGCCCCAGTCCGGGGGAAGTGATACAAGGAACCGGTCGATCCGTTTTGTCAGGATCAGAAAATCGATATCCGTTCTTTCCCGGATCATTGCCCAGGCCTCTTTGCGCCATTCGTCTGCTTCCGGCAGGAAAAAGTCGGTGGCAAAGCAGGTTGCCAGAATTTTATTCCCTTTGATGTTGTATTCACCATTTGCCTTTTTCCTGACCGGCCAGTCGAATTTATCCGTTTTTTCGATTGTATTTTGACCATAGCGTTTTGCATGCGGCCCATAAAAATAACAATTTGTGCAGCCGTCACTAATTTTGTAACAGCCTGTCCATGGCTCCCAGTTCATAGGTCCCTCCTTTTGCGATCAGTAAAACATCAGCTGATCCTGTTCATTTCTGCTTTTAAAAAGCTCTCTTTAAAAATCAAACCGCATCTGCCCATCCATCCAGCTGCTCTGCACGGCCTCATGAACCTTATCTTCCGGTCTTAAGTTTCCTACTAAAAACGGAGAAGCCGGATCATGCTGCCTCATATTCCTTTTCACTGTCTCCACCTCTGTATTGGCATAGCAATAGCGGCAGAAGTGTCCGCAGGTATCATACTGTCCGATATCGCTTGCCAGATAACAGGCACATTCTTTGCGCAGAGGCTTTTTCTTCGGTGCGTCCAGATGGCAGTGCAATGCCTTTTCGTAGGTTTCCAGGGTCATGCATCCGCTGCAGTCGGCACCATACGGGGCAAGCTCCTCTCCCTCTGCACAGGGCTTCACCGTCATGCCGTACCTCCCGGCGATCCCGATCAATGTCTTCCCGATCTGAATCCGCTCCTTCTGCTCGACTCTGTGAACCTCCGGGAAGTTACGGCGCACCTTTTGATACAGGTCGATAAAGCTGATCACGCACGTCTTCGTATATCCTGCAAGCTTCGCTGCCATCTGCTCGAATTCGGCGATATGACGCTCTACAGAATATTTTTCTGTAATAAAAATGGGGTCGTAACGCCACCCCACAGAATCGACCCCCACGATTGACGATAATCTTTTAAAATCCTCGATCACAATCTCTTTATCAGGAACATTCGGTTCCATATCCCTGCCGTAAGGCGTGATCGTGACAAACCAGTACTGCCCATATGGCTTTAACAGATCCATATATGGAAACATCGGCGCCGGATTCTTGGTGCAAAAGCCAAGCAGATCGACCACCTCTGGTGATAAACTGTATCTGGTAACAGAAACCGGATCGTACGGGTTCCTGACATATACAAACCCTTCCCTGACCCGGCTGGCAAACCACTTAGAATAAAATGCCGGAATGTCTGTGCGCATTCCTGTCTGGATAATCAAACTACTTACCTCTTTCTTGAATCTTCTATCGTTGAAACACATTCATAATTATATCATTTCATTTGTAATTTACAATACCTTGAAATACAGATATTTTTACCTCACAAACCAATTTCTGTATCCTCCACACACAATAGCAAGGATAAATTCTGAATACTTCATTATCGCGAATAAACATCTTATATTTTGCATAAAATACGCAAAATCAGAATAGTATCGTTGACGTTTGGTAAGAATAGGCATATAATCAGATTATGATTTTGCAGAAATCAACCAGAATGGAGGTAACAATATGCTTCTTGAATTTAAAACAAAAAATTATAAATCATTTGTGGAAGAGTCAATTTTTTCTATGATAGCGGCGCCAAAACAAAAAGGGTTAGACTATAGTTTGATGAAAACCAAGATAAAAGGAAAAGAGATTAAAGGATTAAGCTCATCCGTAATCTATGGACCGAATGCCGCAGGAAAGACGAATATCATAGGTGCCATGGACGTTTTTCGTGCGATTGTCCTGAGAGGAAATATTAGAAACTCAGAAGAAAAATCTTCACCTAACCCTGCATCATCGTCACTGGAGTTGATTCCCAATAACAGTGAAACAGAGGCAAAACCTGTTAGTTTTTCTGTCGAATTTTATGAAGAAAGTACAGAAGGAAAATTTAAGATTTTATACGAATTAGAAATTGACTTAGGATTATTTCTTGATGACGAATATCCAAGAAAGATTTTATCTGAAAATCTTTTTGTAAATGAGGAATCCATTTTTCAACGATCAGAAGATCTGCATATTGGAAATATGAAAGTAATTAAAAAGTACCTCTCTGATATAACAGGGCAGAATGTAGACGGTATCAGTGAAATTGCAAAAAACAGTTTGAATAAAGAAGAATTATTTTTGACCAATGGATTTAAACTAATTTTTTCACAAAGCTTTGTAAAACTGATTGTAGACTGGTTTACCAATAAGTTTATGGTGATTTATCGTGCGGATTCTATGCAGTTGATAAAAAGGTTTGCTGATCCTAAGAAAAAAGCAATTTATGTGGAAAAAACAACAGATAAGGCAGCAAAATTATTTGGAATCAACTCAAATGCAGTTGGATATGTAGTAAGTGAAGACGAGCCGGATGCAAAATTATACTCTGTTTTTAAAAATATGAAGAACAAAAAAAATACGGCTATCGCAGCTGAAATTTTTGAATCCTATGGTACGATTCGATTTATCAACATGTTTCCACTGGTGATCAAAGCAATACAAACGGGCGGAACATTAGTAGTTGATGAGTTTGATGCATCTATTCACCCAATGGCATTGATGAGCATCATCAACGTATTTCATAATGATGACATCAATATTCATCATGCACAGTTAATTTTTAATACACATAATCCCATCTTCTTGAATTCCAATCTTTTTCGGAGGGATGAAATTAAGTTTGTTGAACGTGATGATACCAGTCATCAAAGTGTATTGTATGCATTATCAGATTTCGGAACATCAGGTGATAAAGGTGTACGCAAACACGAAGACTATATGGGGAAATATTTCATCAGCCAGTACGGAGCAATTAAGGATATTGATTTTACACCAATCTTTGAGGAGATTTTGGATATCGAAGGAGAGGTGTAGATATGGCAAAGAGAAAACCAACCAATAAATATTATTTTAGCGTTGAGGGAGAAACAGAGCAATGGTATTTGAAATGGTTACAGGATACCATCAACAATACAGAGAAGTCTGTCTGCAAAGTTTCAATTGATTGTCCGGTCAAAAAAAATCCCTTAAAACATGCAAAAACCCTGACAGTAACAAGAAAGATAGAGGTATATCATTTCTTTGATTATGAAAGTGATGAACCGAATCATGTTCAGGAATTTCAGGACATTATGGATAACATGAAGAAAGCAGAACAGCTGGGCAAACAGATAAAATATAAATCCGGATATAGTAATTTTACATTTGATTTATGGATGATTCTGCACATGACAGACTGCAATACCTCTTATACTCATCGAAAGCAATATATTACACCAATAAACAAGGCATTTAATGAGAAGTTTGAGAATATGGCCGAATATAAGAAAGAGGATAATTTTAAACGCTGTTTGAATAAAATGAATCTTTCAAATGTAATAAATGCGATAGAACGAGCTCGAAAAATCATGCAGAGAAATAAGGAAAATGGCTATATCTTGTTCCGATATAAGGGGTACCAGTATTACAAAGAAAATCCCTCTCTTGCTGCTTGGGAGGCAATTGAAAAGATTTTGGGCGATTGTAAACTATTATAACAATAGGTCGCGATGAATAAATAAACTAAAGAGTGTACTTCTGAAGGAAACCGTCTACTAGGAAAACGGTTTCCTTTATTTATTCCCATATCTCTTCTCACAGTAATCTTCCGCGCATCTTCCCCCACAGATGTGCCTGCACATATTCATATGCCCTGTCATAGATCCACAGACCGATCTGTCCCGCTGCGATCACACCGAACATCCACATGCCTGTGAGACTTTTCCCAAAAAGTATCTGCTGGAAGAACAAAAGCATCGGAATGTACATCATATTAAAGACCAGATACTTTAGTCCCCAGAAAAGTGCCTTTCGATTCACTGTCCCTGTCATCTTTCCCAGCAGTACAAAAATCACTTCAACAGCAAGGATATAAAACCCCATCGCCGCAAATGACAGTACATAAAACTTATTCGGTGCTACGATAAAACCGAGCAGATTTGCGGCCAGGTAAAAAGCCGCACCGGTGCGCAGTCCCATCTCCCGTATGATGATCCCTACAAAATAAGATGCAGCAGCTAACAAAAACAATGTATTTGTCTCGATTACGCTCCCAAGTATCATACAAACAACACTTAACGCCAGGAGCAGGCCGCCTACAGCCATTTTTTTCGCATTTACATGCATGAGCAAAGATCTCCTCCCATACATTCACATAAAGTATCCGCACACCAAAGATCACAACACATATTTCCCGTACCGCAGGATGAATTGCCTGTGCCGTAACCACCGCCGTAAGGATTGTTCCGATACCGCTGGCTGTTCCACTCCAGCTGATTCAAGAGCTGGCGGTACTGCGGATTACCCGGTTCCATATTCACTGCCTGGGCTGCATGGTCCTTTGCCAGAATGTTGTTACCCATCCCTGCGTTGGCTGCTGCACTCAGGTAATACCAGTGGGCATCTCGTGTCGGCATACGGCTGAGAAGATTCAGTGCTTCCTGAAACCGCCTGGAATTAATAGAATTATACACTGCCTGTATCTCGACATTCTGCTGCCCACTGTTATTGCTATAGGTTCCGCTCTGCTGGTAACCGTATCCATAACCGCCGCTTTGCCCCGCACTGTGTCTGCCGTAGCCATAACCGCCGCTTTCTCTTTCCTTCATGATCACATCATAAGCTTCCTGTACCTCTTTGAACTTCTCTTCTGCCAGGTCAGCCAGCGGATTATTCACATTCGCATCCGGGTGATACTTTCTTGTCAGATCTCTATAGGCTCTCTTTATCTCATCGTCCGATGCATTCGGAGATACACCTAATACATCATATGGATTCTTTGTCATGATTCTTTTCCTCACTTTTCTTCTTTTGTTCCTGTATCTTACGATAACGGGTCCACACACCATCATATAATATATTTCGCAGAATGTCTACATCTAAAAGACACGGAAAGCCCTCAAACTGGGCACTGCACTCTGCGATCATCATACACAGCATCTCACGGCAGCGCTCCTCATAATCCGGCTGGGTGCTCCGTTCCTTCAGAGGGTTATAGCATCCTTCCTTTTTGTCCTTCTCCAAATCTTCATAAGCATCCATCAGGTATATAAACTTTCCCAGGAAAAAGCCCATCTTACGCAGTCTGGCTTCCCACTGGTCTTCCCGATAGACCAAAAGTTCCGCCATCAGTCTTCCAAAGCATCCCGCAGTCTTGTCAATATCCTGAGAGTTTTCCTTTTCCAGGGCAGATAGGGCCTTTAGCTCCTTCTGAATCACACGGCTCTGCCTGGGGTACTTCTTGATGATCTTCTTTACTTTGCGGCGCAGGGCATAAGTCCCCAGAAAACCGCTCACTTTTTTCTCATCTATCCAGTCATCCTTCATATGGTAGTAAGCCAAAATCATATTCATATCTGCCGCATATTCTGTCATCTCGTTTCGCAGCATGTTCTGCTTCTTCACTGGATGCACCTTGCAGCGGTGGGTTAAATGTTCTGTCTCACTTTCATACAATGATGTCAGCAGGATGACCGCAAATGTCATATCATATGTCAGGGTAAACTGTCCCACACTGCCATAACGTTCCTTAAGGGTACGGCATAAGCCGCAGTAATAAGCTTTATATTTTCTCAAATCCTTCACTTTAAGTTCTGGTTCACTGATCGTCACATATCCAAACATAAATCTCCTGCGCGGTATATACAAAATGTATTGCTTTATGCAGGCTGTTCATATACCGCCTTCCTTTCACGGAATTTCTGTTGTATCTGTAAGGTTCCCGGGATAAAAAGGCATAGAACCTGTACATTTTGTTATTATAACATAATTTTCAAACCAGCGGAATAGTTCACAGAAAGTTCGGATATATTGAAAATGATATTTTAAACATCTGATTGGCTGCAAAATCCCGCTTTTTATCATTTTTACAGTCCCGTATCTGGTTATTACACCTATAGCCATACTGCTACGGAATAAATAAATCCAAAATAGATAGAAAACACCGGAAACTTGAGCTCAATCTGTAGTCCCATATTTCCGGTGTTTTCTTAATTTCATATCAATATCTAGACAAAATAACTCCCGTGTCTACTGCTGGACTGCTCCATCAAGGCAGCCTTCACTGTTTTGTGCTGCGCCATCCAGGCATCCTTCGCTATCCTGTGCTGCACCATCCAGGCAGCCCTCTGATCCCTGATCTGCTGGTGCCTCTGTGTATGGCTCTTCATATGACTGTGAGTAGTCAGGTTCTACATATGGCTCCTCGTAAGCCGGCTGCTGGGACTGCGCTGCTGCATCCTGAGCCGCTCTTTCCTGTGCAGCTGCGGCTTCTTGAGCTGCCTTGATATCTGCTTCTGCCTTTGCTTTATCAGCTGCTGCTTTTTCCCTATGTGCCTTTAATCCAAGTTCCTGCTCCTTTGTGCTGACCTGATCCTTTATCTCTATACTTTCGTATTCTACGAATGCAACCTTATCTTCATATTTGATTGCAGCCTCTTTCATGTCTGAAAATGCAAAATCAGACATCAGACATTCTGTTCCATCTGCCAATATTATTCTCACATCATATGCCGGCTTCACAGCTTTGTCTGTCTCTGCCTTCACATCGCTGTCATCTTTTCCGGGAGTATAATAAAATTTTACGGTCTCATCCTTTACAAACTTCTTTCCGGATAAGATCATGTTATCCGGCCAATCCTTTTTGTCAGCGCTTTTCACAGAGATCGCTGTAATATCCTGACCAGTCTTATTTGTCAGAAGGATCTCATATGCATCGTCCGTTTTATTACCAATGATCTTATATTCTTTCTCCACTTTTTCGTTTGTCTTGTCCACTGTTACCGTTTTCTGCTTTTTCTCCGTCTTTTCCTGCTTTTCATCTTTTCCACATCCCGCGATCATCATGCATGTGCAGACAGCCATAACAAGAAATCCTAACATTTTCTTTTTCATCTTCCTTCACCTCTCCGTTTTAATCTTTGTTTTTTGAATACGTTTTCTTTAGTACCGTAAACATTCCCTTTTCCCCGGAAACGATCACTTCTATATCATAATCTGTATCCGAAGGCATATTCTTCTCCTTCAGATACAGCTGATATCCGCCGTCATTTACTTGTCCGTCTTCCTCCTGGATCTGTATGCCGAATGCCTCATAGGCATTCTTTTCCTGTTCACCGGAAGGATGAACAACAATGAAGACCCTGCTCCTTGTTTCTATGTATTGGGGATCTATGATTCCCTCGATCATCAAATATGGGCCATTCTTTCTTGTCCGAATGCTTGTGTTGGTCTTAACCTGCTCCGGCGTCCCTATTTTTACTGTTGGTCCCTGCATGATCGGCGGCTGCTCAATAATCGAAGAAATTCTTCGCTCCACCCGCTCTACGATCACATAATCCGGTTTATACTTTACAATATCCGCCATGTTATATGGAGTCAGCTTCGAGAAATATGTCTTATTGAATTCATTTGCAAACAAGGGGAACAGGGTATTCCCAAAGGAATCTCTGAACATCAGCACGGAACCTGTCTTCTCTGGATTCTCTGCCTCGATCCAGTCAGCTTCTACGTCCTTTACTTCACTGAGGATGTGATACTTTTGTTCCCTCTGATATTCATAATTCACCTCCGGCCTGGCAGTCAAAGGATACAGCATAGTATTCAAATCCCCCAGATAATTTCTCTCTTTTGTATATGGGATATTGAGATAATCCTCGTGCTCCTTCCCTAATGTATCAAGCATGGTATTGTAAGCCAGCACGGCTCCTTTGTTGTTCCAATGGGAGTCTCTCTTTAGATAGAGGACCTCCTTTTCCTTTTCGAATGCACCTTTTACATCAATATAATGTACCCCTTCCTCCTCCAGATAAGGGATCAGTGAGTTCAGATTACTGTCCTTCCCCTTCTGGTAATAGTAAGGCATGTTTTCACCGTACAATGTATTTTTATTGGGTGAGATCGTATAATAAAACTCGCTGCCAAGAGCCTCTGTCATTCCCTGCATCATAGCCAGGTTATGAGCTGTGTTAAAAAGGCTTCGTTCCGACAGAAGACGGGTTCCCTGATAATCCCCTATAGTTCCTGAGTAATAGAGCCATCCATTTTGCCCAAGAACTACCTTCTTTTCCGATGAAGTCTTCACAAGCTTACTCCTCAATTCTGAATTTGCTGAAACTAATTCCTGACGGAACGCAAAATGCTCCTCGAAATAAGTACCCAGGTCACTGAGATAATCCCGGTTCCACCCCTCTTCTCCGCGCAGGCTGGGAAACCTGCTTAATTCCTTATTCTCCGTAGTGACGTTGGTCGGCCTAACTGCCATACCGGCAAGGGGTGTTATGAGGATCAGAAGCATCAATCCTATATAGATCAGATATTTCTTTTTCAATTTCTCTCCTCCTAAAACCTGAAATAGATAAACGGATTATAAGTACCGCCTGCCAGTGTCATCATAGACAGGATGATCAAAAAAACACTTCCTGCATATCCAGCCGTTTCCACCAGCGTCCTGAAGCGCTTCGAGCCTTTCTGTATCCTGCTCTCAATCACTTCTTTTACCGGACACATAAAAACAAATGCAGCCAGCATGGTAACGATAAAAAGGGGCGTCATCTGATTTTGGAATAAAGCCATACTGACATGATCAAAGTGAAAACCGACAAACATCTGCCCGGTCATATGTATTCCCTGCGCCAAAGTGTCTGCCCGGAAAATGACAAATCCGATACATACGACCAGAAAGGTGTAGACATGTCCTAATGCCCGCGGCAGCTTTTTGACTGGCAGCCACTCCTCCAGTAACAGAAACAGCCCATGAAACATGCCCCAGACAACAAAAGTCCAGCTTGCCCCGTGCCAGAGTCCGGTCGTAAAGAATACGATCAGCTTATTTACACAGGTCCTAACTCTTCCCTTTCGATTCCCACCAAGCGGGATATAGAGATATTCTTTAAACCAGGTGCTTAAAGAGATATGCCATCTGTGCCAAAATTCCTGAATATTTACAGAAATATATGGATACCTGAAATTCTCCTGGAATGTAAACCCAAACATATGCCCCATTCCAATCGCCATATCACTGTAGCCGCTAAAATCAAAATAGATCTGCATCATATAAGCAAGCGCCCCTGTCCATGCAGAAAGGATATTTACCTCTCCTGAGCTAAGCGAAAAGACCGCATCTGCTGCGAGTGCCGCTGTGTTGGAGATCAGAATCTTTTTTCCCAGACCTATTGCAAAACGCCTTATCCCTTTTGCAATCTCTTCTGCATCTGCACTACGTCTCACAATCTGTTCCTGAATATCGTGATACTTCACGATCGGACCTGCAATCAGTTGTGGAAAAAAGGAAATATACAGAAGGATATTCAAGTAATTTTTTTGAGCCTTAACTTCCTCACGGTATACATCAATTACATAAGACATTGCCTGGAATGTAAAAAAAGAAATCCCCACTGGCAGGTCGATCCCGGGTAATTTCAATGACAAGTCAAAGATCCCGTTTGCGGTGCCAATAAACATATCCGCATATTTAAAGACTCCCAGCATTCCCAGATTGGCTGCGATGGTGATGATCATCCAAAACTTCTTTCCCCCACCCTCACTGCCCTCAATCAGACGCCCCAGCAGATAATTTTCCAACGTACTTGCCAGCATCAGGATTACATATACCGGTTCTCCATACGCATAAAAAAAGAGGCTGGCTATAATCAGCAGGATATTCCTTGTCCGAATTCCAGGCACCACGTAATATAGTAAGAATACGACTGGAAAAAATGCACAAAGAAATGCCATTGAACTAAATACCATTTATTTTTCTCCTTAAAAAAGCGGACCACATCACTGTAATCGGGATATGGTCGCTCTTCTTGTTTTTATTTTACATAATTAAATCTTGCTGATCCATAAGTTACCATGTAGAAGTTTGATCCCAGTTCATACTCGCCATCAGGATCGCAGATATATGTGGTACCGTTCATATTGATTTCCACCCATCCGTGAGGTCCGATCCCTCCGTTGCGTAGTCCTACACCGCCTTCGATAAAACGCGCATCATATCCCAGCCTCTTTGCAGCCCCAGCAAAAGCTGCAGCATAACAGAAACAATTTCCTCTCCGATTCTCTACAGCATAGATCGCATATCCTTCTTCTCGGCTGTATCCTGCCGGCGGATTCATTGGAATAGGAAGTGTCTGATAACGAATGTGGTTGACCACCCATGAGTAACAGGAATACAGGTCACGCCCGGCTTCATTTAAAATTGTATTGATGGCATTGTTATATCTAGGTTTGTATATCTGATCCTGATAATATCCTGTTGTGCTTCCCGGTGCTTTCGCTGTTTTCAAAACAATCATCACCTGGATCGCCTCGATCCGGTATCCACAGTTATTCGTTCCTGCAGTCTGTCCGTCCTGTGCCCAGCCGAGCCAGCCATATTTTTCAACATGTGCACGATAGTATACTTTACAATACTTTGCCAGTTCTCCAGTCAGCTTTACCTGGAATGCCTCTACACGCTTTCTATCCGTTGTACTGCCTGCTGTCTCGCCTTCTGACTTCCATCCCTGCCAGCCTTTGCCCTGCATAAAGGAGCGATAAGTAATTCCACCTTTAAACACAGCATTCGTATCTCCTTTTCTCTGCATACGAATGGCCTCGACCTTTTTCTTCTGACCTGTAGTGCCTGACTGCTTAGGCCCCTGAACCGCACCACTCCAGCCTTTCCCTTCTATACTTGTCTCATAGGTCAAAGTGCCAATATTTGCTTCTGTGATGGAAGCTGGTGAACCAGACCCCGGCTGACTGCCGCTGCCCTTTTTCACAAGGAGAATCTCAAACGATTCGATCGATCTGGCAGCGCCAGTTGTACCAGCAGTTTCTCCGTTTTTCGCCCAGCCTAAGTCTCCCCATGTTGCACAGTGTGTTCTATAATAAATATCATACTGTTCTGCAAGAGCGCCTGTCAGTTTGATCTGAATCGCCTCGAGACGTTTTGCCTGACCGACTGTACCTGCGATCTGTCCTTCCTGTACCCAGTCCATCCAGCCATAAGACTGAGAATGTGCACGGTATGTAACAGATCCCTCGATCGGGTACCCTGCAGCATCTACAGGATTTCCCACAAAGACTTTAAACGCCTCCATACGTTTACTCTGTCCAGTGGTCCCGCTCCGTTTGCCATCAGCAACTGGATTCATCCACCCATAACTCTGAACATGAGAGGAATATGTAACGTTACCTAACTCCGTGGGACTTTTAAAGCTAGCACTATCTTGTACTGGTGCATCTGCACTCCCCTTTTTCACAAGGCGGATCGTAATAGCCTCAATCGATCTGGCATAGCCTTCACTCCCTGCTGCCTGTCCGTTCTTTGCCCATCCCATGTCTCCGAATTTTGAACAATGGACTTTATAATAGACATCGTACTTCTCTGCAATCTCACCTGTCAGACGGATACGGATTGCTTCCAGACGTTTTGCCAAACCTTCTGTACCTGCCAGCTCTCCATCTTTTACCCAGTTCATCCAGCCATAGGTCTGACTGTGTGCCTGATATTCGATGGAACCTGTGATAGCTGCCACTTCTTTAGTTGCTTCTTCTTCGACAGCTTGCTCTGACACGGCTTCTACATCTGGATCCTGCTCTTCGGGTGTTGCTTTTACTTTCCGGCCCCCATCGAGCCCGGTAAGTTGAATACGGATCGCCTCCATACGTTTCTTCATGCCAGTGGTTCCGGCCCGTTTTCCATCTGTTACCGGATCCATCCAGCCATAGGTCTGTACATGTGTTGTATACTCTAAACCAGGTATCGGCTCTTCGGCTGCAGCTTTTGATTTCATCTGCTCTTTCGCCTTCTGATCAGCCTTCTCCTGCTCTTCTTTCTCTTGGGCTGCTTTCTGATCTGCTTCTTCCTGTTCTACCTTTTCCTGATTCTTTTCTTCTGAGACAGAATCATTGCTTTCTTCTGTTCCAGCGGTTTTGGAATCATCGATATCCTGCCCATTTACTGAAGGCTGATCTGTAACAGTCCCTCCTTCTGGCTGGCTTCCATTCTGATCCTGGCTGTTCGGTACATCCGTATCTGGCGTATCTGTCCCAGGTTCTTCTGTTTCTGGTGTTCCTGTGTCAGACGGGATATCTTCTGATATTACTCCATCCTGAGGCACATTTTCCATACTCTCGGTCACCTCTGTGACTCCTGCGTCAAAATTTGGCTCTTCAGCATATACCGGCAGAATACACTGCATCACCATCGTAAATGCTAAAACTGCGCCAAGTGTCCTTTTCATTCTTTTGTAACTTTTCATTACTGTTCCTCCCTCTGTTTCTTTTGTGCATCCCAGAATCAAGACCACTTTTTGTTCTATATGAATTGAGTCAAAGCAGATATTTGGAATCTGCTGCTCAACTTTCTTAATGAAGTTAACATCTAATATGGTTCACTGATTAAACTACTAATGTCCAATAAGGTACACATTTTTAGACATCCTTATATATAGTAGATTTTTCCTTTTTTGGCTTTACAATTTTCCCACTTATGTGTTATAATCCAATCGTATTTTAGTAAAATGTATTCAAAATAAGAATAACTATAATTGTCAAATATAGTGTACCTTATTGGACATTAGTAGTCCTATAGGTATATTTTTTTGTTTATTTTCCTTTCAGGATTTCACGGCGATCACCTATTCATTTACATTTCGATTCTCTTCCCTTTTCCGCCCGCCGATACTGTTCTGCCCTTTTATAAAATCCCTGCCTGGATATCCCACATTTTGAAGCTGCCTCTGTAGCAGTGATTTTTCCAGTTTTCCACAGAAAATAATACTGTTCAAATTCAGCTACCTTTTTAACAGGGCGACCAAATCTTACGCCTCTGGATTTCGCTGCTTCGATCCCTTCTGCCTGTCTTTTCCTAATATTTTCTCGTTCCGTCTGGGCTACATAAGAAAGTATCTGTAACACAAGATCTGAGATAAATGTTCCTGTCAAATTATTATCCCTCACTCGCGTATCCAAAAGCGGCATATCCAAAACCATAATATCTGCCTTAATTTCTCTGGTAATCAAACGCCATTGTTCAAGAATTTCTTCATAATTTCTACCCAATCGATCTATGGACTGTACCACCAATAAACTGCCTGATTTTAACTGTTTTAAAAGTTTTCCCCATGCAGGCCGCTTAAAATCTTTGCCACTTTGCTTGTCAATGTAGATATTCTCCTTTGGAATCTTGAATTTTGTAAGAGCATCAATCTGCCTTGCCTCATTCTGATCTCTAGAAGATACTCTGACGTATCCATATACTGTTTCTTTCATAGATTTCATCTCCTTGTAATTTTCTTTACAAGGAATTATAAAGCCTATTTGAAAATAAATGGTAATTTTTCGTAAACAAACAATCATTTTTCAAAAGTTTTCAAAACAAAAAAACTTATATCTCTACCGTTCTGAATATGAAATTTTTGATAAAATTGTTAATTCGATTTTATCGTTTAAGTAAATAAATTGCTGCCATATTGCTTTTTCTATTTTTTCTTCGTATAATCAAACTTGTTGGAGGGATTGCTATGGAGTTTAAGAAATTGACGATTGAAAGCAAGGAATGGAACGCGGTTTCTGACTATGCAAAGAATTGCTCCTGGCGTGCAGGCCAGACCCTCGCCAGCCTTATGAATAATAGAAATTTCACTGACTGGGAAAGGGTTATCATTGCAACAGAGCAGGATCGAATCGCAGGCTACTGCACTGTCTCCGGATCAGATTGTATCCCGGATGTGTCGTATACTCCTTATATTAGATTCCTGTTTGTTGATGAGGCATATCGTGGAAAAAGATTAAGCCAGAAGTTGATCGAACATTCTATGGAATATCTGAAAGAAACTGGATTTAAAAAGGTCTATCTGGTGAGTGATCATGTGAATCTCTATGAAAAATATGGATTCGAAGTGATCGACAAACGGATAGCTCCATGGGGAAGCCTTGAAAAAATATATGTACGAGACTGTAGTTCCGTAAATCAATCCCCTTCCACCTCTTAGAGCCAGCTGACAAAAATACCCAAAACCGATGAAAGGAACCTATCATGGATCTTAGTTACGCAAGGAAAATATTCGAGGAGTATCTGGACTCCTATGACCGCAGTGATGATAAAATACAGTTAAAAATAGTACATACCTATGGAGTGGTCGCCCAGAGCAGTGAGATTGCCCGCCGGATGCATCTCTCCCAGGAAGACACAGAGCTTGCACAGCTCATAGCCCTCCTGCATGATATCGGGCGATTCGAACAGTTGAAAAGATTTGACAGCTTTGAACCAGGAACAATGGATCATGCCGAATATGGGGTAAAAGTTCTTTTTGAAGAAAATATGATCCGCCATTTTATAGAGGAGTGCTGCCTGGATTCTATCATCCGAACCGCAATTTTGAAGCATAGCGATTATCAGCTCGAAGGGATTGCGGATAAACGTACCCTACTTCATGCAAAAATTATCCGTGACGCAGATAAGCTGGACAACTGCCGTGTAAAACTGGTGGATGACCTGGAGACCTTAATGGGTGCCTCTGCAGAAACGATTGGCAGCCAGAAGATCACCCCCGCTATCTATAATACAGTATTCCAAAACCGCTGTATCCTCTCGAAAGACCGTGTCACCTTGATGGATTACTGGGTGTCTTATATCGCTTACTTCTATGACATCAATTTTAGAGAAAGCCTGGATATCGTTGAAGAAAAGGATTGGCTTTCCCGGATTATCCGCAGGATTCCATATTCTGATCCACAGACCGCACAGCAGATGAGTGAGATAGAAGAACACATGGGGAATTTTATTCATATACGATATCGCTAGAGAGATCCCACATTTAAATATCCCGGATCATTTCTTCAACAGCATCCAGAACTTCCCGGATCTGTCCCCCTGTAATCCCATCTACATGAAAGCCGCCGTACAAGTAACAATCCCTTGTTTCTTTTTCGCCGTTTTTTCTGCGATGAGGCGGCAGACTGCTCCGGCCTTCGTGATCCTGACCTTTATCCTTGAAAAGGATAATTCCTTTTCGTAAATCATATCCCCTTCCTTCTTCGATACTCCTTTGCCTCTATTCCAAACGGCTCCAATAATTTGGCTGCTATATGATACACCATATCCTCAATGCCCTCCGGCCGATGATAAAATGTCAACATCGGTGAAATGATCCGTACCCCCGGCACCATAGACAGTTCCTGGAGATTTCTCAGATGGATCAGGCTAAGCGGGGTTTCCCTGGCCGCCAGCACAAGGGAACGCTGCTCCTTGATCGTAACATCCGTTGCAGTTTTGCACTGTCACTCATGATCAGCCAGAATTCATACTCCGGCTCCACTTGAATCAATTTGAGGCATTCAGCTAATATGGGAAGGCCACTGGCTCCTGTTGTGCCTACTATATTATTTTATTGCCGTTGTGGAAGAAAATAATTTTTTAGATGCAGCAGAGCTTCTGCATATTTCCCAGTCCTCCCTGTCAAAGCAGATTATAAAGCTGGAAAAAGAACTGGATATCCTGCTGTTAGACAGAAGCGGCCGCAGTGCCCTCCTGACAGAAGCCGAACACTTATTTTACGAGGAGGCACTCCTGCTTGTACAGCAATTTCATGCCAGATCTTCCCCCTCACAGAAGATGCGCTGATGGCAGTCGTGCCTGTTTCCCATAAATACGCTGATGCCGCCTCTGTCAGCCTCCCTGCATTATCTGATGAAGACTTTATACTCATGAATCCTTATACCTCCTGTGGCACTGCCTGTCATCGCAGCCTTTCAGAAAAATAGCAGAAATGCGAAAACTGCGAAGGAATTTGTCACCTATTTGCAGACGGCATTGAATTGACCATATATTCTACTCTATGATAGAATGGAATGAATCCATATTAGAAATTCAGAGTTTTAAATATAAATGTTTGGGGTGATTTTTATGAAAATAGACGAGTCCATGTCTTTTTTGGAAGGTTCTATAAAAAATTTATTGGATAAAAAAATCCGGGTTTTAGTGAACCAGATTCCTAATTTGGAGTATATCGTATTATTCGGAAGTCATGCAAGAATCGAACAGACGATAGAAAGTGACATTGACTTACTGGCAGTCACATCCGGTATCCCTGACCGCTGCATCCGCGGCGATCTATGCAGCCAGTTTGAAGAAGATAATATTGATCTCGTCTTTTATGATTTAAATGTTTTTCGTACATCAAACTGTCTCTTTGTATCACAGATCAAGAAGGAGGGAATTGTAATATGGAAAAAGGGTTAAATTCCTATTATGGCATGGCATACAATGATTATTGCTATGCAAAAGCAGGAATGCAGGTAGGTGAGCAGCTTGGAAATTATAATGGTGTTGCCGCTCTCTGTGCACAATCAGCAGAAAAGTATTTGAAGGCTATCCTAGAGGTAACATTCGGAGAAGAAAGTTTAGGCCTCATGCACTCTCATAACCTGAGAGCCATTGTTAATAAATTGAAGGAAGCCTATCCTAATCTGGAACTTTCTACCAAAGACATGAAATGGCTGGGCGACTTCTATTTTGATGCAAGATATCCCGGTGATAATTTTATCCAGGTTCATAAGGAAGATGCTTTAGAATGTCTGCGCCTCACAGAAGATCTGCAGAAAAAAACAACGATTCTTTTAGATCAGATAGAACGGGATAAGCAGCAAAAAAAGGACATCATACAAGGATTAGATTCCTTTGAAATTTGATTATCGTATACCCAAAGGGCACGCCCATTGGGTATATTTTTTACAAAAATGAACATACTATCCTGAGAATCTATTTAAGGAGGCATGTATGGACGAACAAATACTGCAGTTGATCAATGAACAGATTAATTTTGAATTCTTTTCTTCTTATCTTTACCTGGGATTTGCAAATTATTATGCAGAAGCCGATCTCGATGGTTTTGAAAACTGGTTCCAAATCCAGGCCAGGGAGGAGCTTGATCATGCAATGCTGCTGATCCAGTATCTTCACAATAATGACCAGAAGGTGGTTTTGGAAGAGATCCGCAGACCTGACCTGAAACTTTCCTCTCACGCCCAGCCCCTGAAGGTTGCCTATGAGCATGAGAAACAGGTAACAGGGCGGTTTAACGAGATCTACGAAACTGCTTTTAAAAAGAAGGATTTCCGGACGACCCAGCTGCTGGAATGGTTCATTATGGAGCAGGGCGAGGAAGAAAAAGCTGCCAGTGATCTTCTGGCAAAGATGAATCTGTTCGGCGGTGAGCCCAAAGGGCTTTACGAGCTTAACAAAGAGTTTGCAGCAAGAGTTTATGCCGCTCCTACACTTGTTCTCTAAATCTATTACACCTGTCAGGAACCCCTGATAATTGCATTCAAACGGAGGAAATAAGTATGTCAAAACATGAACCAATCTTTTTTGCATGTGACAACTGTCATGTCATTATCGAAGAAATCGCCGGAACCAAAGAAGGATTTTCCTGTTGCGGAACACCTATGAAACAACTCACCCCGAATACGTCCGAAGGCGCCCATGAGAAACACCTGCCGGTCGTAGAACAGGACGGAAATACGATCACTGTCAAAGTAGGAAGCGTTTTCCACCCCATGTCTGAGGAACACAGCATAGAGTGGATCTACCTGGAGACAGAAAAGGGAGGACAAAGAATCCACCTGGATCCAAACGGCGAACCTGTGGCAGTATTTACAGTAAACGACGGGGACCGCGCTCTGGCGGCATACGCATACTGTAATCTCCACGGCTTCTGGAAGGTTGAGATATAGGAAGCCTAAGAGAATCAGGCAGCAAAATAACAGGCTCTACAGTAGAATTCGTACCATATTGTATACCCAAAGGGCATCCCGTAACTCATGCCCTGCGGGCGGATTTACAGCTTCGCTGTAAAAAAATGTATATATTTATAAAAGGGGACAGTGCAGTGAAACAAATCACGCTGTCCCCTTTTCATATAAAATCCATTTATCCTTAGAAGAAATTCGTCTGCATCATCAATCCCAGCGCGATCAGCCCGCCCAATGCATACACTCCATTGATCACTACACAGAGCTTCATAAGCGTATTTTTTACCTCTCCCTTCGTATAGGAAAGAATTGTGAACACACCGGAAAACATCATAAAAACTGCATAGCATGCAATACTAATTTCCGCTCCTGGTGATTCCAGGGCCCACTGATTCTGCCGAAGGATAAAGATCGTCCATGGAAGGAAGATCATCATTGTGCTGACTGCTGTGGATACTTTCTGTTTCATATTTGCCTTACCTTTCCGGTACGCACTCTCACGTACCTGAATCTATTTATTGTGATACTGCTACTTCCTCTCCGCTCTTCCGAATGCGATACAGCTGACCGTCAGACAGATCACTGTCGCTGCGACAGCAACCGCTGTCAGCGGGAACCATTCCATCTTCATATCCTCAAGACCTGTTCCCATACTGTTCATACGATTCATCATAAAATAGAACGGATAAGACATCGGATATGCAAACCAGATCTTCGTATTTGTGATCACCACAGTCGGAACAATGGATGCCAGTCCTGCCCCGATCGAAAAGATCGGAGTCTGAATGCACACCGCAAGCATCCAAAAGACTGCTGCCATCGGAATCGACGATACATAGATCAGCCCGATCTCGCGAAATACCTTAAGCGGTTCCAGCATAAAGGAATAGTCATGTATCTGAGATACAATAGCTGCACAGATGAAATAAGCGGCAGTCATCAGGAGCATCTGAATCCCGGCCAGGATGAGAAGTACGACAAACTTGACCATGGATAATGCCGCCGTATTCACGGGCAGTGACAGCATCTTTAAGATTCCCCTGTTGGTACGCTCCAGCTGCGTCATCATCACTGTACAGACTACCATGCTGGCCGGATACATGATCCAGGCAAAAGCCATAAAACTCTGCACCAGGAAGTTATTTTCAGGTGTGATCCCCTCTGCCTGCATCTGGAAATTCATATCCGCATTGATCACCTGGGGAATCCATAAAACAATGACAGGGATCAGCAGAATCCAGAAAATCCTGGAGCGGCGTATTTTCATCAATTCCACTTTTATCAGATTCATGCCAATTTCCTCCTTATCTTCAAAAGTACCAGCTGTACTGCTGCTAAAATTACCGCCTCGATCCCTGCCACACAGAGAAAATGATTCACCTGTTCCCGGCTTAAAAGAACAAAGCTTTGGTAGGGAAGTGCGAACGGGAACATGACAAATGCCGAATCCGGAGACATTGTCTGTGGAACAACCGATACGACAAAGGTGCATATCACGCAGATACCGAGGGACACCCACATATTTTTGCAGATATATGAAACTGCCAGGACTGCAAAGATGACCGGAAACATGACGATGGCTGTAAAGCCTGCATTTTTCAATAACACCAGCCAAAAATCTTCCGGAACTTCAAACCAATGGTATACGCAGAACGCAAAGGATGCATTTTCTAACAGAAGCGCGATCATGCCGGCCAGCGTCAATAGCCGTGCCTTTCCCATATGCATTCCGAAAATACTGACCGGCAGCATCTCCATTTTCTGCATGGCATTGTCGGCATATTCGGTGTGATAGAGCAGGCAGGCTCCCAGGATCAGAAGAAAAATATGCAGCATCGCCATCATCTGCCAGTTAGCCTTTAATAAGATCTCCAGCGGTTCTCCATATGTCCCGGTATAAAGTTCAGAGCGGACCGCCATGTTCACGACCGGTATGGCTGCCGCAAGGATCCCGCCGGCCAGGAAGGCCGGCCAGAATCCGGTCCGTTTTGTCTTCCTGAATTCAATCACCATACTCATCTTCTTACACCTCTTCTCTGATTATCTTCCTCGATCATCGTGAGGAATGTCTCTTCCAGATTGTCTGTGGGATAGCCCTTGATCGCAGCCTGCCCCCGGAGTGTATCGAGGCTTCCCTCAAAAAGAAGTCTGCCGTGATTCATGATCCCTACATCGTCTGCCATCAGCTCCACCTCTGAAAGAAGATGGGAGGACACCAGAACTGTACAGTGATATTTTTCCGGCAGGGTTCGGATCAGGGTCCGGATCTCATGAATTCCTACCGGGTCCAGTCCATTGGTCGGCTCATCGAGAATCAGAATCGGCGGACGGCCGATCAGAGCCGAAGCCAGTCCCAGGCGCTGTTTCATACCCAGAGAGTATTTTTTCACAAGCCGTTTCTTATATTCTGTCATTCCCACAAGCTCCAGTGCATCCTTAACGCTGCTCTTTGGCAGTCCCAGGATGCTTCGGACGATCTCCAGGTTCTCCTCCCCTGTCAGGTTGCCGTAAAAAGCCGGCGCCTCGATGAAGGAACCGATCTCTCTTAGGATCGCCACCCTGTCACGGGGATAGCTTTTTCCGGCGATCCTGAATTTCCCGCCGGTTGGATTGGTCAGCCCCAGGAACATCTTCATCGTCGTAGATTTGCCTGCCCCGTTGGGGCCGAGAAGCCCGTAGATACTGCCCTGCTTTATGTGCAGGGAAAGGTTGTTCACTGCTGTAAAGTCTTTATAGCTTTTTGTCAGGTTTTTTGTCTCTATCATATTTGTCATATCATCTCTCTCCTTTCTTGTTGATATCAGCATAATACAACAACCTTACAGCCACCTTCTGGAAACCTTACATTTACCTTACAAAAAAAGAACCCTCCATTTCTGAAGAGTTCTTCTTAATCGCTGCTTATTATATTCCAAAAGCTCCGAGTAGTTTCGGTACATAATTCATCAATGCAGATCCTGTCATCACCAGTGCAAAGACATAACTTACTACCATGCATACCTGAAGGACACGGGGAGCCTTTAGTCCCTCATTGACATCCTTCCTAAAAATCATGCGGCACACAAAGAATCCGCCAAACGGTGTTGCAACCGCAGTTGCTATATTTGCAATAAAGATTAATTGTGTCGGTGAACCATCATATGTATAGCAGATGACAGCTGCAAATGCGATGCAGAACAGACAGCCCCACCGGATAAATTTAGATTCCAGTCCCACAGGCTTATCAATCCCGGCTGCCAGTAATACCATTCCTCTCTGGGTGTTGCCAAGCAGAGAAGAAAATCCAGCTGCCAGCAGTGCTACCCCCATTACGATCGGAGCCGCCTTTCCTAAAAACGGAACGAGCAGTTCTCCTAACTGTGCCGGTGCAGTAATCGCCGTACCCGTCGGATTCAGTACGATCGCACCTACCAAAACGATCGAGCCTGAGATCAGAATTACCGCCGCCACATGGGCAATTGCATCGGCAAACATGATCCCGTTGAACAGATCCTCCTTCTTCCACTTCTTCTCCACACCAAGATATGTTCCGTAAATCCCTGCGGTGATCGCTGCATTGGTACTCACATAAGCCAGCGCCGTGGACAGACTGCCGTCTGCGATGTTCCAGTGTGTCAGCCCTTTTCCGAGATTTCCCCATGCCGGACCTCCTGTGGCGACCAGGGTGGCATAGAAACAAATGATCATGCCAAGGATACAGAGCGTGATCAGCTTTTCAACCTTTGAATACACCCCTTTTGTGAAATAGCAAATCAGAATAACCGCTATCATAAGCAGTGAACCCAGTTTCCAGTTCATTCCGAAGATCAGGTTCATACCAGCCCCGGAACCGGTTATATTTCCCATCGTGAAGAACAGACAGGATAAAAATGTGGCAGCGCCGACTACAACTGCCGCTCCTTTTCCATAATAATGCCGAATGGCATGTATGATCGGCATATCCGTCAACATTGATATCCGATAAGTTGTAAGCATGAACGTGATTCCCATAAAAGCGATCGGGATGATCAGCCATATCATGGAATATCCATAATTAGCCCCCATCATCGCAGAGGTCGTGATATTCCCCGGCCCGATTACCACACCGGCTAAAATGATGCCTGGACCGATCCTCTTGAGAAGTTCTATAAATGATGCTTTTTTCACTTTTGTCTGATCGAAATGATCCCCCATATCTTCACCTCTTGTTGTAAATGGCGGCACCGGACAGCATTCCAATGCCGCCATAAACAGACCTCTTCATTCTGTATTTTTACTATTTGAACTGGCTCATATCAACCTTTTCCATCTTGCTTCTCTCAAGACCTAACGCGATCCAATCCTTCTCCTCCTGATTCAGCGGAAGAACCGGCTTACGCATTAATCCGCTTGAGAAGATGCCTCTTTGTACCAATGCTTCCTTCAGACGCGCATGTGCTTCACCTGACGGCTGTCCTCCTCCGTAGATCGCCTGTGAGATATGATAGATCCGGTCGGACCATTCCTGTGCTTCTTTTAATGTATGCTTGTCCGGATTTGCAAATACTTCGCGGGCCGGGCAGATGATCTCAGGTACACATCCGGCAAATCCGATCAGTGCGCCGTCCATTCCCGGGAACCAGCTTACGCATAACGTCTCATCATGGCATGTGATCAGGGAGATATCCGGGCATTCCTGACGTAAAAGACGTACATCATGTTCATAGATAGAAGTCACACGTGTTCCCATCTTGATACATTTTACATGATCGATTTCTTTGCACATCTTGATCAAAGTCTCAACCGGATAGAAAGCCTTGCTTGTTGCAGGATACAGGTGGATGATGATGTCGATATCAGCACCTTCTGCCACATCCTTTACATATTCAAACGGTGCATCTGCGTGCATACCGAAACGCAGCCACATGTGAGGAGGCATCAAAAGGATTCCGTCAGCTCCTGCCTCTTTTGCTTCCTTTGCCATTTCGATAGACTCGATCGTATTTTCACAGTTGATACCGGAAATGATCGTCATCACATCGCCGCACTCTTCGCTGCAGATCTCAACAACACGCTTACGCTCTGCGCGGGAAAGGCCTGTGATCTCGCCTGTATGTCCGTTGCATACAAGACCTTCGATCCCTTTTCCGTAGAATGTTTTGATCCAGCGGAGGTATGCACGAAACTCTGGTTCATTAATAGAATAATCATCATTTAAAGGTACAGAAACTGCCGGGAAGATTGTTTTAAAATTTTTTACTTTAGCCATAGTGAAATTCTCCTTTTCATTATAAAAGATTGTTTAAGTTTTTACATCCTAAATTTCATATCAGACATTACCTTTTCAGCAGGCCCTACTCTCACATCGCGCGCTGTCATTTCGAACCGTTTGTGCAATCGTTTGTATGTCGTATGAGTATTTTATATCACACTGGTTTTACAGGGTCAATAGATTTCATCCCATCTGCAATTTATTGCATACGCTCTGCAAAATATTGTATATTTCACAGTAAAACCAATTAATCACTCTGTTTTTTATGCATTTTCACCATATTAAATTCCTTTTTCTTCCTTCCGTTTCCTGTTCATACTTTTTTACTTTTCAAACTGTTTTTTTCTTGCACTTTTTATTTTCTTGTATTATATTGATATTAAATACAAACGTTTGCATATATCTAAAGACAAAATCAAATATTCAAAATCTGCTTCGCTGATTCCTTGATGGGATGAAATAAGTTGAAAAAAGACTGAAAGGAGACAAAGAAATGGCTACTCTAAAAGATGTTGCACGTCTTGCATGCGTAGATGTGAGCACAGTCTCACGGGCGTTAAATAACACGTCCTATGTACACCCGGACACCAAGGCACGCATTTTTGCCGCTGTAAAAGAGCTCAGCTACCAGCCCAATGTCCTTGCCCAGGGCCTCAGGCAGGGTAAACGCCATACTATAGGTGTTGTAGTTCCCCGGCTCTATCTGACTTTGTTTGCGGAAATCACACAGAGTATTGAGCTGGAATCCAGAAAGATGGGATATGCCACGCTGCTATGCCACACAGAGGACGATCCCGTGATCGAAAAAGAATGCCTGAACCGGCTGCGCAATGGTTTTGTTGACGGGATCATCATTGCAGGAACGGGGCGCAACGGACGGCTCCTGCGCGATATCCATTCCAGCGGGATCGCGGTAACGCAGATAGTCCGGAAACAGGAAAGCACGATCAGCAGCGTCACCGCGGATTACGATGCCTGCGGTTACGAGACTGTAAAGTATCTTGCCTCAAAAGGCTGCAAAGAGATCGGTCTGATCAATGGCTCCACAAAGCTGGCGCCCTACCGGGAACGTTACAATGGATATCACCGTGCTATGGAAGAATTGGATCTGATCGAGACATGTGCGGCCTCCCTGGAGCCCTGTAACAGCTTTGAATACGGATATCAGTGCACCCTGGAGCTTTTGAATCAGAACTCTGAACTGGATGCCATCATGGCCGCCGTCGATATCCAGGGAATCGGAGCCTTACGGGCACTCAAGGACCGGAATATCCGCGTGCCGGAGGATATCAAGCTTGTCAGCCTCACCGGGCATTCCGTAGGCGCCATGCTGGAGACCTCCATGACCTCACTGGAAATTCCTGCGAAAGAGATCGGTGAGAAGGCCACGCAGATGGTGATCAGTGAGATCGAAGCTCCTGCGGATGCGAAGCCGAGCGTACAGAACCTTGTATTTCCGGCTTCACTTGTGGAGCGTGAAAGCAGTTAAAAAGAATGGCTATCCCATATTTCCCTGACGATCCACACCGTTCCAATGCAAAGAGCCACATCCATGAAGAAATATGTCCTTGTCCCGGATGCGATCAACGTCGGTGAGAATCCCATGATCAGACGTGCCCCAAACCCTGCTGCCAGGATCAAAAGCACCAGGGCTTTCTCTTCCAGAGACCGGAAACTTCCATAGACTGCCACCCCGGTCATAAGAAAGAAAACAGTATACAATATCACCTGGGGATACACCGGGATCGGCGGGGCCTCTGGAATCCCATTCTCATAATGTACACCGACTGCCCATTCCCGGATTCCTGTCCCCAGCACTGCATCCGGGAATCTTCCTGCCCAGATCACCGCACGGCCTAAAAGTGGAAAGGTGCCGCACAGAGTAAACAGATTCACCTTTTTATATTTTATCCAAAGCCATGCGCAAAGAAGTGTTATGAAGATCAGAAAGGGCAGTTCCCGCGTACTGTAGAAGTAGTCCACTGTTGTAAACCATCCGTTCCACAGCTTTTGACCAATCGAAAGCTTCTCAAATCCGTTCCAATAGGTGGCTGTCTCCTGCACAACCCGTGCAGCATTTCCCTTGCATGTCATGATGAAAACGAGTGAAAAAATACTAAGCAGCATCTGTGAGAAAAGAATCGGCTTTAACCTTTTACTTTTCACAAAATAGATTACTGCAAGCAGATAAAAACAGAATACGATCGCTGCCGTCTGTTCCATATTGCAGCCTATGACTGCTGCCGCACCAAACCCAATATAATGATACCATCTGATCTCTTTCCCCCGATAGATCATTCCCAACGGAATCAGTGCAGTCACCGCGGCTGCCAGCGCCCAGATATAATTGATAGCACCGGGCTGTATTCCCACATCAATCAGTCCGTCCATCGGAAACAAAAACAGCAGAAGGGAAAGCACTGTTGTCTCCAGCCATCCCCACTCAAAGAGTTTTCGTAAACCATATACTGTGCCCAAAATGATGAAACTGTCAAGTACTGCAAAAGCCAGATAAGGCAGTGTAAGAACCAGATAAAGCATCCCCTCCAGAATCACCCTTCCTGACCAGGTATTCACCCGCCATGAAAGAAATCCCAACAGGCTGTACTGCTTCACATTCTCCGAAAAAGCCAGTGTATCTGCCCGGTATTCCCTGACATGGTAGTGAAAGATGCATAAGCCTGCGCATAAGAGGAACACAGCGGCTCTCTCTATAAAAACAGAATTTTGCAGACAAAAGCTCTTTAGCTTCTCTTCCATCTTTTGTAATTCCTTCATCCTTAAATACTCCTCTCCTTGTATGTCACCGATGCTGCTTTCTATAGTTTAGCCAATAACTTAAGATCAATCAAGTATTTTAGGGATATCATCCTAAAATTCAAACAGTGGACATCACCTTATTTCCGCTGGTATAAAAATACGGCTTCACCTAGAATAGCACGTTCCTGCCGGTCAGACAGGAACCGTCTTTCTAAGCGAAGCCGTTTTGCATCTCTTTTAGGAAATCACTGTTTCTTCCTTGTTTTCTTTCTGTTTCTCCCCGCTCAGTCTTCGTATCAGCACCTTCTGGAATGCATCCACACCTACTCCCACATACAGAACGCCTGCCAGCATGGCAGCCCCGATCTGTATCGGCAGTGTCCCGAGTGCAGCAGTCTTCATAGGCCCCATAATCGTAAGGCCGATTGCCCAGCCACACAGCCAGGAGGGGGTAAAGATCCACTTCGGAACTGTTTCGCCGATGATCACGGCAAGGCCTCCTAAGACAAATAATGTCACATAAAGCTCTATACTCGGATTCCATGGCAGAGACTCCATAATCATGACCGCCAGCACGGCCCACAGATCTCCCAGCAGAAATCCGATACTGATCTTCACTGCATCTTTCCTTTTATTTCCATTGGCTACATAAAGTCCGGCACAGATCAGTGCAACTGCACCTGTACTCACTCCGATATAAGGGGAAAGTACCGCCCAGACCGGAGGCATCAGGGCGATTCCGAAGGCAAGTGTCAGTGTATGTATCCTTTTCATTTGCTTTTCTTCCATCTTCGGTCACTCCCACTCGAATTTATCCCAGACCGGTTTTCCGGTATATACCTTAAGCGCTTCTTCCCCGTCCAGTACCCGGACTGCCCCTGCTGCCATCGCCTCCATTTCAAATTCACCCGGGTAGGCGCTGACTGGAGCGATAAAAGAGCAGACCTCGGTGATCTGGCTGACCAGATCTTCATTATATACCATGCCGCCGCCCAGCAGGATGCCGTCAACCTCTCCATGCAGTACCGCAGCCATGGAACCGATACACTTCTCGATCTGGTAAATCATGCTGTTCCAGAGCATTCCGGCATAGGAATCCCCGGCCTTGGCTCTGTTCGTTAGTTCTAATGCATCGGAAATCCCGACATGGCTGACAAATCCACCTGTTCTGGTGCAGAGTTTTTTTACATCGGAAAGCTTTAGATCGTGCTTCTCCATATATCCTAACAGATCAGATACCGAAATACTTCCGCATCTGGTCGGTGCCATAGGCCCTTCTCCGCCTACGATATCATATCCGTCCACCATCTTTCCGCGCCGGTGGGCAGATACGGATATCCCGCCGCCGATATGGCATACGATATAATTACAGTCTTCATATCTTCTTTTCATTACATTTTTGCTGTGGCGGATCGCTGTTTCCTTAAGATTGAGCGCATGGAGATGAATGATTCGGTTCACCCCCTGAATTCCTGTCATACGCGCAAGATCCTGCAGCTCATCCACGTCGGGCGGATTCACCACCATTGCTCTGGCCCCATATTTATCTGCAAATTCGTGTGCCAGCTGAGAGCCTAAGGCTGCCGGATGGATCACGCCATTCGCACAGGTCCTTGCATGCTCAAGCATCAGATCTGTCACCTCGTAGGTACCGCCCTCCATGGAGACCAGCCCGCCGCCGCGGCCGACGAATACATCTACATCATCCAGCGTGATCCCCGCCTCGTTTAAAAGTCCTAAGATCATATCCCTGCGGTAGGGCAGCTGCTCAGACAGAGTCTCATACTGATCCAGTTCTTTGGCATCATGAGATACATTTTGGGAATACAGACATTCCCCGCCTTGAAACAACGCGATCTTGGTCGAGGTAGAGCCTGGATTTAGAGTCAATATTTTATATGCTTTCATACTGTTCTTCCTACTTTCTATTTCCTGCCGCACGGACTGCACTTATGACGATATTTCCTTTGATCTCAGATACCGGGGCTCCTCTGGAACAGTCACATATAACCTCGTTGAATCCCTGAAGCATCGGCCCGTATGCATCTGCATGCCCAAACTGCTGGATCAGCTTCACACCTACATTGCCCACATTCAGGTCCGGCCAGATGATCACATTTGCCTTTCCGGCGACCCGGCTTTCCCTGTGTACCTTCTTTGCCGCCACCGCCGGGGAGATTGCGGAATC
The DNA here is from genome assembly GCF_058819085.1 of Faecalicatena sp. Lineage (NCBI taxonomy): Bacteria > Bacillati > Bacillota > Clostridia > Lachnospirales > Lachnospiraceae > Faecalicatena > Faecalicatena sp. The sequence goes on from NZ_JBZUUL010000002.1 coordinate 58,444, forward strand.
AAACTGGAACTCGCCGTCGATCGCGAGGTCCGGACGTTTCTCATTTGCGATCCGGACTGCTTCTGTCACTTTATCGACCAGCTCCCCCTGTCCGCTCCCAAGCGTAGAGTAGCTTACCATCGCACATCTTGGCTCCCAGTCAAGGAGCGCCTTGACTGTCTCACATGCAGAAACAGCGATCTCCGCCAGCTGACTGGCATCCGGATTCGTGCACACGGCACTGTCGCCCACTGCCAGCAGGCTGCCTTCACTGCCCTCATATCCCGGAATATCACAAAGCCCAATACTGGAAATCGTGGAGATTCCAGGCTTCAATCCGATGATCATCTGCCCAGCCAGCAGAACATCCCCTGTAGTATTGTCGATTCCGGCAAATGTCACATCTGCCTCCTTTACCGCCTGCATCACCATGGCATAATACAGCGGATCTTCCATCCTGCGCCCCAGCGCCCTCTCCTTAAGCCTTGTATCCGGCAGCTGCACATATTCGTCTATCAGTTTTTTCTTATATTCCCCGTCGTTAATATCCACGAACCGAAAGACAGAACTATCATATCCCCGTTCTTCACACAGCTGTCTTAAACCTGTTTCATCCCCCACAAGAACAGGAATGATATATCCATCCTTCCCCGTCTCGTAGGCAGCCTGCATCATTTTTTCATTCTCCGCTTCCGGGAATACAACCCTTTGTGGATCCTGCTTTGCCTTCGCATAAATCTGATCTAATACGTTCATATTTCGATCCTTCCCTTACATCAGTTCTTCTACTTTATCCACCAATTCTCCAATCGTCTGACATGCCGCTGCCACTGGCAGCTGTACCAGAACATCCAGTTCGTTCTCGATCTCTGAGACAAGGCCAACCATAAGAAGGGAGGCTCCTCCCAGCTCTTCCTTAATCTTTGTATCAACACTCAGAGCACTCTCGTCCGTGTTATATGCCATTGCTACCAGCTCGATTACCTTTGCTTCTAATTCTTTTCTATCCATTTTTCCTTCTCCTTATCATCCATAAATCTTTTTTCTATTTCTTACTCTTCATCTAGTGCAAAAACGACCGTCTTGTATCCGTCTCTCTGGAAAATCTCGGCATGAACCGGCACGGGCAGCTGTTCCATCAGCACTTTTCTTTTTTTCTTATTGATCCCTTTTACTACGGCATTGAAGGTGGCACCCTCCTCGATCTCCACTTCGCCGTAAGCGATCGGGCCCAGGGCATTGTATTCCGGCTTGGAAGATAACGCTGCCGGCATTACGATCGACTTCATCACGCCCTTTCCGCTGATCTCGGTCCATTCCAGGTCCATGCATCCGCAGGAATTGCAGGCATATACCGGAGGAAATTCAACCGCGCCGCATTCTGTACATTTACGCCCGAGAAATTTTCCTTCCTCCAGGCCTTCATAAAATCTTTCCACTACTTTTTCTAATTTCACACCCATGTCTTTTCCCTCCTACTCTTTTGTCCTAAGAAGAACAGCCGCAACATTCTGGGCACCGCCATATCCTCTGAGCATGGCTGTCTTTGGCAGCTTCTTCACCTGTCTTTCACCGCATTCCCCACGCATCTGCATGCATGCTTCATATACATCTGCCAGACCGGATGCCGCATGTGCATGACCGAAAGAGGTTCTTCCGCCATTTGTGTTGATCGGCTTGTCCCCGTCATATGCGGTCCGTCCCTCACAGATATACTTCCAGCCTTCTCCATAAGGAAGATATCCTGCGATCTCAGCGGAGATCAGATGAGAAGTAATGATAAAATCATTGGCATAGAACAGATCCAGCTCCTTTGGCTCTACTCCTGTCACTTCATAGACCTGGCGTACTGCTTCTTCGGTTGCCCGGATCTCAAAATGTGGTGTCGTGGACTCACACGCCGCGCTTCCCACACCCAGTACTTCGATAGGCTTGTGACTTAAGTTTTTAGCAATCTCCGGGATCTTGTCTGTGGCACATACAATCACTGCCGCAGCGCCGTCACATTTGCGTTCCACCCCTTCCATACGGAGGAAATCGCCCATTTTCGGATTGTAAGGGGATCTCATATAGGACATGACATCCGGGAATCCTTTTTCTCTTGCGATCTCTGCAAATTCCTTACGCTCAAGCGCCAGCGGATTCTTCGCAGCATTGCGGCGGTTGTTGATGGCCATCCAGTTCAGGGTGTCATCCATCTGCTCACTCGTAATCCCGCGGGTGCGCACGTAATCCTCTGCCGCATCATCGTAGATCAGCTCGATCGGCGCCATCAGACTGCGGGCATAGGTACGGTCATAGAGCCAGGATGTCGTCGCCAGGAATTTATCCATGGTCATCTTTTCCCTTTTATAAGGGTGCTTCGGTGTCTCCACATTGTCCCCGGGATAAGGAACGCTGTCGCCGAATTCCACACAGCCGGACAGCACGCAGTTATACTTGCCGGAAGCGACTGCGTTGACTGCCTGCTCGATGGCAAGATAGCCGGTACAGCAGGCCTCTGAGTGGTGGATGGAGCCTTTTCCCTTCATGCCGAACCAGTTGCCGATCTGAATATTTGGAGTCAGATAATTGGATCCGTTTAACGGACTTGCCTGTCCGTGGAAATAAAAATCCACATCCTGAGGGTTGACCCCTGCATCCTCCATCGCCTTCAATGCCGCGTATCCGAACAGCTCACCTTCTGTCAGTCCATTCGTCTTTGGATGATCCACTGTATACATAAACGGGGTACATCCGACGCCAATAATCGAAACACTTCTGTTGTATTTACCTAACGTATTCATTCTTTTTCTTCCTTTCTTCGTTTTCCCTTTACCTTTGTATATTTAGTATATATAATGTAAACAGCGTATTCATCGTATTTGGGCATGATGTTATCGGTTATAATGCCCACACTTTTGTGCGTCTGCACAATACATATCGGAGGAATTATGGAGTATCATATTTTATTGTCAAAATTAAAAAAGAGAGGCTATTATCCACGGATCTTCGGAAATCAAGAACCAGACTGCGACATGCTCAATATTCGTATTTTTATGGAACATCAGAAGCTTTTTGAGCCGTCCACCCTTTATCTGACCTCCACGGATCATATGCCGGACGAGAATGTCCCGGAATCCTTTATCCTGTTTTGTTATGGGAAGGTCATTGATTTTTCCAGGTATGTAAACAGTGCCTTTACCATCGCTTACTTTGGGGAGAGTATCCTGCAGGCAGAGTTGTTTAACTTTGCCATGGAGAATTTAACAGAGGTCCATCAGATCACTGCCGGCATGCACATCCTGGTCAACGCGCTTTTTTCCGGGAATGGTCTTCAATATCTGGTTGATACCGCCACACGCCTGTTCTCAAACCCCATTTATGTTGTGGATCTTCAGAATAAATACCTTGCCATCTCTGACGGAATCATCCCGGAAGACGATTTTTTCCGCGAAGAGAGTGAATCCGGCTACATCAGCGAGACAGGCATCCGCTCTATCCGGTCCAATAAGCTGGACGAGAAGGTGCGTAAAAGTAAGACAGCCTACTATTATGTCAACGAGCTGGTTCAAAAAGGAATGCTCGTGGATGCGGTACATATCCAGGATATTGAGGTCGGACATGTCATGATGATGGAATCCGAGCAGCCCTTCCGTGAATTTGATGCAGACTTTTTCCACCGTTTCTGCAAGCTGGTATCTATGGAACTTCAAAAGGATTCCGCCTATGTCCGTAATAAAGGGGTCATGTATTCCTACTTCTTAGCAGACCTGATCAAGAATCCGGACCGCAGCATACAGGATATCAAAAACCGTCTCCGGGTGCTTGGGTATAAGTTAAAAGAAACCTTTTACATAGTTGCCATTCCTTCTGCCGGACATAGTACCTCCGACTTAAAACTGGAAGTGATCCTGGAACAGATGCGGCATATTTTTCCGGAAAGCATCTATGTGATCTATGAGGACACCATCGTCTTTCTGATCAGTAAAGATATGGATCAGAATCTAAGTGAATTTGAAATGACAAAACTCTCGGATTACCTGTCGGCAAACCATCTGAAAGCAGGGGTCAGCAATTTTTACCAGGATCTGGAGGACACTGCCCGTTTTTACCAGCAGGCTGTAGATTCGGTATTCTTAGGACTAAAGCTTGGGGATCCTTCCCCAATCTATTCTTTCAGTGACTACTATCTGTACAAAATGCTGGAATGCTTTGAAAAAGAGGATGCCCAGATACGCTTTCTGATCCATCCGGGACTGATGAAGCTCCACCTGTATGATCAGTCAAAAGGGACTGATTTTATGATTACCCTAAAGGAGTACTTAAAGCAGCCCGGGCAGCCTTCTAAAATCGCTGAAAAACTGCATATACATAAAAACACACTGTTATATCGGATGGGAAAAATCAAAGAGATCACAAACTGTGATTTTTGTTATGGAGAGGATTTTATGAATTTTAATCTTTCCATGATGATCATGAAATATCTGGGGATGTTAAGTTAAAATATCAATGATGGAATCTCATTGTCCGCTTATGAGTACTCGTTTCGGGTGCCGGATTATCTGAGAAGTTCTGAATCGTTATGATTTTCCCTCTTTATGACAGCGTAAAAAGAGGGCAGATTTTCCTATCTGCCCTCTGGTCAAATAAACAGGAATCACTCCTATCCCCACACTGCTTACAACCCCAGCTTCTCCATCAGTTCTTTCGTAATCCGGTAAGCGCTGTATTCCATCGGGATCACATAATCATCCCCCGGATCGTGGATCGGCTGCCATACCTGTGCATAGAACGGATTCTTCTTCGCGATCTGTCCGTAAGCCCAGGCATCCTTTAAGCACTCAGGACACCAGTGTCCGCCCTGGAGCACTGCATTGACAGAAAGCATGAACTCATGTCCGTCTGCACATCTCCACTTGACCGGTGTATAGATATCCGGCACCTCTTCTGCCAGACATTCGCCGCCGCGGAATTTTGCAGCCGCTTTCAGCTCATCCAGCGTCAGGTCTTCCAGCTTCTTCGTTTCGTCATATCCATGATCCAGATAGGTGGGTTCCTCGCTTGGATGGTGCAGGTCATATCCTTCCTCAAAGGACGGGATCGCTGCCTGCTGCTCTCTGGAACCGAAGAATGCCTTGATCCAGTCTTCCTCATTATTCTCAAACATCCAGTAAGTCCCCATTCTCTTGTGTCCGACTTCCTCGATATGTTTCCGCATGCCTTCGGCTGTCGGGAAAGCGGCACGGATCATCGGATTTGCAGCCATGCGTCTCATCTCATCCTGCACGCCGCCCCAGTAAGCCTCAGCCGGAATGCAGCGGAAATGGAGAATGTTGTCCAGATCATCGGCGTCTGTATAGTAGTGCCCGTGGAAGTTATATTTTGCCATCATTCTGGAATCCTGTGTATCCTTAAGGGAAATGCCAAATGCACCCAGACTGATATCCATCAGCTCCCATGTAGCCAGACGGTAGCCTGCCCCGCTTGATAAATTATAGGCTTTTCTCCAGAAGCTTTCCGGAACCCAGTCCTCGCAGATATTCGCCATGCAGATGCCGGATTCGATGGAAGTGCTCCATTCCAGTACATTGTTCGGCGGCTGATGTGTCTGGATCGGCAGGTCTCCTGCCGCCTCGTTGCTTGGATGCTGTCCGGTCTGGCGGATGGATACCCAGTGCTTTAAGCCGCTGTCATACAATGCCATCTCTGAAAATACTTTTGAGATTCCATAGTAATCAAAGATGGAAGGATTGATCGGATCTCCCACGCGTCCGAAGTGGATGGGCTCTGAACGCTGTCCGGTCATCGCAACTGTTGCAACATATGCAAAATGTACGGCATCCGGGTCCGGCTGCTCTTTGATCGCCTTGATGATATTTAAGGTGGAACCGATATTGGTATATAAAGTCTTCTCCGGGAAATCATCTGCCATCGGAGATACCATTGCTCCGACATGGAGTACATAGTCTGCTCCGGTCACACACTTCAGGATGGTCTCATAGTCTGCCATATCTCCCCATACAATTTCAAGAGCCGGACACATATACTTTTTCAGCAGTGCCTTATTCTTTTCAGACGGACGTACTAAGATCCTGGTCTTAAATCTGCTGCTCCTGGAAAGCAGCTGCTTCATCGTCTCCTGCCCCATGGTTCCGGTGGCTCCTGTCAAAAATACGACCTTCTTGGGTCTGGAAGCCTCTGCATGAACCTTGGGATCATCAAAAGTCAGCGCCACATCAAATGCCTCCCGCACTGCATCCAGGGCACGTCTTGCCATCCCTGCATCTCCTGCTGTAAAATAAGCGATACCAAGTTCACGGCATGCTGCCTCCAGTGCACTTCCGTCTCTGGAACGGGAACCGATGGCGAGAACGGCATAATCACAAGGATAGGATACGCTCTGTCCGTCTTTTGTTCCGATGACTTCTCCCTCTTTGATCTCGGTTACAGTCACTTCCGTTACCGGGTTGATGCCAAGCTGATAGATACTCTCTGTCACACAGGTCTTACGGGCATCTCCCATATCTGCACAGAATTCCTTGAGCATCTCAAGGTCGGTCACCTTACAGCCCTTTTCCGCCAGATATTCTGCAGCTTCCATGCCGACCATTCCTCCGCCGATCACGACGACATTTCCTTTTGCCTCCGCTTTTCCATCCAGTACATCATGTGAACTTAAGACAAACGGAAGATCTGCACCCGGAATATTCGGGATGATCGGTGCAGAGCCAATGGCATTTATGAAAGTATGCGGCCTGATCTCACCGATCAGCTCCGGTGTCACAGGGGTATTCATACGGATCTCCACACCCAGATCATGGGCACGTTTTGCCATACTCAAAACCGCCTGTTTCATCTCTTCTTTTCTCGGCGCCTCTCCTGCTGTCAGGAACTGGCCGCCCAATCTATCTGTGGCTTCGCAGAGGATCGGCTGATGTCCTCTTTCTTTTAAAATAATGGCTGCTTCGAGTCCGGCAATACCACCTCCGGCGATCAATACTGTCTCCGGCTTTTCTGTTTTGACGATCTGGCATTCCTTTTCTCTTCCCACTGCCGGATTCCTCAGACAGGTGATCTGCGGGCAGTCCAGGTTTGCAAATCCGTCCAGACATCCCTGGTCACATCCGACACAGTAATTAATCTCATCTAAACGCCCCTCTTTTGACTTTTTCACAAAATCAGGATCTGCCAGCTGTGCACGCCCCATGACAACCATGTCCACCTGATCTTCCTCCAGGAACTTCTCTGCCAGCTCAGCCGTGTTGATACGGCCTACACCAACAGTCAGCATTCCTGTTTCCTTGCGGATTCTTGCCGCATTTTCAATATTGAAGCCTCTTGGAAGGTCGATCGGAGGTACTTCAAACTTATTCCCTGCGGAAATGACATTTCCGCGGGAAACGTCCAGTACATCTACACCTTCTGCCTTCGCAAGCTTACAGAATTCGATCACTTCCTCGATCGTCAGACCATTTTCCAGATAATCATCATGCGCATCAATCCTCATAAATACAGGCATCGTCTCCGGAATGCTGGCTCTTACGGCACGGATGATCTCCAGCGGAAATCTCGCACGGTTCTCAAAGCTTCCGCCATACTCGTCCGTTCTGTGGTTGATCCCCCCGGAAAGGAAGGAGTGCGGAAGATAGTTGTGCGCCATATGAATCTCTACACAGTCAAATCCTGCCTGCACGGCACGTGCAGCTGCTTTTCCGTAACACTCTACTACCTCTGCAATCGTCTCTTTGGATATGCCCGGAATCGTCATCTGCGCACTCACCGGCATGTCGCTTGCAACCAGGATCAGGGCCGTTGGATCCATTCCTACACAGATACTTCCCTGCCAGAGCTGCAGCCCTGCTTTTCCGCCATTCTCGTGAATCGCGTCTGTTAATCTTCTCATGCCCGGTATATATGAGTCTTCAGAAATAGAAAGAAATCCTCTCGGTGCACTCGGTGTATGTACGCTGCAGACTTCCACGATGCTAAGCCCTGTACCGCCCTTGACACGTGCAACATGATAATCGATCAGCTTATCTGTGACCTCGCTGCCCTTTCCGGAAAATTTCGTTCCCATTGCCGGAAGGATGATGCGGTTTTTAAGCTCCATGTCCCTGATCTTGATCGGTGTAAATAGTTTCTGATACATAACTTTACCTCCTCGTCTTTCTGATGCAACTAAGGCTTTACTCAAACTTTCATTCAGCCTCAGGGGCGTAGATGTCGCCCTTGCTGTCTTTATTGTATAACGTCTGGTTTCTGTAGAGTCCATTCGCATAACCACCAAAAAACTCTCCCTATTTTTGTGAAGCATTTCCCTGAAAATGAGGATTCATGTTATACTATTTATAAATTGGGGGGCTGCTCATGTCCATTACGGTATCATTTTTCAAAAAAACACCCGTTTACCAGAATAAAAAGTGTTACGCAACGTTCCACTTATGTTCTGGTCAGTATTATTTATCTTGAACTTTAAACTATACCCAAGGGGCATCCCGTAATACATGCCCTTCGGGCAGGTCTGCTGCAAAAGCTGCAGAATAATGTATACGAAAGGGGAAGTCAGCCATGAGACTTGGAGATGTCGTAAAGTTGACAGGATTAACAAAAAGAACGATTTATTTTTATATTGAGGAACATTTTTTATCTCCTGATGTGAATCCTTCCAACGGATACTATGACTTTTCCGTGGAGGACGTGGAGCGTCTGAAAGTGTTGAAACAGCTTAGAAAGGCTGATTTTTCTATTAAGGATATCCATGCCATGCTCAAACACCCTGCAACCGCATACCTCTACGTCCAGAAACAGATCGAGACGCTGAAAAAGGAACGGGAGCTGCTGAACCAGAAAATCATCAGCCTGCAGAATCTTCATGAACGTATGCCGCTGCTAGTCTCAGATGAGACATTTTCCGATGCGGTTTTCCATACAGATTTCCCGGATAATACTGTAACGATCATTCAGGACGGTGAAAGCGATGCACGTTTGATCAGTCTGTATCTGTGGGGCCCTTTTTTAAAGGACATCCCAATGACAGAGTACCGCCAGTTTCTGTGGAGCAAACTGGTGGCTGCAGCATGCAGATCCGACAGCGCGGATCTGAAATTATTGAAGTCCTACCTGTATTCTCTGACTGCCGAAGAACTGGATGAGGAATTCAACCAGCGCACCCGCCATATTCAGCAGATTGCAGGCTTATCAGAGCTCACGATCTCAGAATATATTGAGCGGGCAAAGCGGTTCATAAAGAAGATTTCCTGCGACACCGCTTTTGCATCTGCGTGGAAAAAGAATTATCACAATCTTACTCTGCCCACCACTACCTTATATGATTCTGACTTTAATACACTCGCCGCGGAAATCAGCCCCTGCTTCTCTGTCTATTATGAGAATATCCATAAATGCTGTGACCAGATCTATCATTGGCTGAACTCTGCGGAAGGAGCACAGGTAAAGAAGGATCTGCTGAAAAATCTGGATGGGTATCTTGATCTGTGCAAAGATCACCATGCACAGATCGGGGCATTGTTCGGAGCAGGGGTGATGGAATAAGATGAGGGGGTAACGGTTATCTGTATGAATTCAGATAACTGTTCACGATTCTGAACAGTTATGAATTCAGTATATCTGTCAGCTCTGTACTAATGATTGCTTCTATTTCTCCTGCAATCCTTTTTGCCTTATTTTCTGATATTCCAGCCATTTTCCCCACTTCCAGTAAATCTTTCATATCCCTTGGTATAATATGCCGCAAGCATATTCGCATTAATCGTTTTTCCAAATCTTCTTGGCCTTGTCAGGCACAAATAGCTGCCTTCCGTACCGATATATTCTGAAACCTTCTTTATGAGCAGACTTTTATCAACATACGTCTTATTATTTAATATCTCTTGAAATATCCTGATAGACATGACACTCCTTGATATGATCATTCACCATCCCGACAGCCTGCATGAATGAATAAATGATCGTGGTCCCCAGGAATTGAAATCCCATCTTCTTTAGATCCTTACTGATCTGATCTGAGAGAGGCGTGCTTGCAGGCATCTCATCTACACTTTCCCAATGTCCCACAATAGGAGTATTGTCCACATAACTCCAGATAAACTTATCAAAGCTTCCGTATTCTTCCTCCACCTTCAAAAAATGCTTTGCATTGTTAATAGCCGCTGTTATCTTCCGGCGGTTTCTGATGATCTTCGCGTTATTCATAAGCTCTTCTATCTTATCATCACCGTAAAGAGCCACTTTATTGGGATCAAATCCATCGAAGGCTTCTCTGAATGCCTCCCTCTTTTTCAAAACAGTAAGCCAGGAAAGCCCCGCCTGCATACTTTCTAAGACCAGCATCTCATATAACCGGACTTCATCATGTGTGGGGCGCCCCCATTCATTGTCATGATAATCTATATAGATAGGTGTATCCCCTGCCCAGGGACACCTTGTTTTATGATCCATATTCTCTTGTCTTCTCCTTTTTTCTCTTTATTTTATAAAATCGTTCCTCTTTTACTATAAAGCTGTTCCTCTCTTCGGCATATGATACATCTTTGTATCCACTCCTTCCAATTGCAGAAGAGCTTCCTTTCTCTTGATCCCTCCCGCATATCCGGTGAAGCTCCCATTGCTTCCAACTACACGGTGGCATGGTATGATTACAGAGATCGGATTATGACCAACTGCACCTCCAACTGCCTGGGCAGACATAGTATCAAGTCCTTTTTCCTCTGCGATCTTCTTTGCAATCTCTCCATAAGTCATAACACTACCGTAAGGAATCTCACAAAGAATCTTCCAGACAGCCTGTCTGAATTCACTGCCTGACGGGGCAAGGGGCAGTTCCTCTATGGCCGGCTTCTTCCCCGCAAAATATCGGTCAAGCCACGCCCTGGCAGCTGTAAGAACCGGAATATCATCCTTTTCCACCGGCTCTTCCGACAGACTCCCGCAAAAATACTTCTGTCCTTCAAAATATACCCCTAACAGACTTGTCCCATCGCTGGCTATTGTGATCTCCCCCCAATGGGGAATCGTAGCGTGCTGAATAAATCATAAAAGATCCCCTTTCTCATCTGTGTTCACTCTGCAGCTTTGTCTTACATTCTTCGTCAATCCCATCTTTTAAAACCGCTTTACGGTACTTTGTGCACCATACGAACTGATATTGCAGCGAATACACATATCCGCGTCCATATGGAAGTTTTGATATATCATGTATTTTATCCATACATTATTTTACAGCGAAGCTGTAAACCCGCCCGTAGGGCATGTATTACGGGATGCCCTTTGGGTATATATAAATATTACTATAGGAATCCTTGTATGTCAACGCAGAATCGAATATATGTTCTGTTTTTTTATTGATTAATCGGTTTTAAATAAAAAATTTATTTTTCCATTTTTCAACCATAATATTAATATTTTTAATTTTTATATTAAAATATTTAATTTAATACTTGATTTTTTCAATATTTGTGTTATATTAGTCTCAAGAACACTAATAAAGGATGTGATGATATGAACAAAGTGATCAGCCGCTGCCCCATCTGCAATAATGAGCTGACCGTGGTCAGACTCAAATGTGATTCCTGCGATACGGTGATCGAGAACAACTTCCGGCTCAGCAAATTCGATTATCTCTCTGACGAGGAGCTCTATTTCACCGAGACCTTTATCCGCTGCAGAGGGAATATCAAGGAAGTAGAGAAAGAATTAGGGATTTCCTACCCCACCGTCCGTTCCAAGTTAGATGCCGTGATCAAAAAGCTTGGTTATGAGACAGAGTCCGAGGACCAGAAGTCCAAGAAAAAGGAAGAGATACTAAAAGCCCTGGAAAATGGCGAGATTACAGCCGAACAGGCAATTGCCCAGTTAAAGTAAGTTCAGAAAAGGAGAATGAAAATGGATGAAACATTAAGAATTTTAAAAATGATCGAGGACGGAACTATTACAGCAGAGCAGGGAGCGGAACTCATGTCGGCTTTGAATGCAGACCTCCCGGCCCAGCAGACTGCGATTGTCAAGACTAATTACGATAAGAAGATGTTCCGTATTATTGTGGACAGTACGAACGGCGACAAAGTAAACGTCCAGTTCCCTGTCGGTGCAATCAAGAAGATATTAAAAGTGACCGGGAAACTGCCTATCCCGGAACAAGATTTACAAGGAGTAGACCTGCCTGCAATGATGGATGCGATTTCCGAATGTCTTGATGAAGAGATCGATGGAGACTTCGTGAATGTAAACGCTGCTGATGGCACAACTGTCCGTGTATTTGTTGACAAATAAAAGGAGCATGCTATGAAAGTAAAGATCCGGACAAAAGATTTTCGGTTTTCCATGCCCCTCCCCGTCCATCTGGCCGGATTCGTCCTCCGCTTCATTCCGGAAAAGGCATTTTCTGATATGAGAGCGAATACCCCCGAACCTTATGCAGACCTGATCACAAAGGAAAACCTGAATCTGCTCCTTTGGGAATGTATGGATATTATAAAGGAGAATAAGGGCCTGGAAATTGTACATGTGGAAACTACTGACGGGACATATGTGTCGATCCGGCTGTAGATATAATAAGAAAGGGAGATCTGCTGTTTATCGCATCATCTCCCTTGTTTGTATTTATTTCATCACCTTACAACTCTTTCCACACTGCCTCCACACATTTTCCGCGGTGTCCCAGCCCGATGCCAAGGACACTGCCATACAGTCCAGACATATACTGTTTATCCTCTATTTGATCCAAAGCTTCTTTTGCCAGCTGTCCAAGATCATAAGATGTGTCTTTTGTATATTTAAATTCCATGACCACGTGAGGATATGCTTCATTTCTAGAACGCAGCAGAATATCACTCCGTCCCTTCCCCCATTCCCGATTACTGCTTATTTCATAATCTCCTGAAAGAGAAACACAAATACCGAGCATCATCATATGGTAACTATTTTCATCTTTTAAATCGTAATAGGAAGGCAGTGTCTCTAACAGAACACGGTATTGCACAATAAAATTCTCTATATCTTTAAAAAACAATGCATTATCTATGCCCGATAAACTCCCGGTATTATAATCTAGCAACTCCGCAAGGGTTTGTTCATAGATTGTCTTATCAATATGGGAAAGCTGTACAAAAACATCTGAAAATCTCTGGTATTCTGCCAGCAATGCAAGCTTAATCTGCTTAAGCAGCAAACTTCTGCTGCCTTTTGCATCTTTAAACGACAAGAAAATAAGTATTTGGGTATATGTCTTACTAATGTGCGCAAATACCGCACTAAGTGCGAGCATTATACCACAAATACTAAGCCCACGAAAGTCCCCGCTGTTCATTTGTCCCACAGTAGAAAAATCCCTGCAAAGCTTTCTAAGCCCTGCAGGGATCTTTCTACATACCTTCTTTTCGTATTTCTACATGCCTTCTTTCAATACGTCATGGTCTCTCAGCAATTTTTCTATTACCGTCCCCTTCACCAGCCCGATCAAGGGCTTTTTCAATACATTGAGTGGTCCCGGCAGTTCAATCTCCAGCGGGGATTTTCCATCCATCAGTTTGACGGAGCTGTCAAGCAGTTCACGGACATCATACACGCTGCCCCATACTTCCGGAACTCCCCTGTCTACGCCAAGCAGCCCGTATACAGCCTCCATCGCGGTCCTGACGGAGTATTCTGTTGTAAAAACGGTATCTCTCGGTGTCTCGGCAAACTGTCCGAGGAACGCAAAGTTCACACATCCGTCCGGGATGACATCCGGGCGGTCACCCTTTGTCCTTGGCATGAAAAATGCGGTAATATACGGCATCATGGTCGGCACGCAGACGGCACTGTGTTCTGCCAGTTCCGGAATCAATTCCGTCGGAACACCAATGTGGAACAGCCATTCTTCTGTGATCTCTTTTCCGGTACAGTCTTTCATCGGCTTCTTCACATAATCGCCTTCCACATCCGTAAACAATCCATATACCCAGACGCAGACCTTTTCCGGGTCCTGTCCCTTAAACTGCGGCTGTCTGTTGATCGTCCAGCTCATCAGCCATCTGGAATCCTTACAGCTTACGATACCTCCTGTAACCACCCTGCCGCTTCTTGGGTCGCGTTTGCAGATGTTGGTAATATAAGGAATGATCTTATCATCCAGCATGGTAATCGTTGCAGATTCCCAGTTTGTCTTCGGAATGTCGGAACAGAATTTCTCCGGGTGTCCAAAGGAAGGATCCTGTTTCGCGATATTTTTCCAGAGAGTCCAGCAGCCGCTGGTCCGTACTTCTGCATCCCCGTTCGGTGCATGATCCTGGTCGCCGTAAATGGTACCTTCCGTGCAGCTTCCGTTTGTGACAAATACGAGATCGTTTTCTGTAAGCAGAATGCCTTTTTCCACACCCTTTACCTTGCATTCGATGGCCTTTGCCACTTTTTTGCTGCCCTTGCAGTCAAAGATCACGTTGGTCACTTCCGTGTTGAACTGGAAGTCAACGCCTGCTGCCTCCAGATATTTCTGCATCGGCAGGATCAAGGATTCATACTGGTTGTATTTCGTGAATTTCAGGGCGCTGAAATCCGGCAGTCCTGCGATATGATGAATGAATCGCTGGAAATATAGCTTCATTTCCAATGCGCTGTGCCAGTTTTCGAAGGCAAACATGGTGCGCCAGTACAGCCAGAAGGTAGAATCAAATACTTCCTCATCAAATACATCTTCGATTTTTTTATCATACAGATCCTCATCCTTTGTCATGAAAAGCTTCATGATCTCCATACAGCCTTTCTGGCTCAGATTGAATTTCCCGTCCGTATGCGCGTCTTCTCCCCGGTTCACGGTTGCACGGCACAAAGAATAATTCGGATCATGCTTATTCAGCCAGTAGTATTCATCCAATACAGAGACATCCGGCGTCTCAATGGACGGGATACTGCGGAACAGATCCCATAAGCATTCAAAATGGTTCTCCATCTCACGGCCGCCGCGCATGATATAACCGCGGGTGGAATCGTAAATACCATCACAGGCTCCTCCTGCAATATCCATGGCTTCTAAAATATGGATATGGGAACCTTCCATCTGTCCGTCGCGCACCAGGAAACATGCTGCTGCCAATGATGCCAGACCACTCCCCACGATATAGGCATTCTTATCCTCCACACCCTCCGGCTTTTCCGGACGTGCAAATGCCTCATAATTTCCATTAGTATAATAGATTCCCTTACTGTTCTTCTCATGTTTTCCCAGCTCTGTGTTCCGGTATTCACTTTTCACAGATCCGGTCTCTTTTCCTTTATTTTCTACTTCCTTATTTTCTTTTGCCTTCTTGGCATATAATGCAGCCGCGCCTGCACCTACTGCGATTGCAGAAGCAACACCTAATTTCGTTCCTTTTTTTGACATAACCATGACCGCCTTTCAAAAAATATATTCTTTTAAGTTTGCTACGATCACATCATAGTCTTTTTCGGGCCGCTGCACAATTTACAAAACAGGGAGTTTGATAAAAAACTTATCAAACTCCCTGTTTTGTAAAGTTATGGATAGAATTCGTGATATTCCCCTTCAACGTAGTGCTTAATCTATCCGTAATCTCCTGATAATCTTCCTTCATTCCCTGCCTGATCCAATCCAGCATGATCCCCACGAATCCATACTTGTAGAAATCCGCAATGAATGCCTTTTCTTCTTCTAAAATCCCCAGCCCGGCTGACTTTTCCTCCACAACACCCATAAGCAGGTCATGAGTAAGCTTAAACAGATAATTCTCGATCTGTTCCCTGCTGAGTGCGTGATACACATTCATGATAAAAGGCTTATTCTCGATCACAGCCTCGAAAATCTGTTCCAGCCCCTCCTGCCAGGTGTCATAAGTCTTCTTGCCCTGAAGCGCTTTTGCGGCATCCTCCAGACAGACCCACTCCACCAGATCATAGATATCCTTGAAATGGTAGTAAAATGCCATACGGCTGATGCCGCAGTCATTAGTTAAGTCGCTGATTGTAATCTTATCGATAGGCTTCTTTAAAAGCAGCTTCTTTAATGATGTCTCCAGTGCGTATTTTGTAGTGTTGGACATATGTTCCTCTCCATTTACTCTGCATCTCGTAAAACTTCCATCAATTCTTGATTTGGAATACTGACCTTCCCATTTTCATAGCTCAAAAATCCATAAACAACCATGGCAGAAAAGATTTCATCCTTTGTCTGCAGATTCATAGAAGTGGCTGCATACTCCTGTATTTTTGCAGAAACAGAAGCACCGGAAACCATTAACGCCAGATCATCCCTGACATCATCAACATTATGTTCAATATAGTAAAAGATTTCATCATAAGGACCTGAACTGGTCCAATAGTTTTCCAAATGATTGTACTGCAAAGCCAATACAACGGAACGCGGATTATATACCCGCTCTCCCGCCGCCGTGTGATATCCGTTATACCAAACGCGAAGCCCTTCCTGTGTGATCCCCGGATCTTTACATATTTTCATATATCGTTTAAAAAGACCTGAAACCTCTGCCTCTGTAAAACCAAAATAATCAGAAAACGCTGGTGCTTTTGCCATGGTAAACTCAACGAACATGTTTAACTCCGAACCGCTTGAATACTTTGCAATGGGAAGGATGCCTGTCATATATGCAAATACAACATAAGGCATGTCCTTCAATAGGTCCCGCAGGAAAGACAGGTACTCCTTCTTATCCTCATTTGTCACAAAATCCTGATGGAAAATAAAATCCCACTCATCGAGAATAAAAATAAACTGTGCCGTATCATTTATTGCATAAATCGACATAAGTACATCCCATACAGCCTCTGTCTCATCCACCTCAACTTCTGGGTACGCCTCTTTTAAATCCTTTATCAAAATTCGCTCAATCCGGTTAATATACTCTCTGTATGAATCACATTGTCTCGGCAGTTTATTAAAGGATATATGGATCACTGAATATTGATTTTGATATTGTTCATATTCGTCAATCTTAGATATTTGCAGCTTTCGGAAAATATCACCTGCATCACATCCCTTGGAGAAAAATGAGGAGATCATATTAGCCATGACCGTTTTACCAAGCCGCCTTGGCCTGGTAATACATATTTGGTTGTTTCCCTGCTTTACCAGAGGAAACAATTCCTGTAACATCTGTGTTTTATCCACAAAATAAGGCTGTTCTGTTTCCTTTTTGTACAGAGTATATGCCGTCCTGCTGTTTAAATAAACACCCATCGCTTTCCCCTTTCTTCCTGTCTTATGTCTTATTATAGCAGAAGTCTGTTTCGAATCCTACCATATCTTTTCGACATGGAAAACCACCCTTAAAGCCCTCCCTTTATTGGCCTAAACGGCATTTAGACCACGCCGTGCACTTCACTGCACAGCATGGTCTAAACAATCACGCTTTCAAGAAACACAAGATAAATATTTAATTTTTCCCAGCTTTCTTTCTCTTTTCTATCTCTTCCTTAATTCCAGGCAGCTTTGCCTCCAGATCAAACTTGCATACCATAATGAACATCACTGCAAACATGACAAGCGGTGCATAGATAGCAAAGGTAAAAATCGCATATTTCGTTGCCGTTGTAGCAACTGCCAGAGATGCATCATAATGTGCGATTGCAAGGCACCAGCCGACCAGTGACGCACCGATACCGCTTCCGATCTTGCACCCGAACCCGGATGCGCTGTTTGAGCAGGCTACCATTTTCACTCCGTACTTATACTCATTGAAATCAATCGCCATCGCAGTCATAACGCCAAGCAGGCACATCATCGGGATCGTTGCAAAGGTGTTGACGCAGCTAAGCACTGTATTATAAACAAAATTATATGGATTAAAGATACGAAGTACATTTGCAGCGATTCCCATGATAAATGTAACCTTCAACGTCTTTACAACTCCAAGCTTCTTGATCATCGGACCTACCAGAATAAATCCAAGCAGCGTAGGAATCATTCCCACTGCACCCAGGATTCCCACCAGGTTGTCATTTCCATATATCCATTTACAGTAATAGGTACCAGAAGCACCTGACAATCCATAAATCACCTGGGATAAAAAGTTAACGACCAGGATGATAACCCAGTATTTATTATGGAACAGCTTAACAACAGCTTCCTTGAAAGGCACAGTTGCCTCTTCCTGTACCACATCTTCTGGTTTTACAACAGTTCCTGACTCTGTAGCCGTTTCTCTGCTTGTTACATAGCAGATGAGAAATGCCAAAACCGAAAGTATCCCAAAGACAGCGCCGACCTTGATCCATGCACTCTGTGTGCCGCCCAGCATGTTACTGATTGGTACCACGCCGATTGCAATGACCATACCTGACACATAACCCGCTGCCGCACGCCATGTTCCCATGATACCGCGTTCTTCCTGGCTGTTCGTACGGACAACCAGCAGAGATCCATAAGGAATGCAGACTGCAGTATACAGTACGGCTGTAAGAAGCAGATTTGTGATCAATACATAGGCTAGCTGCAATCCGCTGCCCGTCCTGGGTACTGTAAAGAGAAGGACGATCACTACTCCGGCCGGGATGCCTGCCTTTAGGATCCATGGGCGGTATTTCTCTTTGCCCGGTTTCGTGTGGTCTACGATATTTCCCATAATCAGGTCTGTAAATGCATCGATGATCTTGCAGATCATAAATACTGTCGCCACAGCACCTGCCGCCATCCCGACTTTATCTGTATAAAAATAGGTTAACTGCCCTACGAGCCCTGATATCGCATTCAATGCGAACTGCCCCATCGAATCTCCGAAATAGTCCTTCAGCCTCATCACCTTCTGGACTCCAAATTTGTCTTTTCCTAATGCTTTCCTGCTCATTGCTTTACTCCTTTTTCCTATTGTAAACTTCCTGATACTTATAGACTACCTGCTGCCGGCTGACTGCTTTCCTCTTTTTCCCCGCTGTTTTTAAGCGTGCTGCGCCTGTTCTGGTTCAGGGCATCTATCACAGCCTGATACAAAGGCTTTGCCTCCGGTGCCTGGACAAGCAGCTCTGAAATTGTCATATCATAGGCAAACTGGATCATCGGATTATCCAGCATTCCCGGTACCATCTGCTCAAACATCTGCCGTCCCAGTTTTTCTCCTACAAGTTCGCCTAACGTAGATTCCATCGTATAAAAATCCTGCTCCAGGGAGGTATTTGTCTCATATTCATAACGATAATGCCCCGAGCCAGTTTCGATCTCTTCTGTTTTTTCCGGCAGTCTGACCACTGCGGTGGTATTTGGCGGTATGGTGATATCTACAGTGATTTTCCCATTTCTGCAGGACCATGCGCTTTCAATCGTTCCATAAACAGACTCATACCGCCCTTTCGCCTCTGTCATTCCATGTGTCAGCTGTGGCTGGATCAGTATTTTCTTATACCCTGGCTCCAGCGGCCGGATTCCTGCAATCTTTTCATACATCCAGCTTCCGATTGCACCGTATGCATAATGATTCAGGGAGTTCATCCCCGACTGGTCGAAGCTTCCGTCCGGAAGAATCGAATTCCACCGCTCCCAGATCGTTGTCGCGCCTTTCTTCACTGCATAAAACCATCCCGGGAAATCCTCTTTCAGAAAAACAGCCTCCGCCAGATCATGTTTTCCATTCTCCGTCAGACAATGGCATAAATACGGTGTTCCCACAAATCCGGTGGTCAAATGGTTGTGATGTGCACCGATATTCAACTCCAAGGTTGATAAAATCCTCTGTCTGAATTCCGGTTTTACCAGATCAAAATGCAGCATCAGGACACATGCTGTCTGTGTCTCAGACACCAGACGCCCGGACGCCGTTACAAACTCCCGGTTCACAGCCTCCAAGATCTCTTCATAAAGCCGGGTATATTCCAGCTCCTCATTTCGAAGACCTAAGACATGTGCCGCATCCCTCACGATCCGGGCAGACAGGGCATAATACGCATTTGCCACCAGATGTTTGTCTGTCCCGCCTGTCCGCTCAGTACTGCCGGATTCAATGTCAAGGGCCAGCCAGTCTCCATACTGGAACCCGGTCTGCCACAAACCATTCTCCAAACAGTTTCTTCGTATGTATTCCACCCAGGTCTTCATGCACTCAAACTGTTCCTCTAAAATCCGCTGATCTCCATAGATCTGATACAATGTCCATGGGATGATCACCGCCGCATCGCTCCACGCCGCTGCCCCTGCCTGGTCTCCCAGGATATTGGGGATCACATGTGGTACGCCCCATTCTAATGTTGTCTCAACAGCCATGTCATGCAGCCATTTGCGAAAGAAGAGAAACGTATGGAAATTGTAGGATGCAGTACCGCTAAATACCTGGGCATCTCCTGTCCATCCAAGCCGCTCATTTCTCTGCGGGCAGTCTGTCGGGATATCCAGGAAATTACTTCTCTGTCCCCACTTAATATTGCTCTGGAGCTGATTGATCAAGGCATTATCCGTCTGGAAATCTCCTGTCTCTTCCATATCTGTGTGCAGGGCACATGCGGTAAACCGGCTTATTTCCACATCCGGATCCACACCTTCCAGGCAGATATAACGGAAACCGTGAAATGTAAAACGAGGAAACACGGTCATGCCTTCCTGTTCTTTTCCATAGAGATACGTGTCCGTACATTTTGCCGAACGGAGATTTTCTGTGTAAAAGTTTCCATCCCTGTCCAGGGTCTCCGCATGTCTTACCACCAGCTTATCCCCTTTAAGCGGCGGAAGGACGATTTCCACGATCCCGGCCATATTCTGACCGAAATCCAGGACCAACTCTCCCTTCGGGGTGATGATTTTCTCCTTGGCCGGAAACCGTCTTGTCACCCTGACAGGTTCAGATTCCTGGGCCGTGATCTCTAACGCGGTGTGCGCCGCTTCCTCTGCGCCTTCCTCATTTTTGACCGCTGTCTCATCCCCGAACGCCGTATCAGCTGAAAATAAGAGTGCATTCCCGATGGTTTCTACCGGCTTTGTAAAGTCCTGTGTCTCCCCATGATAGATCTCGGAATACCGGATCTGCCCTGTCTGCACCATCCAGTCAGTGTCTGTGCCAATGTATTCTACTGAACCATCCTCGTATTCCATACGGATCATGGCTAAAAGCGCTGTCTGGCTGCCATAATGATCCGGCTTTTCATCAAATCCAAGGTATCCCTTGTACCATCCATTTCCCAGGGTGATGGCAATCTCGTTTTGATCTTCCAGTATCATCTCCGTGATATCATAGGTCTGATACTGTATCCGGTGGTGATAGGAAGTCCAGCCAGGAGCCAGAAATGCATCTCCCACCCTCTTTCCGTTCAATGCTGCCTCATAAACTCCTCTTGCAGCAGCATAAAGCCTTGCATTTTTTATGGTTCCACGCAGCCCAAACTGCTTTGTAAAAACAGGGGATACCGTTTCATCCTTTGGAAGACTGTGGGTGATCCACTGTGCCCTCCAGTTTTCCTTTGTGAGAAGCCCGGTTTCAAAGTACCCCTCCGCTTTACTTTCCTCTCCGTAATTATCCGATACCATGGCACATACCTGATACTGCGTGAAAGGTGTTAATGTTTCCCCTGTATAAGGAATCAGGATAGACTGACTGCTCTCTACAAATCCAGTATCCCAAATGCACGTGTCCTTACTTTTCACCTGAATGCGGTATTCTTTCTGGACAACGTTCTTTTTATCACTCATAAGTTTCCACGAAAAACGTGGGATACAGTCGATCCCAATCGGATCTTTCCTGTATTCGATCCTTAAATCCTGAATCATATCTGACCTCCTTTGGGTAACCCATTTTGTTCGTCCTAAATTAAAATACCACAGCATGTATGATCAGTATTGTAATTTAGTTATAAATATTATAAAATTGTAACATAGTTCTAAAATTGCTGTTATTTACTGAGCCATTATACATTGAGTTGTTCTCTTAACTGACATTTTAAAGGAAGGTACCGATATGATCAAAGATCTGAAAGAATTCTGCCATTTATTTTATACATCCACCTTCGTCCCAATCTCTGTGTACGAAGTTCCCGCGAAAGAATTATTCGCCTTTCCTACGATTTTCGGCCGTGAAGAAGATGTTACCTCTGCACTTTCTTCAATGATCCGTTTTCACAGGAACCCGGATTATTACACCATGCAGTCCCTCTGCTATTTTGGCATTGTCTCCCTCCTGGATACAGATCAATATGTCATCATCGGTCCTGTATTCAGCGTGCCTGTCACGGAATCTGCCGTCCGGCTGTTCATGAAGGAATGTGCGATTCCTATGAAACATAAAAATGCCATTACAGGCTTTTTGCTGAATACACCGCAGGTATCATTTAACCAGTTTCTACAGATAATTGCCTATATCCACCTCTGTCTGAATGATGAAAAACTGGATATCCCACGCCATTTTGATCTTGCTGACCGTACAGTGCCCAAAGAGATTTCCGTTCTTCATTCAAACAATATTTACGAAGCCAAAGAGGAGCAGAAGTTTCATAATACCTATTTATTCGAGCAGCAGTATTTAGAATGTGTAAGTGACGGCAATATGGACAAATTAACGAAGCTTATGAAAGCGGCGGAGTTCAGCCTGAATGCCGGAATTATCGGCGATACGCCTCTTCGTAATGCGAAAAATCTGCTGGTCACCACTGTGACTCTGACCACAAGGGCCGCAATTTCCGGGGGAATGGATATCGAGCAGGCTTATCAGCTCAGCGATGTCTATATCCAGGAGGGGGAGAAGATGCAGAGCATCGATGCATTGAATCATCTGCAGTATACCATGATCACAGATTTTACAGAACGCGTTGCACAAAGCAAGATCCCCCGGGGAATGTCACGGGAGATCTTCAAATGTGTCCGGTTCATCTCCCAGCATACAAACGAACTGATCCGGGCCGATGATGTTGCAGACTTTATCGGATGGAGCCGGCCATACTTAAGCCGGAAGTTTAAAGAAGAACTGGGATTTGATATCAGCAGCTTTATCATGAGATGTAAATTAGAAGAGGCAAAGAGCCTGCTCACCTATACGGATAAATCCTTGAGTGAGATCAGCAATTATCTATGCTTTTCAAGCCAGGCCTACTTTCAGAATGTATTTAAGAAAAAATATGGCCTGACTCCGACACAATATCGGAATCAGACCACAAAAGCGTGATTTAATAGGGGGAGCTGCGGCTGTTTCTCTTTTTGAAAAAGCAAAGGGGTCTGACCCCTTCGCTCTCCGTATTCAGAATATTCTGATTATTCGATATAAGCCAGCGGACAGATACTCACGCATTCCCCACATGTATCTGCGTTTGGTATTCCTTTTTCCACCAGCTTTTTCTCATTCTCCCGTGTCACTGCCTGACATGCGAACCTGTTGATCTCTCCTGGTTTCAATGCTCCTACCGGACATCGCTTAAAGCACAAGCCGCAGGAACCGTTTTTCAAATACAAACATTTCTCCTCTGGCATCTTTTGTCTGGCTTCCAATGGTGCAGAAGTCAGAACTGTACAGAAACGGCCGCCCGAACCTTTTTCCGTGATCAGCATCCGGTTTGCTCCAAATGTCCCCAGCCCTGCAATCGCTGCTGCACTCCTGTGTGACCACATGGACTTCATATCCGCTTCGTTGTATGTATGAGTAGCCTGTATCATGAATGCCGAATATCCGGCCTTCTCCAGATAATCGCAGATCACCTGGTTAATATGTGTAAAATAATCATTCATAACGATGTAGGATTCTCCCCATCTCGGTGATTCTGCCTCCGTAGTCTTCGGCTCTGCGACCACCTCTTTTGTAAAAGGCACGAAATAACTGATTACACTTTTCGCATCCTCCATCAGTTCCTTTGGGGTCAAATGCCACTCACCAACGATTTCCTTTAACTCCATATACCTGGGATCCTCCGCCGATGAAAATGAAACAAGCGGTTCCCTGAATAGGTCAGGACGGTTCAATGTCCGAACCTCCTGTTTGATGATTCTTTCAATATCCTGTTCTATAGCTCCCAATGCTCTGCTCCTCCTTTAAGCGTTCCATTCTCTGCTCATTATTATAAAGCAATCTTTCCCAAAATGAAACCACCTTGACGATTCTGTCGACAAGATTATCCTACAATTCGCCACATTTTTTCAAAAGGGTCAGACCCCTCTGCGGATAAATCGCAGAGGGGTCTGACCCTTTTGCTCTCCATATTCAGAATATTCTGAATTTATTTAATCAGCTCAACTTCTACCGGGATGGATTTTTCCACGCTTTCTCCCTGGATCATCTTGAGTGCAGTCAGCACTGCAGTCTCTCCCATCAGTTCCGGCTTCTGTGCTACGGTTGCAGCCATCTTGCCTGCTTTCACCGCTGCAACAGCATCATCTGTCGCATCGAATCCGACTACCTTGATGTCTTTTCCTGACGCAGAGATTGCCTCTACAGCACCCAGTGCCATCTCGTCATTGTGGGCGAAAACACCTTTGATCGCACCATCGGACTGAAGGATATTCTCCATAACATTCATGCCCTCTGCACGGTTGAAGTTTGCAGTCTGGCTTGCCACAACATCGAAGTCCTTGTCTGCTACCAGATGGAATCCTTCTCCGCGGTCGATGGTTGCGGATGCCCCCGGAACGCCCTGGATCTCGGCAACCTTAGCACCGTCACCAACCAGCTCTTTCAGGTATTCGGTAGCCATTCTTGCACCTTCCACGTTATCGGATGCGATCTGGCAGTCCACATCTGCACCATTTACCACACGGTCTACGGAAATAACTTTGATTCCCTTGGACAGCGCATCTTTGACAACCGGACCGACTGCATCGGAATCCACCGGGTTCACGATCAGAACGCTTACGTTTCTGGAAATCAGATCCTCGATGTCACTTGTCTGTTTTGCCGCATCGTCTCCCGCGTCAACCACAATCAGATCCGCACCTTCCTCTGAGGCAGCCGCCTTTGCACCGTCTGAGAGGGATACAAAGAATGGGTTATTCAGGGTAGAAACGGAAAATCCGATCGCTCCGCTTCCTTCATTGGAAGCTCCTGTGTTGTCTTCGCCGTCAATCGTGATCGCGTTGCATCCAGTCGCTGTAAAAAGCACTGCACATGCCAATACTGATACTACTAATTTTTTTAATCTCATTGTTTTCACCTTATTCCTTTCCTATCGTTTGCGGTCTGACAATACTGCAACAAGGATTACTAAACCTTTAATAACGTCCTGATAATAGGAGGAAACTCCCAGGATATTCAATCCATTATTTAATACGGCAATGATCAGCACACCAACCAGCGTTCCATATATTTTCCCGCGCCCGCCGCTCATACTTGTGCCACCCAGCGCAACTGCTGCGATGGCATCCAGCTCATAACCGTCACCTAAAGTCGGCTGTGCGGAGCCAAGTCTGGATAAAAGGATCAGACCGGAAAGTGCTGCCATAAAGCCGGAGATCGCATACGCAATAATCTTCGTCTTATGAATGTTGATTCCGGCAAGCTTTGCACATTTTGCATTGCTTCCTGTCGCATAGATCGCGCGTCCGAAGGTTGTCTTCTGTAACAAAATATAGAATCCGATGAAAATGAGCAGAAGCAGGATCACCGGAATCGGAATATGATAAAAGTTTCCTTTTCCTACTACCTTCAAAGTAAAGCTGTCTCCAAGGTTAGAGATCGGCTTTCCGTTTGTGAAGATCATGGTCAGTCCACGGTAAACCGTCATCGTAATCAAAGTTGCGATAAATGGCTGAAGTCTTCCTTTTGTAACAAGCACGCCGCTGACACATCCAAGTAAAACGCCGATCACCAGCGCAAGGATCATTGCCAGGCCCACCGGCACACCATTTGCGATCATGCCAGCGCACAGAGCCGTTGACAGGGCCAGTACAGAACCAACTGACAGATCGATCGCATCGGTCAGGATCACGCAGGTCATACCAAATGCGATCAGCCCGTTAATGGAAGACTGGCGCAGCAGGGATAAAAAGTTGTTCCAGGTTCTAAACTCAGGACTTACGCAGCTGATTCCAATTACAAGCAGAATCAATGCAATCAACGCACCCAGATCCTGGGCATAGTTTAAAATTTTATTTTTCTCTTTCATTAGATCGTTCCTCCCGTTGCTAACGTCATAACATTTTCCTGATTTGCTTCCTCTTTGCTGATAATACCGCGGATCAGTCCCTCACGGACTACCATGATCCGGTCACTCATTCCCAGAACCTCCGGCAGCTCAGAGGAAACCATGATGATCGCCACACCATTAGCTGCCAGTTTATTAATAATGGTATAGATCTCCTTCTTCGCTCCGATATCCACACCTCTGGTCGGCTCATCCAGGATCAGAATTTTCGGATCCGTGTAGATCCACTTTGCAAATACCACCTTCTGCTGGTTACCGCCGCTTAAATTGTTACATTCATGATCCGGTCCAAAACATTTGATATGAAGCTCTTCAATCGATTTCTTTACCAGATCCTCTTCTTTTTTCTTCTTTAAGAAAACATTCTTATCGGAAACCTTATCCAGATTAGCAAGTGCAATATTCTTCTGGATACTCTCCTCCAGCATCAGCCCTTCGGTCTTTCTGTCCTCTGTAATAAATCCGATTCCCTGTTTCATCGCCTGCATCGGAGACTTGATCTGTACTTCCCGGCCCTCGATCTTGATTTTCCCGCTGTCGTAAGGCAGATTTCCAAAAATAGCCTGCATGATCTCCGTACGCCCGGCCCCCATCAGGCCTGACACGCCGAGCACTTCACCTGCCCTGACGGAAAAACTCACGTTTTCAAATACGCCTTTTTTAGTCAGGCCTTCCACACTCAGCATTTCTTCCTTGATCTCACAGTCTCTGGAAGGGTAACGCTCTCCGATCTCACGTCCGATCATCATCTTAACGATCTCGTTCATGTTTGTCTCTGGAATTTTTTTCGTTCCCACATAGGTCCCGTCTCTCAATACAGAAATACGGTCGCATAACTCAAAAATCTCTTCCATACGGTGTGATATGTATACAATAGACACACCGGATTTGCGGAGCCCTTCAATCACTTCAAAAAGAACTGCGGTCTCGCTCTGTGTCAGCGCTGCGGTCGGCTCATCCATGATGATGACCTTGGCATCCACCATCAGGGCCTTGCAGATTTCGATCATCTGCTGCTGGCCTACGGACAGATTGGACATGGTCTCTGACGGAGAAATAGAGACTCCCAGTCTGTTCAACGCCTCTTCTGCCTTTTTCTTCATTGCCCTGGAATCACAGAGTCCGAACTTTCCTTTGATTTCTTTTCCCATGAACAGGTTTTCCTCCACCGTCAAATCGAAAAGCACATTCAGCTCCTGATGGATAAACACGATCCCGTCCTTTTCTGCCTCCTGCGGATTTTTGTAATGCACTTCTTTCCCATCCACAAACACACTTCCGGCATCCTTGGTATATACGCCGGTCAGAATCTTCATCAGCGTGGATTTTCCGGCACCATTTTCACCCATCAGTGCGTGAACCTCTCCGTCACCAAGGACAAATCCTGCGTCTTTCAGAACCTGGTTGGTCCCGAAGGCTTTGTCAATTCCTCTCATTTCTATCTGCATATTACTTCCTCCTGATCTGCAATACAGATTACTTCCTTACTCTTCCTGCTTCCTCCTGCCCGGCATGGTATTTTTAGACTATGTATCATGCCCGGCCTTTTACGGATTCTGTGTTAAAACAGGCAGGCTGACTGCAGGATGATGTTCGCATACGGTGTCGTCTCACCGGATCTGATCACGGCTTTACACGACTTTGTTCTCTGTTTCAATTCTTCATGCGGAACATACTCAATTTTGAAACCGGTTTCAAATCCGGCAGATAAATCCATGATCTCATTCAGGACCGCCGGATTCTTTTCCCTGATCTCCTCCGCAAGTACGATTTTTTCGATCTTCATGTCCGCCGCCACTGCTTTTAGCACTTCCATGAATGAGGGAGTCCCCTTCACAAGTGCCAGATCGATGCGCTCCGTCTCCTCAGGGATCGGCAGACCGCAGTCCCCGACTGCGATCGTATCCGTGTGCCCCATGTAGGAAAGCACCCTGGAAATGTCTGCGTTTAAGATTCCTGATTTTTTCATAACTATCTCCTCCTTCCTTTATTTCTGTATTTTGCTAAGCTCTGCCGTTACTTCTTCAAATGTCGGCATACCGCCCTGTGCTCCGAATTTCTCTGTGGAAAGGCTCGCTGCAACATTGCCGAATCTCAATGCATCTCTTACGCTTTCCCCTTTTGCGATCTGTACCGTGAATGCACCGTTTAATGTATCTCCGGCCCCCGTTGTATCTACCACAGCCGCCTTACGTGCCGGAACTAAAAGAACCTCGCCTCCTGCCAGGCACATGCTCACGCCCTTGGAGCCCTGTGTGATCAGAAGCTTCTCCGGATATTGTTTCAGAAGCTCTTCTGTCCCGGTCTCATCACCAAATATGATCTTTGCCTCGTGCTCGTTTGGTGTCAGGTAAGTCACCAGCTCCACGATCTCCTGCTTTACAGGTCTTGCCGGGCCTGGATTGAGTACCACCTTCACCCCGTTTTCATGGCAGAGACGGATCACATACTCATTCGTCTCCTGCGGGATCTCATGCTGCAGAACAACCACCTCTGATTTGAGCAGCTCCTCTTTGATACTGTCCACATAAGCCTTGTCTACACAATCATTTGCTCCTGCCACCACAATGATCGTATTGTCATTCTCCCCGACAGTGATCAATGCGATCCCTGTCGGAACGCCTTTGACAACCCTGATATTCCCGGTTTTCACACCCATGTCATCCAGATTTTTCAGCAGTTCCTTCCCTGCACTGTCATCCCCGACACATCCGAACATCTCCACATCTGCGCCAAGCTTCGCCATCGCCACCGCCTGGTTTGCCCCCTTGCCGCCAGGTATGTACTTCAGATCTTCCCCCTTAAGCGTCTCCCCCTTAAGCGGAATCCTCTCCGCTTTTACCGTCATATCCATATTGATACTGCCTACCACTGAAATCTTCATCGCTTTCCCTCCTGCTTGCTTATGTTACTTAGGCTTGGTCTTTTCAAGCCTTAGTTACAAAGCACATCCCGTGGACTTGGGCTTGGTCCTTTCAAGCCTTAGTCACGTGGATGTTACCTTGTAGTCTCCCGGTTAATAAGTTTCACTTCGAATATATTTTTCTGAGGTACTTCTTTTCCCTCAATATGATCGATCAATATCTGTGCTGCCTTTGCTCCCATCTCTGCAATCGGCTGTGCCACTGTTGTCAGTTCAGGGGTCATCAGTCTGCTCATAATGATATTGTCAAAGCCAATAAGCTGCACATCCTGGGGCACTCTTTTTCCATGCCTTTTGAGTACCTTATACGCGGAGATCGCTGCCATATCATTTGCAGCAATGATCCCATCCACATCAGGAAAGGTCTCCAAAATCTCTTCTGTCCTTGCTAATCCATCCTCATAATCGTAGGAGCAGTCCACATACTGTATTTTGACATCCCGTTCCCTGCATACATCCAGGTATCCTTTAAACCGTTCCCTGCCGCTGGAAACATTCTGAGGTCCGCGCATAGCTACAATATTCCTGCACCCGCTGTCCAGCATGTGTTCCATACTGATGCGGCCTCCCTCATAATTATCAGAGGTAATGCTTGCCACCTCATTTTTATGCTTCACCGTCCGGTCCAGAACTACGACCGGGATCGAGGCATCCTTTGTCTTTTCTAAAATCTCATCTTCATTTGTCAAAAGGATCATTCCATCCGCGTTCATCCTACCCAGAAGTTCGATACTATTCTTTTCTTTTTCTATATCATCGTTCGAACTGCATAGGGTCAGTCTGTATCCCCTCTCATATGCTTCGCTCTCGATCGACTTTGCCATCTCATTAAAAAATGGGTTCTCAATATTTGGCACGATCACACCGATCAAATGTGCTGACTTTTTGTACAGGGTCCTTGCCGCTTCGTTTGGTTTGAAACCGGTTTCACTAATTACCTGCTGAACTCTCTGTTTCTTGATCTCATCCACCTTTGCTGTGCCATTCATTACTCTGGATACTGTTGCCGGAGATACACCGGCCAGTCTTGCCACTTCTCTGATACTGATCATTTCTGCCACCCCAATCGTTGTCTGCCATACTCTCCACGTTTTCATGTAACCCCATGCTTTTATGTGTATTTTAACTTTTGAAACCCGTTTCAAGCTTGACTTCATTATATGTTTTGTACATATAATTGTCAATTCATTTTATAGTAATTAATTTTTTTTAGGAATTCTGTATATTATTCAAGGAGTTTTCGGGGCAGATCTGCCCGGATATTTAGTTAAAACTGACAAGATAATCTGCCTTCGCTTCTTACTATCAGTGTTCTTCCTCAGAAACCACAAAAGTCAAATAAGCTTATCCGTCTACCACAGTTTCCAGATACTTATCTGACTTTTATTCTTATGACTTTTATACGGCTTATAAAATATTGAATGCATATTACATCAAAACAAATGTAAATCTATTGTCTTTGGCTAACATGATCACCTTAGATCCAGATACCGAACCTCATCTTCGCTCAACTCAATATGCAGCGCATCGATATTCTCCTGCATCCGTTCAGCCCTGGATGTACTGACAACGGCAAAGGTATTCAGCTTCTGCCGATAAATCCACGCCATCGCGATCTGCGGAACACTGACGCCCTTTTTCCCTGCCAATTCTTCACAACGTCTGAGCCGTTCAAAATTCTCAGGGTATGCATATCCTTTCATGGCAGGCCCATCCAGAACCTCCTTGATATGTTCAATGTCACTGCTCTTTACCTGCCCTGAAAACAGCCCATGTGCCAGGCTGGAATAAGCAATCACAGGCATTTGGTTCTCCTGATACCATTTTCTTGCCCCTTTGCCGGCCGGTCCTGAGATAGTCACGCAGCCTCCGCCCCAGGGATCTTCCATCTGATCCGCCAGCCCGAAATGAGGACTTGATACACTAAATGGAATCAGGTTATGTTTGTATGCATACTCATTGGCTTGCTCTATCCGCTCATGGGTCCAGTTCGAACCTCCGAAAGCACCGATCTTCCCCTCCTCATGCATAGCATTAAATACCTCAACTACTGTCCCCGCATCTACCGCCGGATCATCCCTGTGTAAAAGATAGATGTCAATATAATCTGTGCGCAGCTCCTCGGTGGTTTTTTTGAAATCTTTTCGCATCTCTGCTTCATTGACACGCTTCTCTCCGGTCGCAGAAGGATGTCCACACTTAGAGAGAAGAACCAGATCCTCTCTTATCCCACGGGCATCGATCCATCGTCCCACGGATGTTTCCGCCAGCTGGTAGACCCTTGCCAGGTCAAAGGTGTTGACCCCCATGGAATAGACTGCATCCAACAGGTCATCCCCTCCTTCTCCTGTCATGAACGGCGGGATTGCCGTACCATATATGATTCTGGAAACTTTCTTTTTTACATATGGTATTTCCACATATTCAATCTTGCTGCTCATACTTTTCCCCCTTAAGACTTTATTATAGGGAAATTATACTCCTATTTCTATGCTTCCACAACAACGGATACATTAAATGCAGATCATAAATCCTGCCTTTAATTACCGCAGCATATTACTTCGGTTTATCATCCGTCCTGCGCAGAAATTCCACGAAGGCAAACAGAATTGAGATCACGGTTAAGACGGATACGATCAGCTCTGCCATATTATTCGCATACTCCGCCTTTCCTGGCTCTACAACACCTAAAATGAGAAAATAGCTGCACCACAATAAGCCCATGGCAAGCAGTAAAAAGGTGATATACTTAAGAACACCTGCTGCCCTTGAAATTAGTTTTTGAGTGTAAATGATCTCTTCTTCCGTATAGGATGCTTTTCTCATCACACCTTTAACTGTGCCGGCTATAAAGCCAACTATGATTCCGAGCGATATTGCTCTGCAGATCTGAAAAAGTATTCCCATAATCATTCATCTTTCTCGAAGATCAAGTCCATCTTCCTGACACATCCGTTTACACTAATTTCCGTTGGTATCATTCCCGCATACCGATAACCTTCCCCGGCATATTTTTCGATAATTTCCCGGTGTTCCAAAACCGTTGCCATTACGACGTCTTTCATCTGGTAAGTCACATTTACATACTCGTATTTTTTCATTTTGGCACTCTCCCTTCGGATCTTTATAAGAAGATTATACGCCCCTTTTCTCCCTCGTACAAGCAAAATACCAGATAATATATAATACCGCCAGCTTACATCTGTTCCCTATGCCTGTCTCCATAATTTTGCACTATTTTCGCCTTCTTCTGTTTCAATCCGCCTGTCTATCTCCGCCAGAAGTTCCAGTTCACTTAGAAACGGAATCGTCTCCTGATTTGTAATCAATACCCCCTGCCATGTATGATTTTCACGAGATGTGATCTTTATCTTAAAATTCTTCTCCATTCGTGCTTTCCTCCCTATGCTTCCCCGATCGTTTTTTATATTACAGACATTTATACACTTTCACTCTATCGGCAGGAACCTTCGTTTACAATAAACTGGCGTGAAACTGCATCTTTTGGCGCCAAACTTCTTTGTCGGAACTATTTTTATCCGGTAAAATAGTAATAAAGAAATTTTTTAGATGTAACAAGGAGGATTCTTTATGAAAGCCGCGATCATAGATGACATGGCCGCATGCAGAGAGAATATCAAAAATAATCTGTGCCGCTATTTTCAAGAGAATTATGCAGGGGAGGTTCCCCTGATGAAAGAATTTATAAGCGGGGAAGACTTTTTAACTGCTTTCTCCCCGGAGGCTTATGACATAATCTTTATTGATCAGTATATGCCCGGGCTTTCCGGGATAGACACTGCCCGTAAAATTCGCAGAAAGGATCGTCTGGTTCCACTGGTATTTGTCACCACCAGCAGGGAGCATGCCATCGACAGCTATGGCGTACGAGCCGCCGGATATCTGGTCAAACCCTTTGAATACACAGATTTTGAACGGACAATGGCTCTTTGCGGGATAGAAAAGATACGCAATGCAAGATTTATACAGCTTGGAGAGGAAAAGATCCTGCTAAAGGATATTCTCTGGTGTGATCAGGATGACCATTATGTACAGATCCACACGCAGGATCGTGATGTTCTCCGGTTCCGAACCTCTTTTAAGAAATTTATCAGGATACTGGAACCCTATCCTCAGTTTTTGCTTTGCTACAAAGGTTGTATCGTCAATCTGGATAGAGTGGAGCAGATAGACACCTCGGATTTTATTATGGACAATGGGGTGAAGGTCCCGTATTCCCAGCGGAACAAACGTAAAATAAAGACACTGTTCCACACTTATTTATTCCAGCGGGAAAGAGAGGATGAGCTTTTATGAAGACAATAGATACTTTAATGGTGCTTTTATTTCCATTTCTGGATTCCCTGCCCTTTACCCTGCCCCGATACTGGCTCTTTAAAGACAAGCTGCGGCTTCCTTTCCGATATATTGTGGGACTACAGCTTGTGCTGGCATCGGTGTACAGCGCAGCCTTTTTTTATATTAACCTGGGAGGCTACGCAAAAGCAGCACAATGGACCACGATCATGCGCTACTGTTTCCTCCTCATCTATCTGAGCCTTGCATTTCTGCTTATAAGAGACAGTATTCCCAAGCTTTTGTTTACCTGGCTTTTGATCCTGGCATGGCAGTTCTTTGTGCTGGGCAATGCAAACTATATTGAAAGTAAGTTCTTTTGGGACTTTTCTGATATGCACCCTTACCTGATCTACAATATCGCGCGCATCGCGATCTACCTGGCCACCTGCCCGTTTCTGCTCCACTTTTTCTTTCACACGGTGTCCGATGCATTGGAGATCAATGACCGGATGATGTGGCGGTATTTATGGATCATCCCATTGTTTTCGATGTTATTCGGTCTGCTTTACTGTACCACCGATGACGTCTATGCATATGCTTCCTGGCAGTTCCTCATCTCGCGCTATCTCATGCTGTTTGGGACCTGTTATGTTTCCTATGTAGCCCTTAAGATACTTAAGATCTCCCGCCGGCGTACACAGCTGGAGGAAGCACTGCGGTACGCAGACAAAAGCCTGCTGGCTCAGAAGAAACAGTATGACGGTCTCGCCGCCCACATGGATGAAATGAAGAAAGCCCGTCATGACCTGCGCCAGCATCTCGCCGTGGTACAATCCTATCTGGACCGGGATGATAAGACCGGCCTCCGGGAATACATCGACATATATAAAAAGGAACTTCCCCCGGACACCCTGGAGATTTACTGCCGCAATAATGTGGTAAATGCAGTCGTGTGCTATTACGCGTCACAGGCACGTGACCAGAAAATCCGGTTTGACGCAAAAGTGGATTATCCAAAAGACTGTTCTGTATCGGCTACAGATATCACAGTGCTGCTCGGCAACCTTCTGGAAAATGCAGTCGAGGCATGCATCCGTGAAACCAATGGGCAACCGTATGTCCGCCTCCGGGTAACACAGCGGGGGAATGCTGCACTGCTAATCCTGGCAGACAATCCCTGTACCCTGCCGGTCTGCTTCGAAGGCGGGCTTCCACTCTCTTCTAAACGAAAAGGCATTGGAATCGGAGCCTCCTCCATTCAGGAGATCGCAGACCGTTACGATGGAGAGGCGAAATTCGAGCAGAAAGACGGCATATTCTATGCCTCCGTATTTTTAAAAATCACAGGAGAGTGCTGACGTGTAAAGCCAAAAAGGATGGTGGAAAAAATCCACCATCCTTATTCTACGCCTCTTCCGCCAAAGAGACATTTTTTTCCACTCTTCTGTTTTCAGACAGGAACAGCCCAGCCAGTGTCAGGACAATCCCTGCCGCCATGGTCCACGTCAATGTCTCATGCAGGATCAAGGCTGAGGTGACTGCAGTAATAACCGGAACCATATAGATATAGACACTTGTTTTCACAGACCCAAGCACCTTTACGGCAAGATTCCAGGTTACAAAGCACAGAGCCGAAGCTCCAAAGCCCAGGAATAAAAGATTCAGGATATTCTTCATGTCTGCGAACTCAGAAAGCCGCACCTGGAAATCCATCAGCCCAAGTGCCGGGATCATAAAGATCAGCCCGTAGAAAAAGGTACGCCTGGTCGTCTGTATGGTATTGTACCCCAGTCCGCTTATCTTCTTTGTAATGGTAGAGTAAGCTGCCCAGATCACCGCCGCTGCCACTGCCAGAAGATCTCCCAGCGGGTTTAACCTAAGCACACTCTCGCTGCCAAAGCTGATCAGGAAGATTCCCGCCAGTGCGATCAGAAACCCTACAAAAAACCTTGCACCAGGCCGCTCTCCTTTTAGAAACAGACAGGAAAAAATCACTGTAAAAAATGGAGCGATAGAAATAATGACGCCGACATTCGAGGCCAATGTGTAAGTAAGGGCAATATTTTCAAACAGATAATACAATGTCACCCCACAGAGTCCGGCTGCGGCAAAGAGCCATTCCTGCCGTTTTTCCTTAAGTGTAAGCCCGCGCGGACAGACACACCAGAGTGCAAAATATCCGATCATAAAACGGATAAACAGGATTTCAATCGGAGTAAAGGTTTTTAAAAGCACCTTTGTCGATATGAAGGTGGTCCCCCAGATCAGAATTGTGATAAAAGCGGCAATATGCCCGTTCAATGTTTTATTTGTCATCTTTGTGCCGGTCGTTCCCATGCTCGTCATGTCCATACTCCTTTGTAAATATTTTCTGATACTGCTTTGGTGTCAGGCCGATAAACTCCTTGAAAAAATTCGTAAAGTGGCTCTGATCCGAGAACCCGGCTATGCTTGCCGCCTCGATCGGGGCAATGCCCTCCTCCAGGAACTTTTTCGCCTGTTTCAGACGTACATTCTGAAGATATCGGTATGGCGAGACACCGACCTGCTTTGTAAAGGAGCGCAGCAGATAAGACTTGCCGAAATTGGTCATGGAGAGCAGTTCATCCAATGTGATGTTTTGCGAAAAATGCTGTTCCATATAGTCACAGAGCGTTTTGATCTGCTGATTCGGCTTGGACACGTCTGCCTCATCGAAAGGCTCTGCGTACTCCTGCAGCACCTGCTCCAAAAGGAAGAAAAAGGCCTCCTCCTTTTTCAGCTTTGGTGCCTGCGTCAGGATGGCCCCATACAGCTCGCCGATAGACTGCGTAATGTCACTTTGGTAAACCACGTTCTGTGTAAAATGGGGGATAAAATCTTTCCCTGTGATCTCCTGGACCGCCTTCTGCATCACATCCACCTCAATATTAACAGCACGGTAATCCAGGATCTCTCCGTTTATGGGTGCACAATAATGGTTGTCGCGTGGATTAAATAAGATCAAGTCTCCAGAGGCCAGATCATATTCCTTCCCTCTGCACCAGAGATGCCGCTTTCCCCCTTCCACAAAACCAATGACATAGTAGTCATGGAAATGATTCGGAAATTTCTGTACGATCCCGCTTAGATTGTATGCTTCTATTTTCAGATCCCGGTCATAATAAACATGACGCTGCTCCTGTATGCCCTGCATTCGCTGTCTCCTCCTTTAGGTTCATAAATAGTATTCTACCATATCGTAATAGAAAAATCTTGAACGATATGACACTATTTATTTGGGCCGGACCCGGGAGACTGTATCCCCTAAGTAACCGATTCAATTATACCATAAGGCAGTGTATCTGTGCCTTTTAAATTGTTTGTTTTTATTGAGTTTTCAAGGTTCAACACACCACTTTGGTGTAGGAAGTTTTAGTAATTTATTTGTCATCTTCAAATTCATCAAGCGACCACTCATCACGCCATTCGATTTTTACATTTTCACCTTCAAAAACTAACGGAAGCCAAACATAATCTGCAATTGATGTGTTCTGAACCGGCTCCTCACCCATCAAAGAAAAATCAAATGGTTCATTATTGTAAATAGAGACAAACATTTTTTCATAGATTTCATATTTCTTATCCATTGCTTCAGGAAGCCATCTGTCCGCACAAGCAATGTATAAATCTTTTTTCCCTTCTACTTTAAACACAGAAGAAATCTGACTATGGAAAGAAGTATTACTTGGATCATTTACATGTGGATTACCAAGCACCGTAAAAGGTCCATGCCAAGAATCAGCAATTGCTATTTCCGATGGGTTTGGAAGATAGCCTGTTGTTCCTGATGTCAGGAGATAATGTCTGTAATCCTTGACAAAGTGCGCCGTTGCTTCTCTTACATATGGCGGATGCTTTCTCGGAAAGTGCGTACTATAATATCCGGTCACATCCGTATAATCAGCTGTCAAATCCGCACAGATTGTTTCTGAATGCACTCTTTCAAAATAAAAGTAAGCCTTTCCATCTGGTGCAACTGCAAGATCAAAATCTCCTGCATTCATATTCAGCGGATGTAAACCTTCCCGGACTATCGTATAAGGTCCAAGAATGTCATCTGCTGTCAATACCGTCATCGTCTGCACATCAAATGTATTCATGATTTTTAACCAGCAGACGAATTTTTTTGTCTGTTTATTGTAAATAATATGTGGTCGATCCATAGATGCTGTTGGATGCAGTGATGAATGTATATTTTCTGTATCAGGTGGAATAATAAGACCACAATCTTCCCAATTATAGAGATCTTTACTCTTATAGCATCGTACTCCCCAGTGCCAGATATCACTGACACCATCGGTTTTCTCTTTGTTCTCACCATACCAATAATATGTATCATCCACACAGATAACAGAACCACCATGTGCCTGAATCCTGTTTCCAGAAGTGTCTAGCCACACTTTTCCCGGATAAAATGCATCAAGTGTCATGATTGATTTCCTCCTTCTGATGTTCTTCTCTCTTTTAAATCTTCCAGAATTGTTGGATAAGTTTTCTCAAGATTATAGAATCTAAGAATAATTGCCGAGAATACATTTAAAATAATTGGAAGGAATACATAAACCATTGTAATTCCACCTAATGCGGAAGCACTCTGAGCCTGTGCAGCTCCATTATAGCCAGTCCAAGCAAGAATCCATCCGCACAGTGCAGTGCCTAAAGCAGTACCACATTTTGAACCGAAACTATTTGCAGACATAATCATCCCTTCCTGACGATGTCCATTTTTCCATTCTCCATATTCAACCGTATTACATAATAATGGATACTGGCACCACTGCGTACAACATCCTAAAGCGAAAATGAATGATCCCACATAAATAGCTGCAAACGACGAACTTCCACCAAACCCGACAATAACTCTTCCAACTGCCATTACAAGTACACCAAGAATCAAACTATTACGCATTCCAATCTTTGAAACAAGTGGTTTTGACAAAGGAATCAAAACTAACATCGGCATTGATAAAATCATACCTACAGTTGCAACGGCCTGTGGTTTTCCGCATACATATGCTAAATAATAATACATGGAACCCATATTTAATGATATAACTGCACATGAAACAATACCATTAACCGTCAGAATTAACCAATATTTATTCTTTGATACTAATTTAAGACCTTCAAAGAATCCTAATTTCTCTTTTTCAGGTTCATCTTCTAATTTTGAAGCAGTAACTCTCTCTTCTGTATTAAAATAACATATTGAATAAACCACAACAGCAATCAATGCATAGATACCAATTACGATTGTCCAGCTTGTTTTTGTATTTCCTGCAATATTAATGAATGTCATTGTAAAAGAGTTTACGATCGTCGACGCCACAGTTGAGAAAATAGAACGTAATACGCCTGTCATCCCTCTGTCTTTCTCATCTTGTGTTATTAATGCCTGTAATGAATTATAAGGAATTACAATCATCGTGTAGATTGTGCAGAATAAATTATAAGTAATAAACACATAAATTCCCTGTGCAACGGTACTTGTAAAGTTCGGAACTGAAAACATTACAATTGCAGCTAAAGCATAAGGAATGACCATTCTCTTAATCCAAGGTCTTGCCTTTGCTCCTGGTTTTGCTAACTTCTCTTCAACATATCCCATTACCACATCTGAGACTGCATCAATAATTTTCGAAATAAACATAATTGTTCCGACTAAGGCTGCATTGATTTCTGCGTAATTTGTATAGTATACAAGTAAGTACGCACTCATTGCAGCAAATAGTAAATTGGTTCCCATTTCTCCGCCAGAATAAGATAATTTTTCTCTCCAGCTTAACTTGTTATTTGATTGATTATTCATCTTTTCCTCCTCATCTTTCGATTACCTGTTTCGAAAAGAGTATAGCATGTAATTTGAAAATATAACCGTATCATACATAATCCATTCAATAACAAAACCGACATTTTTTAACATTGTAGTTGTCAACATTTCCTCTTTATTGTATACTTTGCAGCAGAAACATAGCTATTTTAATTTTAAAGGGAGCTTCTTATGTATTTATATATATCAATCGGAGAAATTTGGAGTGCAATCAAAGATTACAACGAAACAACCGGACACCGTGCAGAATTCATTGACATATTAAAGACAATCAGTAAAGAAAAGACTGTGTATTCTGAATTACCTTTGCAGCCATCTACAACCGAGCTTATGAAGTTAAATGATCAAACCTTCATACATCAAGTAAAAAATCTATATCATCGTTTTCCTGATTATATGTTGTATGATGTAGAACGATACGATGTTGTACCTACAACAAGATGCCTTTCCGTAATCAACAGTTTCTGGGGCGTGAGAACATTTATACACCGTCATGACTGCTTCGAAATCAATTACATTTTTTCTGGGAGTGCAAAATTACATTTTTTAGATGAAGAAAGAGATTTACGAAGTGGTGATTTATGTATGTTATCGCCATTCACTGAACATGACATTGTTCCCGATACCTCGGATACTTTAATTTTCACCATTCTTGTGAAAGAGAAATATTTTCAAAAAACATTTATGCGTCTATTTGATCATGATGATATTATCTCTCTATTTTTTAAAAAGATATTCTTGAACCCAGAACAACCGAACTATCTGCTTTTTAATACAGAAGCTTCGACCGAAACCAAAGACTATGCCAAACGACTATTTTTAGAAAATTTTCAATATGATCGTTACATGCAACAAAACAGTATTAATTTATTAGAGCTATTATTCACAAGCATTTTAAGAAATGATTCTGCTTATTATCAGTTTTCGAGTTATGAATCTGGCCCTGATTATGCTCCAATTCTGCGCTATATACAGTCACACTATCAAACTATCACACTTAAATTACTAACCGAAAAATTCAATTATGCAATACCTTATTTATCTAAAGTGATAAAAGACTGTACAGGAAAAAACTTCTCTCAATTGGTAAAAGAACAACGCATGAGAGAAGCCATTAAACGTATTACCGAAACTAACGAATCCATCGAGCAGATTGCTTACACGGTCGGATATAACAGCGCTGACCATTTTGCTAGAGTTTTTCGCGAATTTTATAACATATCTCCGCGCCAGTATCGAACAAAATATCGTGTGAATGGTGAGGTTGATTTATTCTGATTAGCACATATTATCCCATTTAAGGTATGGGAAGTTTTAGTTAAAAAGTCATAAAAGGGGCTTATTCACAGCCCCTTTTCTAAAACCGATTTCATTTACTTAAAAGCTAACCGATTGTCATTCTAGTTGTTTTTCTCTTCATATGCAGTCACGCCCGTCGCATATTTTCCTTCTTTTAAATCAGCAGCGATCTTCGGATATATCTTATCCAGATCATACAGCCATGCGGCTATCGCAGATATCGCGGAAAAAATCACAGGCATCCAGATAAACATCACTCGCAGGCCCGTCAGTGCAGACGGTGTCTGCACAGCTGCTCCTGCAACATAGCCGCTGATGCTCATGATCCAGCCAAGTACGATCGTTCCCAGGCTGTTTCCTACTTTGTTGCAGAAGGAATTCGCTGCATTTCCCATTCCGATCATACTGAAGCCGTTTTTCCACTCACCATAGGTAAGCACATCCTGGATCATGGATGCAAATGCGCATCCTGCAATTCCATATCCGATCCCGCCTGCTACTCCTGCTGCCAAAAGAACTACCTTTGAACTTGAAAACAGTGGCAGAAGTGAACCGATCGCGCGAATCGTCAGACCTCCAAGAACCGCATTTCTTTTTCCAAACTTTGCCATGATCCCGAATCCGGCCAGCATAGCAGCCAGCATCGATAACGTGTTGACAGTTGAATAAATCTGGTAAAATGCAGTATCCCCTACTACATAGGTCATATAGTATGCAGTCGTAGATCCTGTTGCCCCCATCAAAAAGTTGATGGAAAGACAGATGATGATGTTGAAGATCCAGTATTTATTTTTGACAAGTGCTTTCATGGTAACCCAGAACGGAACATCTGTCCTTTTTGTTTCTGCTGCCGACTCATCCGCGGCCTGAGCTCCCTCTTTCACACGTTCACGGGTACCGAATACAACGATAAGCTGTGCCACTGCTCCCACCGTCATCCAGATGAGTAAAAGCTTCACCCAGCCGCTGCGGTCTCCATAAGCGGAGTAGGATGGATTGTCACTTAATACATGAAGTAGAGTGATGATTGTCGCATTTCCAACCAGTCCGGCAATGACATTTCCAACCATGTTGATACCGCCATTCAACCCACGGGATGTCTGGTTCCTGGTCATAAGTCCGTTCAGTGTCATATAAGCCACATATGTAAGCGTATAGCATACCGTTGAAGCAAGATTATAAGTGACAAAGATGTAAACCATCTGTGCTGCACCTGTCAGACCGGACGGCATCAGATAGATCAGCAGCAGGGCGATTACCGTAGCGGGAATCATCCGGAGGAGCCATACCCTGGTCTTTCCGAACCGGCTGTGTGTCTTATCAATGATCCAGCCCGCCACAAGGTCTGAAAGACCGTCCAGCAGCTTGGAAATACCGATGATCGATGCCGCTGCTCCCGGATTTACATGCATCACTTCTGTATAAAATACAAGCAGAAAGGCGGAAATAAAAAGGTTGACCGCATTGGTCGCAAACCCGCCCCCGATTCCATAGGCAAGATGTTCCAAAATTCCTACTTTTGCATCTGGTGATAAATCTACATTCCTTTTACTCATGATTTTCCTCCGTATTTATCCTGATTTATGACTGTTCAGAACCATGAACAGTTACCTGATTTTTTCTAATTCAATTATTGCTTTTGAAAATTGTTCCGCAGGCGCTCCAATCATCGCCGCCTGTGCCTGCATCTCATTTAATGTCTTCGAAAGTTCTTCTATATTCCCTGATTTGACCGCGGGTATGACCTGAGGTACATACGTCTCAAGAACTTTTTTTGCCTCCGGATGCTCTGCCAGAAGCTCCAGCCTTGTGTCTCCCCCATAAAGCACCCGGTAGTCCCGCTCCGGCATATAGGTAAAATCATACTGGCCTGCCGTCACTTCTATCGGTTCATGCTTACTATCCGGCAGCACAATGAGTGCGGCTGCCCCGAACGGAACTTCAAAGTGGATGTTCAGGCTCCCGTCTTGCCTGATCTCCCATCCAGATACATACCTTCCTGATGCAGATTCATAAGAGCACTTCATCCGGCCAAGCCTGATATCCGGCTTAGGTTCGAACCTGACCTTTCGAAATCCCGGCTCTGTGGGGATGATTCCCGCCGCATGACGGTACAAAAACTCTGCAACGGATCCATAAGCATAATGATTGAGGGAATTCATACCAGTCCCACTGATTTTACCATCCGGCAGAACAGAATTCCAGCGTTCCCAGATAGTGGTTGCACCCAGATTCACCTCATACAGCCATCCCGGAAACTTTTCAAAAAACAGAAAATCATATGCCAGGTCAGACATTCCATTTTCCGCCAGGACCGTATTCATCATGGTCGCACCTACGAAACCGCCTTTGATGCGGTAGCAGTCATTTTTGATCCTGCTTTTTAATCCACTTATCATCTTGTCTTTGTCTCTGTAGATTCCAAACCTCAATGCCAGGATATACCCGGTCTGCGTATCCACTGTAAGTCTTCCGCCCGGACTGTAAAATTCATCCAGAAGCGCCTGGTAAATCTTCCCGGCCAGTGTCCTGTATGTCCCTTCCTCTTTCCGTCCCAGGATCTTCGCCGCCTCCGCCACATATCGCGTGGATGCATAATAGTAGACCGATGCGATATATGTAGAATCTGTCCTTCCTCTGTTACTCTGCTCGGTTGCCCCGTCTAACGCAAGCCAGTCACCAAAGTGGAACCCAAAATCCCACAAATGACGTGCCCCTCTTTTTTCATCCTCTCTGGTAATACTGTCGACCCAGTCCTTCATCATCGGATAATTGCGTTCCAG
Organism: Faecalicatena sp.; assembly: GCF_058819085.1. NCBI lineage: Bacteria > Bacillati > Bacillota > Clostridia > Lachnospirales > Lachnospiraceae > Faecalicatena > Faecalicatena sp. The sequence goes on from NZ_JBZUUL010000002.1 coordinate 101,621, forward strand.
TGCGTGCTTGTCACCATAATACTCATAAAGCATATATGGCATAAAGGCTGCCACATCACTCCACACACTGGAGGTGGCTCCCGGAAGATTGTTCGGCAGATAGATCGGGACTTTACCATCATTTTTTACCTGATCCAGCCGCAGGTCATGCAGAAACTTCTGATAAAAAGCCCTGGTATCCATGTGATATCCTGCCGTCCGGCAGAATACCTGCGCATCTCCCGTCCAGCCCAGCCTTTCATCCCGCTGCGGACAGTCAGTGGGCATATCAAGGAAATTGGATTTTAATCCCCACATGGTATTTTCAAACAGCCGGTTGATCTTCCGGTTCCCGGTGATGATCTCTCCTGTCTGCTCCATTTCCGAATAAACTGCCCTGCCTGTAAAGTCTTCCGGTGTTACCTTTCCGATTCCCGATACCTTCACATAACGGAAACCATAGAATGTAAAGTGGGGCTTAATGACCCTGTCGGTCCCATCCGAAATATATTCAAAAACAGACTTTGCTGTCCTGTAATTGTCATGATAGAAATTCCCGTCCTGAAGAATCTCACCAAATTCCAGCTTCATGTGTGTCTTTTTCGGAAGCCTGAGATGGCACTCGATGAAACCTGCAAAATTCTGACCAAAATCTAAAACAGTCTCCCCAGCCGGGGTATGGATGATTTCTTTCACTGTCAGCTTTTCCATTTCATGCAGAGGAGGTGAATATCTGGCTGACAGAGGGATCTCTATCTCATCTACAACCGCAGGTTTCCAGGGGTTCTCTTCCTCCGACAGATAATTTTGTCTCTCACCGTCATAAATATCTGTCAGTTCAAAACAACTCCTCTGATATCTCCAGGACTCATCCGTTCCTATGACCTCCACCCTGCCGTCCTCGTACTCAAGGCGGATCTCTGCAATACAGATAAACTTCTTCTCAGGGTCCGGCCTGCCAAACCCGAAACGCCCTTTATACCAGCCGTTCCCCAGATAAATCTGGATCTTGTTCTTTTCATCGATCAGGTCTAAGATATCATAGGTACAATACTGGACATACTCCTTATAATCACTGATAAAAGGCGCCAGCACATCATTTCCTGCCTTTTTCCCATTCACAAATGCCTCAAATAATCCTAAGCCGCTCACATACAATCTTGCCTTTTTGATCTTCCCCGAAACAGGGAATTCCTTCTGGAAGACCGGGTGGAATCTATCATCATTCTGCATTCCAATCCAGTGTCCCTTCCAAGGTTCCTCTAATTTCGCTGTTTCAAAATAGCAGACCTCACTGACCGCAGTTTCACACGTATCTGTTTCATCTATATCTGTCTCAACCATAATGCGGAAATAATATCTTGTATAAGGCTTAAGCTTCAACTCTAAGGGCTCCGCCAGGCTGTTTCGCTGCATTCCCTCTTTGACTATTACAATTGTGTGGAAATCCCGTTCCTCTGCAACCTCGATCCTCACATATTTCTGTTTTTTGCCGGAAGTTCCTCTAACCTTCCATGAACAGATGACCGACTCAAATTCATATCCCACCGGGTTTTTCAATCCATTCACTTTCACATCATAAATCTCCAACTGCTTCATCCCTCCTTGTTTATCCCTTCCTAAATCCGGATCATTCCCTGATCTCTTCTTGAAACTTCTTATTTATCATATCCTGCCGGCGGCTGTTTGAAATCATGTTTTTTTGGCAAAATATCATATAATCTTGTTTTTTCTATTTTATTTGTTTATAATAATCAGTGATAGAATTCAGTACATGGGGGAAACGATGATGTTTGAAAATATAGAGCTCACAACAACTGTAGCAAAGACAAGCCTTACTTCCCGGACACTCACGGAAAGTGCCTACAAGAATCCGAAGTATAACAAGGAAAACCTTGAAAACTCCCGTTTCTGCATCACAGGAAGTGCTGATTCCTTTGCCCGTCCTCCGATCACAGACTTTGCTATGGAAAAACTATATTACATGCAGGATTTCAATATTTTCCACTATGGTTTCGGCTCCTATACAGAACGTAAGAATTTCCATTCCTTCATGATCCTGTATACCTATTCCGGACAGGGCTCTATGGTATATCATGATAAGACATATCAGCTCAGAGAAGGGGACGGCGTCTTTATCAACTGTATGGATCCTCATTTTTATAAGGTGGAAGGCAAATCATGGGATACGGCAGTCCTTCATCTATACGGTTCCCTCCTGCCCGAGCTTCATGCCCAGTACATGCAGAGCGGCACCGCTATGTTTCATGAGAATATAACAGGGAAATACCAGCATTATCTGGAACGGCTTTTAACCATTTACAGTTACCCCCACTTATACCGTGACTGGCAGGCATCTGCCTGCATCGATAACATGCTGAACTACCTTCTGATCCTTAGTTCCACGGAGGCTGGCAGGCGTAATGATACCCCGCAGGATATCCGGTACCTGATGAAATATATGGAAAATAATTACACAGAGCATCTGACCTTAGATTATCTTGCTTCTTTTGCCAGCATGAACAAATACTATCTGTCTAAAGAATTTAAAAAATATACAGGGTTCTCGCCCAATGATTATCTGATCTCCCTGCGGATCAATCAGGCGAAAACCCTGTTGAAAAGTACCACCCTCCCAGCCTCGAAAATCGCGCATGAAGTGGGGATACACGATATGAATAATTTTACCAATCTTTTCAAAAAGAAAACAGGCATGACTCCAATCCAATACCGGAGTTCAACCGATGTTTTTTATTAAAATGAGACCGGAAGCCCTGCCTCTGTCAGTGATCAGCCGTAACAAATCAGGAACAGAGACGATCCCTGCCTGATCTCAATATCACACGCAGTATGTTTTGTGCACACCACTGAAGATCAGCGATTCCAAGCTCTGCGCTCTTTACTGCTGCCAGCAGTCTGTCAAAATCTGCCTGGGAACCGGGCATGATCAGGTCATTTCCGGCTGTAATGCATGCCGCAGATGAGGAACATTGATACTTGTGTGTGCCTGTATCTGCCCCGAAATCTGAAGTGGTTCCCCAGTCCGTCATAACCATTCCTGTAAATCCCCATTCGCCTCGCATAGCTGCCGACAGGATGTCATAATGATTCGCTGCATGTATCCCGTTCACTAGATTGACTGAAGTCATCGCCGCATAGGGCTGTGCCCTCTTGATACAGATCTCAAACGGTTTTAAATAAAGCTCCCTCAAGGTGCGTTCTGTCACATGGCTGTTATTATAATTACGGTTGGTTTCCTGGTTGTTCGCTGCAATATGCTTGATCGTGGTTCCTCTTCCGGGGTGTGACGAAACCCCCAGCGTCACTTCCGCTGCACAGATCCCGGACAGAAGCGGGTCTTCCGAATAATATTCAAAATTCCTCCCGCCCAGCGGATTCCTCTGGAGATTCATTCCGGGGGCAAGCCACAGGTCGATCCCCATCTCTTCCATTTCACCGCCTGCCAGATCACCGGCGGTTCTCCACACGTCCTTATTCCAGGACTGCGCCAGCATGACGGCTGTCGGAATGGCCGTGCAGTACTGATAATAGACTTTCGCCCCAGTAAGATCCATTTTTAACGCTTCCCTGGGCAGTATATTCTTAAAAATATGGTCTTTGGCCAGATCTTTCAGAAGAACTCCATCCTTTACATAGTATTCCGGATTTACCCGAAGTCCAGCCGGACCGTCTGCCATCGCAAGAGACGGGATCTTTCTTTTTTCCCACAGCCTTTTCGTCGTCTCCCCCGCCGCTCCCGGGATCGTATCCGCAGCATTGCCGATGACACTGAAATCCTGCATATTCATCCTGGCACCGCCCACACAAAGCTCTGCCAGTTCCTCCGTTGAAAGCTGGCTGACCAGCTCCTTAAGACTTACGCGCCCCTCCCTTACATCCTCCAGAGTCGCATTCTTAAGAGAGGACGTGCTTTCCAGTAATGGTCTGTTTCCCGGATACTCGTGGACGATCTTCTGTATCATGCCGGCAGGAACCACAAGATAGGGAACCTGGCTGATCTCCGGCTCTTTTCTTGATTCCCACCTATTCTCACATGTTAAAAGAGAAATCTTTTCTTTTCCAAACAGATTCCTGCACTGCTGTGTTACAACCGTCTGAGGTAATGTAAGCACCGCAGCTACATGGGTATGTTTCGAGCTGTTTCCCAGCCGCAGAACATAATCCCCTTTTTCCAGGATATAAGAGGCCGTCGATTCCTGATAAGAAGCCAGCTGTGTAAACGGAAATGTAAGCACACCCGTCCGGCTCTCCCCGGGTGCAAGACAGTCCGTCTTCCAGAATGCACACAGTTGCTGATATGGCTGATCCAGCACACCATCCGGCGCTGTACAGTATAACTGGAGAACCTCTTTCCCCGCATAAGTCTCCCCCACATTACATACCTCTGCTTCTATTTCCACCATTTCATGATTCAGCCGGACCTGCTTTGCCGTGATCCTGAATTCTGTATAGGAAAGCCCATATCCAAATTCATAAGCCGGTTCTACATGGAAGCTGTCAAAATACCGGTAGCCTACATAAATTCCTTCCTCATACCACGAATCATCCTGATCCTGGCCGGCAAAGCTTCCTGCACAGGGATAATCCTCATAACGCTGTGCCCAGGTGGCAGTTAATTTCCCGGACGGGGTCACCTTCCCTGTCAGGACATCAGCCACAGCGTCTCCAAATGCACTTCCCCCCTGGCTGATATTGACCACCGCATCGATTCCGGGAACCGCTTTTATCGATCTCATATCAATGACTCCCCCAACGTTCAGCAGCAGAATAAAATGGACAAACTTCTCTGCCAGGAGCCTGATATCATGAAGCTCCGCCTCCGTCAGAAAATAATCCCCCGCCTCCAGTTTCCGGTCCGCCCCTTCTCCTGAATTCCTGGACAGCACATAAACTGCTGTATCTGTGATGCTTTGATCCAGTTCTTCCTCCATAAGTTCCCTGAAAGCCGGCTCCTGAAACGGGCTGCCCATGGATGCAAGGAGCGCTGCCTGGGGTCCTTTTTCTTCCGCAATCCTTTGAATTCCATTCTCATACTGCTCTCTGGCTGTCTGGGAAAACTTTTCCTCCTCATCAAGCCATGCCGTTGAAGTAATGTGAAATCCGGCCCGGATCAGTCCCTGCTCGATACTGGTATACTCCCTCACATTCACGTCCCCGGAGCCGGTACCGCCCTTTACCGTTCTTCTCGCTCCGTTTCCATACAGTGCGAGCTTATCTAACTTTTCAGGGAGCGGGAGCACCCCGTTGTTCTCAAGAAGAACGATGCCTTCTGCCGCCAGGTGCCTTGCAATTTCTTTATTTGTACGCTCTCTTTCAGTTATTTCAGGAGTTGATATCATCTTTCTCATAACTTTTTTCGTTCCTTTCTACACATTTTTCCATATACAACAGTGAAACAATCACACCTTTCTTTTTATAAGTATACCGGACTTACTATGAGTGGAAATCATGTTTTATTGTCTATTTATCATATAATCTTGTTAAATTATCATCATTGTAACAAAGTCAAAATCTCATAAAAACTGTAAAGATCAAGATATACAAATTTCCTCTGTGCTCCTAACATTATTAGAAAGAAACAAAGAGGAGGATTACTATGAAGAAAGAAATATCCACAAAACCACCAAAACATCCTGATTGGCGGATGAGCAGAAAAGAAAAGTTCTGGTACTATTTTTCAGAGGTATGCAGATTTAATGAATGCATGCTCATCCCCAATTATATGAACCTGTTTTTAATCTTTCAGAAAGTCGACTTAACAGTCGTAGCTCTCATTACGCTCATTGTAAAAGTCGTTGACGCTCTGGATGACGTTGCCTTCGGATTTATTGTCGACCGGTTCAGCCCCACGCGTTCCAGACTGCTGTCTAAGATCGCAGGTCAGGGAAAGTATCTCCCCTGGATCCGCTGTACACTGCTGCTTTTTCCACTCTGTACAGCCCTATTCTTTATGATGCCGGGTTCCCTGAGCCAGACAGCCAAATTAGTTTGGTTTACGGTCTTCTACCTGCTTTATGACCTTACATATACCATTGTCGATGTTCCGGTGCAGGGTATGATTGTAACCTTGACCGAAATTCCAGAGGAACGTAATTCCATTCTGACTACTAAAATCATATTAGGTACTGTTTCTACTTTTGGTCTTGGAGCATTATGGACATATCTGATCAGTGAACATGTCGGCATGAGTCTGACAACAATGGCTCTTTTATTCACCGGAATATTTACCGTAGGAATGCTGCCGATTGCATTCAAGGTAAAAGAACACAATGTCCAGATGAAAAATACCGAAGAGACAAACGAAGAAAAATATACACTTAAGGATATGTTCCACGCATTAAAAATAAACAAATATTACAATGTTATGATCCTCTCATCCGCAGTTTCCGGCTGCCTTGCCACTGGGAGCGCCATCTCCCTGTTTGTCTCCTTTTACTTATATGGAGACTCTACAATCATGGTTCTTCCTGCAATGCTTGCCCTGATACCGACACTGCTGATTCAGTCATTTGCTCCTAAACTATGCGGAAAGTATGGCAACCGCAAAACTGCCATTATAGGAGCTTTTCTGGCCGGAGCATTAAATTTGATAATCTTTTTCCTTGGATACAGCAGAATTGGCGCTATCATCGCAGTCACAATAGCAACCGCAGCCCCCACTGCCCTCAATACCATGGCGAAAACATATATGATTCCTGACTGTGTGGAATACGCGAAGTATAAAACAGGAAAAGATACCGCCGGGATCTTCGTCTCGATTAGTTCTTTTCTCAATAAGATTTCATCCAGCATCGCCAGTTCTTTAGGTTTACTGCTGCTTGGACTCTTCGGATGGGTCAGTGTAAATGCGGAAAGCTTTGCAGATCTGGCCGCACAGAATGTCATTCAGCCACAAAGTGCCTTAAATGGTCTCTGGATCTTAAATGCCGGTATCCCTGCCCTTGGCGTGATTCTGGCAGGCATCTTTCTTCTCTTCTATAGACTGGATGACAAAGATGCGAAACTGATGGCCAGATATAATGCCGGTGAATTAACACGTGAAGAATGTGAACGGCAGATGTCCAGAAAATATTAATACATACTAGAAATTCAGTTTTTTGTTTTTATTACGATATTGTGTGGGGGTCATCATCACCCATTTCTTAAATAGCGCCGAAAAGTTACTCTGAGACTGAAAGCCCATATATTGTGCTATTTCTGCTATGGAACTATTCGAAAACCGAAGCAGATTGCATGCAATATTCATCTTCTCCTTTTGAATATATTCCTGAATGGTGAGTCCTTCTTTCACTGAAAAAAGACGGGATAAATAAGAAGGATTCATCCCCACATATTCTGCCAGTCTGCTTAAATATATCTTCTTGAAAATATTGCGGTTGATATATATCTTGCATTGCTCCAGAATATAAGAACTTTTCTCTTTTCTGCACTTCTGCACCTGAAACGCAAGCGCTGATGCTGTATATTCCAATATATCATGCATTTCTTCAATAGATTCTGTCTGCTCCAGCTTCTGCAGCATGGTTTCACTGAAATCATATGCATCGTCGGGCCTTACCCCGCCTGCAATTGCTGCCCTAACTGCCAGCGTAATCCCTGCGACAGTTGTATATTCAAACTTTTTTAATCTGCTCTTTGTGCTCTCTCCCATATAAGGTTCAATCTCTTTGTAATCCCCAAATGATACTTCTTTATATTTTCCCTGGCGGATTCTATCGAGAAAAAGGGATTCCCTTTCCATTGGAACCCTCTTCAACCCGTTTTCACTGTTTATAAATTTGTTTTTATTAAGAAGCGCTTCAATCTCTGTCTCTGTTATTTTGTGTTTCATGTTCTGCATCCCACTTTTCATTCGCCTTTTCGACTTTCAAGGCCTTCACAAGCAGTTTCATCCCAATCACTACTACAAATGGAACAACCGCATAAGAAACCTTAATCATAGTCACTGCGCTTGCAGCCTGGACTGCGGCCTGTCCGTCATATCCGCCGGCCGCCAGAAGCCATCCTGCCAGAGCTGTTCCGACTCCGCTTCCCACCTTGATCCCGAAGGAAGAGCAGCTGTACATCATGCCATCCAGACGAACTCCCTTCGTATGGGTCGTGTAATCACTGGATGATGCGATCAGTGCATTCAGACTTCCTACCAGCGGTCCTGTGCAGATTCCGTTGAGGAACAGAGTAAGAAGCATCAGTGGCATATTTCCCATGAAAGCAAAGATCAGGAATAATCCACGGAAAATGATTGCTCCGTCGTAGCCCACATTAATCACTTTATAAATTCCTTTAAATTTCTTAACTAAAACCGGAGTAATACTCAGCACAATGATCATCGGAAATAACGTTGCCAGTGTAAAAGTACCCAGCAGGCTTGCATTTCCTAATACATACGTCATGTAATAAATTCCAACCGTCTGTGTCACTCCCATCATTCCATAATACAGAACGTAGATTGCAAGGATAATGAGATAGTATTTATTCGCGATAAGAATCTTCACACCATCGACCAGCTTTGTTTTCTGCTGCGGCTTCACCTCGCCGGTTTCTGTTCTTTCCACCAGTTCGCTTTCCGGAAGTTCCTTCACGCTGAGTACACTGATCGTATTGACTACAAGCGCGATCACCGCATAAATAATGGCAACGGCCTTCCATCCGGCTGCGCCTCCCCCAAGTGCAGTTGTCAGATTGACAGTGACAGACGCTACGACAAGATTGGTAAGCAGTGAAAAAATAAACCGGATAGATCCAAGCTGTACACGCTCATTCGAATTCTTCGTTGTCAGCGACACCAGTGAGGAATACGCGATATTACTTGCTGTATAAAAGACGGCATTCATCAATGTATATGTAATAAAAAAGTATACATACTGCATGTTCTGCCCCATATCCGGGATGGTAAACAAGAGTACCATCATAATGGACACACCGATCTGTGAAAACAGCATCCACGGTCTTGCCTTACCCATTTTGCTTTTCGTCCGGTCAATGATCGTTCCGAAAAACACATCTGTCACACCGTCCAGCAGTTTGGATACCATCATCAGTGTTCCGATGATGCCTGCGTTTAAGCCGACCGTATTGGTCAGGTATATCAGTACGAAACTGGACACCAGCCCGTATGAACAGTTTGATGCAAGATCACCTGCTCCATATCCAAGTTTGTTATACCACTTTAAATATTTCTTCTCCTCTGTCATTTTCTCTTTCCTCTCTTTACTCTTATTCTTATTTTGCCATGATCCTTGCGGATACACTTTCCCTTCCGTCCGCCGAGGCAGTTACCCGGATTTCCCCGGCCTCTTTCGTACTGCGTATGATCGCAATCACCCGTCCGTGCCAGGATGTATAAGCTCCGTCTGAAAATTTTTCTTCGGTCTCAGGATTACCGCTTCCCACAGCTAAAAGCACACCCGGACCTTCCACGGATACTGAAATCTTCTGATCTTTCATCATGTTCAGCCTGCCCTTTTCATCCGTAATGTGGACTGCCACATAGGCCAGGTCTTCACCATCCGCTTTTATCTCATCCTCTTCCGGAAGGATCGTGAGCCTTAACTCTTCCCCTGCCGTCTCAAGCCTTGTTCTTTCTATCTCCTTCCCGTCACCGTCGAAACTGACAGCCTCCAGACTTCCCGGTCTATACTCGGTATGGAAACGACATCTGCATGATTTCAGCTTCTCTCTGCCCAGAGAAACACCGTCCTGAAAGAGTTCCACGGATTCTCCGATACTATAGACTTCGATCTGGGCAGGTCTTCCCTCCTGCCCCGGCCAGGTCCATGTGTTCAGGGAATCCGTCAGTCTCCAGCGTCCAAGCGTGTACTCCTCTCCACTGTGGTCTACCGGCCTGACACCGATATAAGGTTTCTGATACACTCCCCATAGTACCGCCGAATAGTACGCCTGGCTTTCCGGGAATCCCGTCAGATCCACGGAACCGCAGGCAGCCGTCAGACAGGGGTATGCCTTGGAAAATGGTGCCTGTGTGGTGCCGTAGACGGGCTGCCCGACTCCCGCTTCCCCCAGGTAATCCCAGGCCGTCCACATGAAGTCACCGATCACGTAGTCCTTGTGTTCCACAACTGCCCAGTTTTTATCCATCCCGCTTGGAAATGTCTCAGAGCTTAAGATCACACGTTCCGGAGCCAGCTTATGGATCCCTTCATACAGATTCTGTCCGTAATTATAGCCTACGATATCCACATAGCTTACGCACTCCCCGATCAGTGCCTCCAGACTTTCCGGTGTGATAGATGCCATGATCTTCGGAAGAAGGGTTACGATGTCATTGACATCCGCACTACCGACTGCCTTTTCCCGGGGTGCCTTCCCATCCTTCGCATCTTCCGCCTCCATCGCTTTTCGCTCTGCCTGTCTTGCCGCCAGAACGGACAGCATACTGTTGATTGCGATTGTCGTCGGCCGGGTCGTATCCGCCTGATGAAAAACATCGTTCAGCATCCTGGAGATGGCTGCCCCGAACGGAAGTCCCGTATCTGTGATCTCATTTCCGATGCAGTACATGATCACACACGGATGGTTATAATCTTTGGAGATCAGCGCATCCACATCCTTTTTCCACTCTGCATCAAAATACTTAGCATAATCATGGGGAGACTGAGAAATCTTCCACTGATCAAAAGTTTCGTCTAATACATACATCCCAAGCTGGTCACAGACATCCAGGAAATTCTTCCCTGCCGGGTTATGGGAATAACGGAGGGCATTGTAGCCCAGCTCTTTTAACTTCTTCACCCTTCGGTATTCCGCCTTGTCATAGGAACATGCTCCCAGAGGACCATGGTCGTGGTGGATACATCCCCCCTTTAGCTTCACTGTATTTCCATTGATCTGCAGTCCTTTTTCAGCGCCCCAGGTGACCATGCGTATTCCAAATCTGCTCTCTGCCTCATCAACGATTTTCTCTCCCCGCTTTAAGGCCGCTCTTAAGGTATAGAGTTCCGGATGCTCCGCGTCCCAAAGCTTTCCGTCAGGAATGGTGATCGTCACGTTCTCCCCTGCTGCCGCCGCGACTGTCTTCCCGCCGCTTAACACTTCGCACTCAATGTTCATCTCTCCTGCTTTTATAGACTCGATGCTGACCTCGATGACTGCCGGACTTAAGGAGATTGTCTTCACCTTGATTCCTTCTGGTGTGATATGATACTTTTCCCCGGTCCACAGATTCACGCTCCGGTAGATCCCGCTTCCGGAATACCATCTGGAATTCGGAGTCTCGGAGTTATCCACAACCACCTTTAATTCATTTTCTTCTCCCATCAGAAGCCTGTCTGTAAGATCCACATAAAAATTCGTATAGCCGTAGATCCAGCCGCCGACTTCTTCTTCGTTGAGAAAGACCCTGGAATTCATGTACACACCTTCAAATTCCACAAGCACTGTCTTGTTACAAAGTGACTCCTCTCCAAACAAGCTCTTTGTATAGACATATTTCCCGCCAGGATAGAAACCTGTTGCATTTCCATTTGAAAGATCCGGTACCCGCTCTTCTGTCAGCATGGCATCATGGGGAAGGTCAACCCTTAGCTTCTCTCCCTCACGACCATCCTTCCAAAACATCCAGTCATTGTTGATCCGTTCTTTTCTCATTACCTGCACGACCTTTCTTTCTCTAATAGAATTGATTCTATCTCTCTCGTTTATTTTCTTAAATTGTATCGTTTGAATATCTCTGTAACAATGTCGGCATTCGTTCTCCAAACAGTAGATTTGTAACATATTACGTCTAACTCTTTCTTCCTTTTTAGATCTCTTCATATATATTTTTTGAAATGTATCACATCCAGTGAATCTTTCCTGAACCCTGTATCATTTTACGGTATTTGGCATTTCCTTATGTCCCCGAATATGTTACACTCATCTTAGCAACGATATACTAGTGCCTCACGGCGTAAATGCGCCTTGTATTGTGCCTGATATCTGCGTCAGAAGTTTTTCTGCAAAGCGACGGCGTAGTGGACCCTGCGGTTAGCTTTGCAGAAAAACTTCTGGCGTAGAGAGCTGGTGCAATACAAGGGGTATTTGCGCCGGGAGACACTAGAAAGGGAGGTCCTGCTTTGATGTCTATTTCAGTTAACCCTGCTTTAAAAAAGGGAAAGAATGACCTGGATAAAATCATTTCCTTCCACGATACAGAGGGTTCAAACGCATTTTATCAGGGAATGAACGCACCGTTTACGATCGTGATCATGGCGATCCACCCGGATGCCCTGTCCGAAAGCGCTGTCTCGATCTTTACGCCGGAATCCCAGTTCAACGTCCCCGTGAATTCCATCAAAGGGCGCAGCCGGGATCGTATGCACCAGCATAACTGCTTCGAATTCACCTATGTCCTGCGTGGAAATATGTATCAGAATGTAGAAGGCAGACGCTACCTCTACACTCCCGGAAGCTGCTGTCTGATGAACCGAAATACACTCCATACCGAAGAAACTACTACTGATTTCACGTGTATCTTCTTTTCTGTCTCCTCTGAATTTGTGGAAAGACTTAAGAACTATGGAAACAACATGCTTTTTCCACTGGAACAAAAACGGTTTGACAATCTGATTTTTCATTTTCTGGAGCAAAATATGGAAGAGGACCATCCTGATTCCAAGGACTTTTTAGACTTTGTCCCGCGCATTACAGAAACCCAGCAGAAAGTCATGGTACATGATATTTTTGAAAAAATGCTGAATACGATTCTGACTCCCTATTATGGGGCTACTTACCGTCTTTTGGATCTGTTCTTCCAGCTGATCGATATTCTGTGCGACCCACAGTATTATCATGCGGTACATGTGACGGCAAGAAGCAAAATGGACTCCCTTCTGTTTTCCCGTATTGACCAGATATTAGAGGAACGCCATGGACGCGTCACCAATAAGGAGCTCGCACAGATTTTAAATTACGACGGGTCTTATCTTGGGAAAATCGTAAAAAAGTATACCGGACAGAGCCTGTTCGACTACAGCATGAATTTTACGATGCAGTATGCCGCCACGCTGCTTCGGGATACAAAAAAAAGTGTGTCCGGAATTGCAGCTGACCTACAGTTTCACAACCGGACACACTTTTATAAAATTTTCGAAAAATACTATCATATGACCCCGAAGGAGTACCGTAGCAGCCATTTTATGAATTTAGAACCGTGACAGGATCTGATCCAGAGCCTCAAACGCCGCCTCCGGAATCTCACTATTTAGAACTGTCATAATCTCCCGCAGTGTGTTTTTATACAATGCATATCCTGCCATCTCAATCGGCACATATGGTTTGAGCGCCTCGCATACCTTGGAATTTTCCAGAAGCTCCTGAATCGTGCTCTGCGTGCTGTACTTATTTTTCAGTTTGACTGTGGTATGGTAAGTCACTTCATAGGTACCTGCCTGTAAATGGCACACACCATCCGCAGCATCTGTAAACATCGGATTGTCACTCTCCCCATAAATCTCCGGCCCGGCATATGGCAGGATCAGGTCTGCCTCACAGTTGAACGGTACTTTGACCTTCACTGTCACGTGCTCCGCGTCCTCGATCTTCCAGCTGCTAACGTACCTTCCTGCCGCCGATTCATGCACAGCCTCCAAGTATCCAACATACCAGTTGATTTCCGGCTCGATCCTTGCGAACCTTCCACCCGTATACGCAGCCATGTCCATCACATCAGAAGCATTCGTATCTGCAAATCTGGTCCCTTTTGTATGGGCCTGCATATCGCCGATCTTGATTCCTGCCATATAGCCGAACATCCATTCCAGAATCGAACCATAGGAATAATGGTTCAGGCTGTTCATGCCTGTGCCTGAGATATTCCCCTCGGCATCCAGGCTGTTCCACCTTTCCCATATGGTCGTTGCCCCCAGCTTTACTTCATGGAGCCAGCCCGGATATTCCTCACCCAGCAGGATTTTGTATGCAATATCCCTCATGCCGTTCTCTGACAGTACCTTACACATGATCGGTGTTCCTACGAAGCCCGTTCTCAGGGTATTGCGGCATTTCTCGAAGAGCATTCTCAAGCGTTCCCTGAGTGCATCCTCATCCGTGGAAAGGTGATGCTTCAAAGCGAGCAGAAGTCCTGTCTGTGTATCTACACAGCAGCGTCCTGTGGCACTGAAATATTCCCTGCTCACGCCATCCCACTGGCACTTCGCTATCTTACGGTAGGTTTCGGCATCCTCCGGATGTCCGAGCAATACCGCTGTCTTTGCCACGATCTCAGCGCTGTATGCAAAATAGATACTTGCGATATAACCTTCATCTGTACCCCCGAAGCTGTCCTCTGCTCTTCCGGTAATTCCGTCCAGAGCCAGCCAGTCTCCGTACTGGAAGGTCCTTCTCCAGCCAAAATCCTCTCCATCTACTTTCTGAACATAGTCCACCCATGACTTCATGCTTTCATACTGATCTATGAGAATCTGCTTATCTCCATACATTTGGTAGAGATTCCACGGTATCAGCACCGCCGCATCCCCCCATACTGCTTCTGCCGACTCCTTCCCTCTGGAAGGAATGATATCCGGCACTTTACCGCCCAGCGCTTTTTGTTCCATCGCAAGGTCATGCAGATATTTTCTGTAAAATGCATAGGTATCCGCAAGATACATTGCTGTTCCTGAGAATACCTGGGCATCCCCGGTCCACCCCTGACGTTCATCGCGCTGCGGGCAGTCTGTAGGAACATCCACAAAATTATCCTTCATGCTCCACTCAATATTAGAGATCAGCCGGTTCAGTAATTCGTGCCCGGTCTTTAAGCTTCCGGTCCTCGGGATATCACTGTAAAGTGCGACCCCTGTAAAATCTTCCGGCTTTAGATCAGGAATTCCCTCAATCTTTGCATACCGGTATCCATAAAAGGTGAACTGCGGCATAACCACTTTCTCTGTTCCGTCAGAAATGTAGATATATTCTGATTTGGCACTGCGCAGATTTTCCCTGTAAAAATTCCCCTTCTGCAGAACCTCACCGGTCTGTACCGTTACTTTTGTCCCTCTTGGCACCTGTACATGCAGACGGAAGGTCCCTGATATCTCCTGTCCCAGATCCACCACCAGCTCACCTGCAGGCGTATGAATGATCTGAGCTGGTACAAAGGTTTCTTTTGCCGTAACCGGTACAGAATACCGTGCCTCAAGCCTTCCCTTCGGCGGCTTGGTCAAAACCGCCTTCTCCCCGGGCAGTGCTTCTAACGTGTCATCCTCCTGCTGTCCGTCATAAATGTTAGACAGGGTGATGTTACTTCTTCGCACGCTCCAGGATTCATCGGTTCCGATGATCTCCTCTGTGCCATCCACATATGTAACTATGACCTCTGCCAGCAGCTTCCAGCCCTCACGATAGTGCCCGGTATCCTTATGTCCCGGTTCCCGTTTCCAGATAAACCAGCCATTTCCCAGAAGAACAGATAACTGTACCTTCTCAACGGCTCCTTTTAACTGATCCGTTATGTCATAAGTCTGGTACTGCACCCACTGGTGATATCCGTTAAAATAGGGCGTCATAAACTCATTGCCGATTTTCTCCCCATTGATAGATGCCTCATAGAGACCCAGACCACAGATATAGAGCCTTGCTTTCTGAATCTCCTTTTGTGCCACGATCTCCTTTTCAAAAACCGGATGTCGCTCTATCGCATTGTCACAGCCGATCCACTGCCCTCTCCACGCTTCTTCCAGCTTCCCGGTTTCAAACCACGCCGTTTCGCTTTTTTCTTCCTCTCCTGCATCTGTCCGAACCGTGACCTGCCAGTAATAACGCGTTCTGGGAGACAGCGCTAATTCCACGGGATACGCCAGACTGTCTGCCTGTAAGTCCCATCCCGAATCGTACAGGATCGATTCCATTTTTTCATCAGAAAATACCAGGATTCTGGCTGCCTTTTGCTTCTTTCCAACAGCATTCTCCACTTTCCAGGAGAATGACACCCGGTCCATATGATATCCGAGAGGATTTTTGATATGGTTTGTCTTTAAATCATAAATGTTCATTCTATTCCTTCTCCTATTTGCTGCATTGCAAATCTGCTATTCTCTCCGATTCGGGATCGTCCTTAGCGCAGCATCTATCTGCTTTATTCCCTCTTCTGGCGTTTGTACCAAAGCCAGTAATTCTTTGATCGTAAATCCGCTGATTGCGGCGCAGAAGCTCAGGAAATCAATTCCTCTTTCTGCTGCAATTCCCTTGATCCCCTCAAGTAATGCCTCAATGATTTTCTGTGATTCCTCCGGCTGATTCAGCATGTGTCCTAACGTACAGTTTACAGAAAGAAATTCCTCATAATTACCATTTATTTTTGCTGATAGGACCGGCTCACGAAATCCATGCTCTGTAAATTCCCCTATCATTTCATTCAGCCATGTAATACTGTCTGGTACCCACTTTGCAGCACGCTGTGTAATCGCCGATGTCGTGATCACAGGAGTCGCAACAGAAAATCCGTGCTGTCCAAAGGAATAGATATGTGTTTCAAAATTGATCCCGTTCTTTTCTAACGCAAGGCCAAACTCTAAAGAATTGGACACATTTACTAAAGAATCATCTCTTGATGCCACGATAAAACAAGGGGAAGTATTCCCGTCCACATGTTCCGCCGGATAAGGCATCCCCGGCTGGCAGGCGTCTACGATATCTTTTTTAATCGCGGCATAGACCAGGATCGCTGCATTTGGCCTGTGCTTCGCAACGGTGGCTGTGCACGCCGCCAGATGTCCGCCTGCTGAAAAACCAACTGTTGCCACGTGATTCATATCGATTCTCCATTCCTCCGCATTCTCTGCGATCTTCTCATATGCCTCATCATAATCATTGATCGGATACGGCCATCCGGCTTTATCCTTTAACGTATAGCGGAGCACACAGGCCTGATAGCCCGCCGCCATATATGAAAGTGCAACAATTTCGGCCTCCCGGTCTGAGCACATACTGTATCCACCGCCCGGAAGTACAACGATCAGCGGACGGTTCCTGTGATGGAATTCTGGACTTTCCAGATTCAAATACATCGTCATCGTTACGTTTCGTTCTTCGCTTAATACGATTTCAAAAGTCTTCATAAAATTTCCCTCTCTTTCAAACCTGCCTTATCCGTAATCATAACAGTTCAGACAGTTCCAAACTGTTACTCGTAATCTTCTATCTTCCACTCATCCATCCATTGAATCACTGGTTTCCCATCTTCGAAAAGAATCGGGAGCCATACATAATCTGCAATGGATGTATCCTCTAAAGCCTGAATTTCTTTCGCCAGTTCTATCATTTTCATTTTTTCTTCCATTGGTGCATCCGGATTTTTTAACACACTGAAAATCTTCTTATACTCATGATAAGAATAATTCATTGCGTTTGGCATCCATCGGTCTGCCAAAGCAATGTATAAATCCCTCTTCCCCGGTACTTTAAATACAGATGAGATCTGCGAATGAAAAGACGTATCTGACGGATCATTCACATGCGGATCGCCAAGCACGGTATACGGTCCATGCCAGGTATCCGCTGCCGCAATTTCCGACGGATTGGGAAGATATCCTGTCGTTCCACTGGTGATCAGATAATGCTTTCCCTGCCTGAAAAAATGAGCCGTAGCCTCCCTCACATAAGGAATTCCCTCATGATGCGGGAAATGCGTCGAGTAATACCCCGTTACATCGGTATACTCATCATTCAGATCCGCACATATTGTCTCACTATGCACACGCTCAAAATAATAATACGCACGGCCATCCTCTGCCACTGCCAAATCAAAATCACCTGCGTGGAAGGACAGCGGCTGAAAATCCTGGTGAACGATCGTATATGGCCCTGTGATCTGATCTGCTGTCAGCACGGAAGAAAGCTGCGTATCTCCCTCATACATAACCTTGATCCAGCATACATATTTCTTCGTTTTCCTGTTGTAAATGATATGGGGACGATCCATTTTGGCCTTATAAGGATTCAGAGGACTGGTCTCATCCTGAAGATCAGGCGGGATAATGAGTCCTAAGTCTTCCCAATTGTATAGATCTTTTGATTTATAACAGCGTACCCCCCAGGTCCAGATTCCATTACCGGCTGCCGTATGGTCTTTATTTTCGCCATACCAGTAGAAGGTATCACCAACCTGAATCACAGAACCTCCATGCGCGTGTATACGTTTTCCCTCTGTATCGAGCCAAATCTGCCCCGGATAAAATCTATCGTACATCTTGTCCTCCTCTTTATCTGCCTTTTCAGCTCAATTGCTTCTCCATAAATTCTAGCATCTGCTCCAGGCACTCTTTCGCATATTTATTATTCTTATATCTCTTCATAAACCCGTGTTCCAGTTCATCATACTCCCGGCCTCTGAAAAAATATTCATATTCTGTATTGTTCTTTTCCAAAACTGCTGCCAGATCCTCCGCGGAATCCTGAAACCAGATCTCCAGATTACTGCTGATAATAAAAGTAGGAAAATAACGATCCCTGATCCACTTTGTGGCATCCAGCAGAGTCGCAATCTCTT
This sequence comes from Faecalicatena sp., assembly GCF_058819085.1. Classification (NCBI taxonomy): domain Bacteria; kingdom Bacillati; phylum Bacillota; class Clostridia; order Lachnospirales; family Lachnospiraceae; genus Faecalicatena; species Faecalicatena sp. Next base: position 120,108 of record NZ_JBZUUL010000002.1, read on the forward strand.
CCTTTTCTGACGGCTTATCCACTCCCATCCAGCATCCAAATATGGCATTCATGTTTTCCTCATAATGGCGGACAGACAGCGCCGCCTCATCGATCAGCAGACCTGTGATCTGCTCTTTTCGGATGGATGGTCTGACTCCGATCTTTTCTGCATATTCCGGATTTACAAGCATCGCTCCGTAGATCTCCGACAGGCAGGCTCCTGCACTGCCTCCGCCTAAGAATACATGCTCCATGTCCAGGCCATACTGTTCCTGATGCTCCGTCAGATATTGAAGGATCTGATCTACCTGTTCAAGCTGCACCGGGAAACGGTACTCCGGCGCCAGTGCATAATTGGGAGAAACCACATTGTATCCCCTCTTTGCCACTTCTACACAAAAGTCGATATCTCTGCCGCTTCCTGCTGCCAAAGGATCTCCTGATACCTTATCGCCAAAGATCATCCCGCCGCCATGGATGTAGATGACGGTCGGACGCTTCTTCTTTTTGTCCGTATCCAGATAAAAAATATCCAGATGGCTGTTCGGATATTTCCCGCCGTAGCAGATATCGTTCACATATACGACACCGTCCTCCCTCACATGCTCTCCGGGAGTATTCCTCGGTTCAAAAGAATTCACCGGTACACCGCCGCATGTTCTCTCAAATACCATTTTCTGAATTGGAACACATTTCAGATCCGACTGTAATACTTTTTCTGTCATCTCAAACCCTCCATTTTTTGTTTTGCCATTCTTTCTCTATCTATATAAACTTGTATACGTCTCTGTGTGTTTTTTCCGAAGCTTAGATCATACTCTGCAGGAAGTAAATTCATACGTTCCGCTTCCCAGCACGGTTTTTCTTCCATCCGGCAGTGTGAGGTATGCCCTGGTATTGACCGGAACCGTACAGTGATATTCCCACGTTTCTCCCTCGCGTTTCCATTCGGATACGATCGTTCCATACTGGCTTTCAAATACAGCCTTCGCCCCGGTCAGACTTCCGCCCATCAGCGGCTCCAGCTTAAATTCTTCGAATCCCGGATGGGCAAAATCCGACCGGATTCCTCCCACATAACCAAATAAAAACTCACATACTGCTCCGTAGCTGTAGTGGTTGTATGATGCGTCGTGCACGTCCATGCCATCCCAGCTCTCCAGAATCGTCGTAGCCCCCAGAACCACTGCGTGGAGCCAGCCCGGATTTTCCGTCTGTTCCAGGATCCGAAACGCAATTTCCGGATATCCGCACTCTGCCAGAACCGGCAGTAAAAACGGGGTAGAAAGAAATCCTGTGTTGAGCTTATAATCGTTGGCTTCGATTTCCCCAAGCAGCTGCCGGATCACCTTTTCTCTCTTTTCGCCGGAGCACAGATTCATAGCCAGTGCCCTGACGTAAGCTGCCTGATGTCCCGGCTCGATGACTCCATCCTCATCGATCAGATAGGTTTCGTATACTTTACGGATTTTCTCTGCGATCCGCCTGTACTTCCCGGCATCCTCTTCCTTCCCGAGAATTTCTGCCATGTGCGCCACATTTTCTGCGGAACGACACATATAAGCAGTAGCTACCTTAGGTTTTCCCTCACGGATCATCTTTGCAAATACATCTGCCAGGGAGGTCACTTCCCCTTCTTTGGGCGGCTCCTTCGGGATCGGCTCCTGCCATTCTCCGTAATGCATTTTTGTATCATAGATGTAATCTGCATCCAGTTCGCCGTCCTCATTCACATGATGGTACTGCGGCTGATCCTCATACAGAGGGTTATGATCCCTGGCACAGACAAGCATATAGTCCACCCACTTTTTCGCTGTCTGATATTGGTTTTTCAGGATCTGAACATCCCCGTAACTAAGATAGATCATATACGGGATCCATGCCGCAGAGTCTCCCCAGCCGGCACAGTCCTCTCCGATACTGCCGTTTCCGTCCGGTCCCGCAAGTGCACTTAAGGGATTGATTTGTTTCATATGCTCCAGCTCTTTTCGGTTGTGCACACTGCTGGTAGAGGGAAATGTAATCCCCACCTTTCCGCTTTCATACTGCTCTATGGTCTGGTCCTGTAGCCATTTCTCATAGAATGCATACACATCCATGAAATAGGATGCTGTCTTCACATAGATCTGGTTGTCACCTGTCCAGGCATTGCGCTCCCTTGTCGGGCAGTCCACCGGAACATCCAGGAAATTGCCTTTCTGACTCCAGAGGCTGTTCATAACCAGCTGATTGATCAATTCATGAGAACATGTAAACTCTCCTGTTATCTGCATGTCTGAATACACCGCATAAGCCGTAAAGTCTCCCGGCTCCAGTTCCCTGTCATAGCCTTCCAGACATACATACCGGAATCCAAATACAGAAAACAGCGGGCAGTACTCTTCCATTTTTGCTCCCCTGCATATATAGGTGACTTCCTGGAATGCATCCACCTTGATGCTTGTCTGTTTGATGTTCGCCTGGGTAAAGCATCCTTCCTTCATATCCTCGCCATGGATCAGCCGAACGGTCTGCCCGGGCCTGGTATCCTTAAGCTTCATCCGCACGTATCCGGCAAGATTCTGACCGAAGTCCAGAATACGTTTTCCATTTTTATCGGTCAGCTCTTTGGGAAGAAATGCTTCCATCTCACGAACCGGAACGCCTCTGCATGGAATCAGTTCTGCATCCGCATGTTCCTCTGTCAGATGAACCAGCTCCCAGCTGCTGTCATCGAACCCTGCCAGCTTCCAGCCCTCCGGTTCCAGACGCGCATCGTAAAGATCCCCCATCATCATATCGGATGCAAGAAGCGCACCGGTACTGTGCCGGAACGTGTCATCTGTTGCAATGACTTCCCTCGTCCCATCCTCATAGGTCAATTCGATCTGTCCGAAATAATGCAGCTTATATCCAAAATTATTCTTTACGGTGCCTCCGGTCGTCCCTCTCCACCAGCCGTCTCCCAGCATGACCGCCCAGCAGTTCGTTCCTTCTTTCAGGCTGTCCGTGATATCCGCGGTCTGATACTGTATTCTGTAATAATAGCTGGTCAGTCCCGGCTTGAATTTTTCTTCTGTCGGGCAGATCCCGTTGAACCAGCATTCATACAGTCCATGTGCCGTCTGATAGATTTTCGCCTTTCTAAGTCCTGGTTTTACCTCGAATTCCTTCCTTAGATAGGGGGACGGCTTCTTCGCCTCCGGATCCACTTCGTTCTCCGGCTCGATCCATTTTGCTTTCCAGTCCTCCCTCTTTAGAAGTCCCATTTCAAAAAAGGCAGACTGGCTTTTGGCCTCTTCTGTCTGCCCCTTTTCGTCCACTGCACAAACCAGAACGCTCCACGATACACACTGACGGCTTTCCAGAGGGCTTCCCTTGTACCGGATCCGAAGATTTTCCCCGGAATTTACCACACCGCTGTCCCAGATGATCTCTCCATCTGTAACAGCCCGGATGCGGTAGCTTTTCTGGAAGACGCCCTGCCTGTCACTTTCCAGTTTCCAGCTCAGACGCGGCTGTGCCGCATCGACTCCGACAGGGTCTGTTAAATATTCTGTTCTCAAATCATACACTCGCAGCATATATTTCTCTCCTATTTTACCTGTTTGGATCACTGTTTGAAGCATAAACAGCTACCACTTATTTTCCGATCTGAATCTCTTGTTTTAGACAGTCCTCTGAGTTACCGCCGACATAAAATTCATAGACTCCATCTTCCACAAGATAGTTCATCTGCTGATCATAATATCCCAGTTTTTCCTTTGCGATCCGGAAGGTAACTTCCCTGCTCTCCCCGGATTTCAACGACACACGGGCAAAATCCAGCAGCTTTTTCACCGGGCGCACCCGCTGTGCCACAGGATCATGCATATAGCACTGGACAATCTCCGTACCGTCCATTTCCCCGGTATTCTGCACTGTCGAAGAGATCAGAATCGTGTCTCCCTGCTCCTTGACCTCCATCTGTGTGTACGCATAGGTGGTATAGCTCAGCCCAAACCCGAACGGGTATACAGGCCCGGATGGCACATCCAGATATTTAGAAGTAAACCTGCTCCTGCCTGCGGGTCTTCCCGTCTTAATATGATCATAATACATGGGGCACTGTCCGCTATGCTGAGGAAATGTTGCCGTCAGTTTCCCGGACGGATTGACTCTGCCGAACAACAGATTCAGGATTGCATTTCCTGCCTCCACGCCCGGATGCCACGCCTCCAGTATCGCCGGTATCTCTTCCTTCATCCACGGGATAGCAAGGGGGCGGCCGTTAAAGAGGACTGCCGCAACTGGTTTCTCTGTCTCTACCAATTTTCGCAGTACCTTCTGATGTATCTTAGAAAGAGAGAGGTCAGCCCGGCTTGCCGCTTCGCCGCTTTCTCCTTTTCGTTCTCCCACTGCAGCCACGATCACATCCGAATCTCTCAGCAATGCTTCTATATCTTCACACCCCAGAATCTCATCCTCTGTAAAATATTGATAGGGAATCTGCCATGCTTCACAGGCATCCACAATGCTGACACAATCCTCGTCCACAGCCTTAACTGCCCAGGTCCCGGTCATCTCTCCCCGAAACCCGGCAAGTTCTCCGACAACAGCGATCCTGCTGCCTTCCCTTAAGGGAAGGACTCCTTCATTTTTCAAAAGCACCATAGATTCCTCTGCCGCCTTTCGTGCCACATCCCTGAATTCCGGCTTTAAGAGGGTTCTTTCTTCCTTCTCTTCATCTGTCCGGTAAGGATGTTCAAACAGCCCCAGTTCCATTTTGATCCGCAAAATGTCAGCGACTGCCTCATCCAGCACTTCCTCCGGCACAGTGCCTTCTCTGACAAGCTCTGCCAGGTATTGACCGTAGCAGTCCGAAGTCATATCCATATCCACTCCGGACAGCAGTGCCTTTGCCGCCGCAGCCTTTCGGTCTGCCACGATCCCATGCTCCACACACTCCGCGATCGCATTGGCATCGCTGACGGTCATCCCGTCAAAGCCCCAGTCCTCCCGCAGTACCTTTCGAAGCAGCCAGTCATTTGCAGTGCAGGGCACGCCGCTTAAATCGTTAAACGCAGGCATGACAGCCCTTGCCCCTGCCCTGATACATGCCTCATAAGGAGGAAGATATTCTTCGTACAGCTTCTGCCCGGACAGATCGACCCGGTTATAATCCCTGCCGGATTCCACTGCTCCATATGCGGCAAAATGTTTCACACAGGCCGCCAGCGTCCCCGGCTCTTTCAGGCTGGTTCCCTGAAATCCCTTTACCTTAGCCGCTCCATACATGGAATTCAGATACGCATCTTCCCCGGCGCTTTCACTGATCCTGCCCCATCTGGCGTCTTTGGAGACATCCACCATGGGTGCAAACGTCATATGGATGCCTCCGGCGCATGCCTCCTGAGCGGAGATCCGTGCTGTTTCCTCCCACAGCCCCGGATCCCACGCGCAGCTCTCTGCCAAAGGAATGGGAGTTACCGTGCGGTATCCATGCACCACATCGTATCCGAACAGAAGCGGAATTCCCAGCCTCGTCTCTTCCACGGCAATCCGCTGCAGACGGTTAACTGTTCCGGCATCTGAGATTCCGTTGTAAGAGCCGATTTTTCCGGCTCTTAAATCTTCTTCATGATAATCCTGTCTTGCGGTACTGAGCATCTGATCAAACTCTGCCTTACTGATCCTTCCATCATATACCATATTCACCAGTTCTTCAAAACTGACGTCAAATGCCCCCACAAGTGACGGGCCGCACTGTCTTAACTGCCCCACCTTCTCTTCCAGAGTCATACTGGAAATCAGGGCTTCTATTTTCTCTTCCATACAAACGTCCTCTCTTTTCGTCCTGTCATTCCTGTACCTATTCTGCTTTCGCTGTTTCTGATTCCGCTTTTGCACGTTTGTCTGCCAGTTCTGCCTTTACTGTTGGCATCTTTTTATCAATATTATAAAAGAAGATCAGAAGTAATGTCATAATAACTAACAAAATTGTCGGCAGAGCGTTGTAGCAAAATTCAATTGCCGTCAATGCAGATCCTGTCTGGACTGCTGCCTTTCCGTCATATCCTGCTGCCCCCAGTATGAACATCCCCAGTGATACGGACAGACCGCTCGCCACTTTATTGGCAAACGTCGGGAATGCGGCATACAGCCCTTCCACACGTTTTCCTGTCTTCCACTCACCGTAATCCATGATATCGAACAGATACAATGGGAAATATAATGTCAGCGGCATGACCCCAAACATCAGCATAGCCATTCCGATCGTAATCGTGATAATATTAGTTCCACCGAACCAGCGGATCAGATTCCCGATTACTGCAACAATCATCCCGAATTTTAAAATATTACTTTTCCCAAACTTATTAGCCAGCGGAACAAAGATGACCAGCATCAACAGGGATGCATAGGTTCCCATGGAGGCAACTGCCATCTTATTCATATCTCCTACGATATACTGAAAATAATATGCTGTTGATGAATTCAGAAGGCCGCTGCTGATCACAATAATGAAGATCCCCAATGCAAGAATCAAAATATATTTATTCTGAGCAATCGCTTTCGCGCCATCCTTTAAGCCCACATGTTCTGAATTTTTCTTTTTCTCTTTTTTCTCTGTTTTTGGGACCGGTGCATCTACATGTACTTCTTTGATAAAGAAGAAACGCAGCATCCCGATTATCGTACAAGGCACTGTGACGATCAGCACGACTTTGGTCCATTCAGCATGATCTGTCCCTGCAGAAGCAATCATAACAGGAAGAATCACACCGATCGTGATGCTGATCACCTGTCCGAAGATCGTACTGATACTGTATGTATTATTCCGTTCCCGCTCCTCTGGAAATGCGCGGAGCAGATATACGCTGTCCGCTGTATTTAACAAGGTAACAAACACTGCCTGGAGAAGGATATACATAACAGTCAGCCAGATCACCTGAACCACGGTTCCTGTCTTTGGGGCAGAGAACAGCAGTACGGTAAATAATCCGATGAATGCGATGCAGATATCATAAGGACGTCCTTTTCCCCATTTCGTGTGCGTATTATCAACTATAAATCCTGAAATCAGATCTGTCACACCGTCAAATAACTTTGTCAGTAATAGAATCGTTGCCACCAGCGCAGCCTTCATTCCCAGTACGTCTGTTGCATAAAAGGATAAATAAGTTACGATCAATGTGTTTGGCACATTGGTTCCTATTCCCTTCGCCGACCACAGAATTCCGTTTAGAAACGTATTTCTCTTTTTCTTTCCCTCACTCATTTTCAGTCTCCTTTTTTATCTTTGTTTGAAAACATTCTGAATAACCACAAAACAGTGACCAGGCCTTCCCGGGCCGGCTTTGGCTCACCGTACCTTTGTTGTAATTATTTATACCACAGGAAACCGGGTTGTATCTTTATCAGGTTTTACTTTTTTAGTCTTATTTTTACTTTTTGATTTTCTTGTGAAAGAACCTTGATCATATGATAACAGCAGCTTACTATTTCTGGCGCATTTTAAGTATTATAATACCGCGCTAAATTATTGTAATTATTACTACTTCGATATATGCATTCCATATACAATTGGCCCCTTTTTGTAAACTTGCGGATTACACCAATATTTGACTATTTCAGAGTCCCTCTTTCCATTACATATTGACTACCATTTTAAAAGTTAAGGTTTGAAATTTGATTTCTGACACCGATTTTTTACTGGTTGGGTTTGAGTATAATTTATGATATAATGTTTTGACAAGGAGGCGTTTATATGAATACCTTATATAATATTTATTGCGACGAAAGCTGTCATTTGGAAAATGATGGTATAAACGATATGGTATTAGGGGCGATATGGTGTCCGCAAGTAAAACTTAAAGAAATCTCTGATAGAATCAGAAAAATAAAAGCGAAGCATCAGATCTTACCGATGGCAGAATTAAAGTGGACCAAAATAGGCCCGGCGAAAAAAGAAGTATACATTGAATTATTGAATTACTTTTTTGACTGCGCTGATTTACATTTTCGGTGTTTAATAGTTCCGGATAAGCAGCAATTAGACCATACTCGTTTTAACCAAACACACGATGATTGGTATTATAAGATGTATTTTGATATGCTTAAGTTTATTTTTGCTCCCCAAGATAGATATGAAGTTTATATTGACATTAAAGATACAAATTCATATAAAAAGGCAAAAAAGTTAAAGGAGATATGTAGTAATAATATATATGATTTTTCGGGGAGAATCATACGAAGAATACAGCCAATTAGATCAAATGAAGTGCAAATTATGCAGATTGTGGATATCCTAATAGGTGCAGTGGGTTATCAAAATAGACTGTTCCCAGATGAATTTAAAAAAAGCAGCACAAAAATGGAATTGATTGATTTGATAAAAGAAAGAAGTGGGTATAGTTTGAAAAAGTCTACTTTGTACAAAGAGGATAAGTTTAATATTTTTGTTTGGGATGCTAGATAGGAGTGTTATAAATGGAGTGTAAGTGGTTGCCCAAAATGGTCTTTTATGAGGATTACAATTCATGGGATGAATATCAGGATACAATCTATAGAATATTTTGTAATGATTTCAAAAAAACGTACCCCCTGTTAGAAGGGAAAAGAGTAAAAATACGATATAACCCTATAGAATATGGTCGGGAGGAAGGCTTTTATCATGTTACATGTCAGGATTATAAAAAAGATGGTGAAAGAGTCCCCGATTTTAGAAGATGTGAACGCATAAAATGGGTTAGAAAATTTATAGAAAATTATAAATGTAATTTAGATGAATGTGGAGAGTGTGAAGGAGTTAAAGTATGGGAAGAAGATTATCGTGGAAATCCTAGAGTTCACATCTTACTCGAAGAAGAACGATATATGGTTGTGGTAGAAAAAAGAGAAAAATATTGTCTACTTATTACAGCATTTTATTTTCACTATGATCATGCGTTAAGAAAAAAGTTAGTTAAGTATGGGGAATATCGAAAAAAATATCAAGCAAAAAGCGCCTCACAATCGTGAAACGCTTTTAGGAACTCCTTCTACAACTGGTAGATGAGCTAGTTATATTATAGCAAATTTGAGAGAAATGTCAATAGGAAATCAAGAACAAATGTTCTGATAATGGAATATTTTTGATTATTCTCTAAATAGTATATGAAAAGATTCGGAATTAATACATATAAAAACAAATAACTAAACAAAAAAGTTGTACAAATCTTGCATAATTATTAGAAGAGGTCACACACTTCTCCTTTCTGTACGTTTTTTGCGTATTCCATTAAAGTTCATTTCGGTTTATTAGCATTAGATGGAAGGGCATGACCTCTGCAACGGTGATTTTACCGGTTTATGCGGTCATTTGCTTCCTTTTACAACCGATATTATATCAGGTTTATAAAAGAACAGAGATGAAATAAGCTTTGATGACAATACTGCTCCTCTGCTCATGGAAAAACCAGGGTCGGCTTACTTGGTAAACTGATCCTGGTAATTTTGATTCCGGTATTCTAGAGGGCTCATATTCTGCCATCTCTTGAACACTTTCGTAAAGCTGCTCTGTGACTGGAATCCCATGTACTGTGCAATATCAGCAATGGACCTGTCCGAATACTTCAATAGGTTGCAGGCTGTCCTTGTCTTCTCCCGCTGAATATACTGCTGGATCGTGATTCCCTCTTTTTCCGAAAAAAGACGTGACAGGTAGGAAGGATTCATACCTACATACCCGGCTATTTCTTTTAAATAGATCCTGCTGAAAATGTTCCTGCTGATATAATTCTTACACTGTTCCAACACATAAGAGCTCTTTTTATGCTTGTTTTTCTGCACTTCATGAGCAAGGATGACTGCCGTCAATTCCATGATATCGTGTACTTCTTCGATTGTTTTTGCATTTTCCAGACGCTGCAGCATCGCCTCGCTGATATCATAAGCCTCATCCGGAGGCAGCCCGCCCTCGATCGCAGCCCTCGTACACATCGCATTGGACGCAACGGTTGTATACTCAAACTTACGGAACTTGTCTTTTGTGCTCATCCCCATGTAGGAATCCAGCTCATCAAAATCGGCAATTCTGATCTCCCTGTATTTCCCCAGACGGACTCTCTCCAGAAGGTTTTTCTCATGATCCACAGGGAGTCTGCGCAATTGATTCTCACTGTTGATCAATTTATTTTCATTTAAAATGGACTCAATTTCCTCCTCACTTACCACACGGCGCATGTTTTAATACTCTCCCCGGATTATCTTGTATTTTGTAGCTTGTATAGGCAAATAGTTATACCGATCTCATTTCATCTGGTACATCGTTACACAGGTAATGCGGTAATCAACGATGTACTAGTCTTTTTGCTTTTTGATATGCCAAATCTAAGAATTGGTGGATCGTCAGATTTTCATAATCCCAATTCATCGGCTCTAAGGTTACAGCCCCCTGATATCCCGTATATGCTATTTTTTTCATGATATCAGTCCAATCTATATTACCATCAAAAGGCAGTTGGTGTTGATTGCATTTTCCACCATTATCATGCAAATGTAACGCCATCAGCCGGTTTCCATATCGTTCCAGTAAGTCTTCTCTCGGAGCAAAGTTTATATGGTGACAGCTGTCATAACAAAACCCTGCATTCTGTGATGGAAAAGTATCTAATACCAGGGCTAAATTTTGAAGATTACCCAGATTTTCGAAGGCAATCTGAACATCCAGCCTTTCGGCCTCATAGATCATCTTTTCTAATCTTTTGAGCCCTAAACGATTGACAGGATGGGCATCGTCCGGTAAATGAATCACCATCGTTGATATCTTATATTCGAAGCAGTCCTTTATACATTGCAAATAGGACTGAAATACATTTTCTCCATCCAAATTGTCCAAAGATAAACAGTTTTGTTCATGGACTGGGGTATGGATGTTTTCTATATGTAATCCTGCATTCCTTGCAAAATGGACGTCTTCCTGATAACCTGCGCCTCTGCCAAATTGATCGCTCCACCAGAGCATCACACAATCAAAACCTGCTTGTTTGATCAATTTATATCTTTCTTCAAAAGGGACATCATAACCTTGACCATAACCAAAGCAATCGTATATTCCTATCATATAGGGCTCCTGTGATTTTGAATTTTACTACTATTATACTTGTCAACATGAGGAAAGTACGGGCTTTACCTTACGTTGGCAAGGGTATCTGCCACTGCTTGCGTGACAGATATGAGGGTAAAAATAACGATATAGCGTTTATTATATCTGCTCATATCGTTTTATGTCGCTATAGATGTATTGTGTATCTTCTTATTAGCATGGCATAATTTTTGAAATGTGAAAATTGGACGGGAAGGACTTTGGTTATCTGGGAATGCAGTTTATGCTACGCAAAGATTTCAATCTGCACTCTACGAGTGGGTGACTTCAAAAAGCAGACGTTGCTGGAAGATACTCCAAAAAAATTCAATCCACACTCTACGCGTGAGTGACTTCCCTACAGCCTGAAGGTTGTAGTTCACCAGATGGAATTTCAATCCACACCCTACGCGTGAGTGACTTCGAGAAAGCTGGATAGCAAGCTATCAATCCAGCAAAATTTCAATCCACACCCTACGCGTGAGTGACTTCGGTTCCTTTTCTAGTCTTTAGGATTGACTTTTTATATTTCAATCCACACCCTACGCGTGAGTGACTTCTGTGACTATTATGGAATACGGAATTGAGATTGCATTTCAATCCACACCCTACGCGTGAGTGACTTCTTATTATAAATCATCTCATGGTAGATTACAAGAATTTCAATCCACACCCTACGCGTGAGTGACTTCGATCCGAAAAATATTTGTTGGTCTTGCTAACAGAATTTCAATCCACACCCTACGCGTGAGTGACTTCGTTTGAGAATCAAAGTTCTTATGACGATGCGGCAATTTCAATCCACACCCTACGCGTGAGTGACTTCATATGGGTTCATCCTGATATAGAAGATACTTATGAATTTCAATCCACACCCTACGCGTGAGTGACTTCCTGCTAATCCAGTAATATTTGCAAACTTTGCAATTATTTCAATCCACACCCTACGCGTGAGTGACTTCCTGAAACCGGAGGCAGATGCAGAAGAAATCAATAATTTCAATCCACACCCTACGCGTGAGTGACTTCAGCAAATCTGCACAAGTTTTCCTTCTAAATTTCCACCATTTTTATAAATTCTATCCTTTTTTCCTCTTTAATGCAACCAAAATCCCTAATGTTTTTCAATTTATCCCCCCTTTCCGGACATTTTCCAGGTGCGAATCCCCCAGTAATTTTATGTTCGCTTCACATTCGCACCAAACTTTTTCGTCTTATCTTCCTTTTCCTTTTCTACAAGTCTGTATAATGCTTTCTCCTTTTTCAGCTTTTCATCCGCATCCTCCTGAACGGTAGGCAGAACCTTAGAAAAATTGTGCCTAAAGTTATCTATGCTTGTATCCCCTAGAGAATTTAACTGATCCCGTTTCGTCTTGTTTAGCCTGAACCATTGGTGAGAAGCATTTCCATTAACCTTCCCTGCATCTGACTCATCCTCTCCCTGCGGATAACATACATTCTCAGGCTTCTTCTCCCAATTAGCCATGATTTTCAGTTCTTCTGGAATTTCCTCAATGGAGAAGTCTGACACTCCAAAGAATTCGCCATAGCTTTCTTCGCCATGCTCTCCTATTGAAATGATCTCCCATTTTCCCGTCTCTTCATCAATATTCCTTATGCACAGACTCTCAACGTTAATCTGCACACTCCCGAATCCCAATGGTTTTCCTCTTCCAATCTTATGGGCGCAATTTGGATCACCAAAGTCAAGCGACCATTTTAACTGCTCTAATTGCCTTTTATTCAGTTGTTCAAAATATACCCTGAACCGGAATGTTGATCGCATACCAGACTTGTCACTTGGTTTTAGAGGGCGTATTCTTTGCTGCATCGCACTGACCCGATTTTCTTCAAATTTCTTTAAATCTACAGCACTGTGCCAGTAATATTTGCGTCCCCGCAGTCTGGGCTGGTTTTGATTTAGATTGATTCTATCATCCCTGTTTCTGGCTCCTTTTTGACACTTATAATCATACGTCCAATATCCCTGCTTTTTTCTTTTCTCATTTTCCTCATAAGGGGAGATCGTGTAGAACTCTACTGCACTTGGACGAGGCTCACCCATCTCCGGTAAAACGATAGGTTTTTCAAACAGAGAACTACTGTTTCTTACGGGATGAATCAACGTAGCATCTGTGATTCTAACCTTGGAACCATAAGCATATGTTCCTGACTTCTCTGTCTTATCCAGCATCCCAAATATCTGACAGGCTGGACATAAATTTTCATCACTGCAGGGCTGATATCCCCCATTGTTTTTTAGCAGATTTTCTATTTTCTTACGGAATGACTCTCTTCCTATACAAGCAGGCCACAGATAAATATGTCCATTATCATCCATAGAATAATATACGAAATTCCATGCTCCATCCGTCTTTAACTCGAAATCTTTGTACCAATCTCTCTCTTTTTCTTTTCCATTCTTTTTTTCATTTCTATATTCAGTCCATACTTTTTTAAATAACTCAATATCCTCCACTAGAACTGGTATCGGATCATTCTTTTTATCATTATCAGTTTCAAAAAAAATCGATTCATATTTCTTATCTTTTATGTATTCCCCCTTATGAAGATAACCTGTTTTAAAGCCTTTGGGGGGTGTCTGTTTTCCTAAATTTTTATCCAACTTATACTCTGTAACTTTGTAATTGTCATCCTTTTTGAAATATATCTTTTCTCCTTCTTCTAATTTATCAAAGTCATCTCTTTTCAACAAAATCCCACTGTCATTTGTTTCTTCAACAGGTTGTTCCACACGCATTCTTACTTTACTACACTTTTTCAAATACCAGGCCTTCTGCTCCTTATCCCAGTATAAAACCCCCGGGTTCTTAATCTCCGCACATCTTCTTGATAAATCTCTATTCCCATCCACTGTTGACATGCATCCATTAAAAGCCGCCTCATATACGCTTCTTATTGCTCCCCTAAGTTCACTGCCCGGAATCACTGGTGCAGATGGAGGTAATGGCATTTTGTCCTGATAAGGCTCTTCATTCGAATAGTCTTCATATGAGAAAAAATCATATCCTGCATACTTTTTCCCGGTTTTCTCTCCTTCTTCTGCCTCCTCTTTTTGAAGAAGTCTTACTGACGAGGATGTATTTGGTATAAACAGTGGTGTCAGCAGTTTCATGCTGCATTCAAAATATCCGGTATAGCAGTCATTCTCATCTATTTCCGGTTTCTCTCTTTGGCACTTTTCTCCCAAAGGTATGAAATTATAGGGATTTACAAATCGTGCCTCAAAATCTTCGTGTACATATATTTTACCCAATTTGATCACCCTCCTTATCGTCATCGCTATCCCAACGGCAAAAATCTACCATACGGATATCAGTCTGATATACCAGTTCCTTATCATCAGCCTTAGGGATGCGCATAAACTTCCTCACGCGGATAGCTGCCTTTTGCTGTCGTTCCATCTCCACTGGTATCCATATACATGTGCCTCTTTCAGATCTTAACTGGCTCCAGCATGTGGAACCTACGGTTTGGTTATGTTTGACCTCACCCCAGATCTTCTGATACTCATCTACATCATACTCGTCAACATTGTACTCCTGCTGCCTTTTTGACAGAGTTTTTGAATCGCTTTTTGAAGTTATTTCCGCATCATTCAGACAGCCCCGGTATCTTCGGACCCACTGTCCTTCCAGCGGAACCAGCCGTAATTCCCCGGTTCTGTTAAAAATACGGAGCTCCTGAATATATTCCCATTCCAGCGGGACCAGATCTACAGTATTGTCCGGATGAATCATAAAACTGCCGTTTTCATAGATCCCGAAAACAACCGCATAATCCAGAACTGCATAAAGCCATACCTTATCGGTAAACTTATCTGTAAATAATTTCTTTACGCAGTCTTCTATCTCCTGTACGGAACCGCACTTTTTCGCTTCATAATATTCGGTTAACTTATCTTTCTGCCGTTCCATTTTTCTCCCCCTTACACCACATAGCTGCTGCCCTCATGTACTCTTCTTTTTTCTTCTCATCCAGGGTATTTCCGTCTAACTGGATATCAGGCATCTTCCCGTCCGCTCCGCAGAAAATTCCCCGGCCGATCGCTGTTTCCCCGCCGATCGGCAAAATACCGTACAACAGATCCATAACTGCCCATAAGAGCAGTCCGCAGATTGCGTCGTGGTCTCTGTTTTCTTTTTTCCATCGAATACGCAGCAAAGCGCTGCCGCCCGCCCATGGGGTCTCTTCAAAAAGTGCGCCTTCTACAGTTCCTCCTGTAAAACGGTCAATTGCATTTCTCGTCATCGTTAATCCATGTCCCCCATCAATCTTCATTTCCTCAAATATGATTTTTGACGGCAGTAAATCCTCCTCATGATTCTGCTTAGTAACCCATGTTCCGAAAAAAGGTTCCAGTTTCTTCTGTGCCGCCTCCCAGCTATTCAGATGAGCAATCCTGTTCACACTTTTTGCGATCTGACTGCGGAAAGCCCCGGCCAGACTGGTTCCAGGGATCACCGCCTGCTCTCCTTCACCATTTGCCGTCAGCTGGCCATAATCCGGAAGGCTGTCCTTTTTCGTAAATGCAGTACTGTAGGATCTCACCAAAAGTGTATACGGAATATGAAGCGGAACCTCAAGGACATGTTCCGTTCTTGCATGTTCATCTGCAGCATTGATCAATTCTACGCTTTCTGCTTCTGCAAAGGCATCTGTATCATCCCAGTGCCAGTCCAGCCATTTCCGATACTCTTTCGCATCTTCCATATAAAACTTTTTGATTCTCGCACTTTCAATGTCCAGCTTTCCGTATCCTCTGTTTGCTTTTCCGCCTATCCGAAGTTCTCCCGTTTGAAATCCCTGAAACCACCGCCTGATCCGAAGCATATCCAAGTTCCAGGCTTCCTCAATGGTACACCCCTCTGCCAGACACTCCTGACGCTGTATGATTTCAATACGCATCCGAAAATCAGCATCCCGTTCAACGATCTGCATCTCATATTTGGAGTGTTGTTCCGGTGTTTTATTCTCACCAAGCTTTACGCCGTCACGGATACCTGCATTGGCATTTTCTAAAATAGTATCATAGCAGAAGACCCGGCTCTGCCTATCGCTCTGCGTGCCATGTTTCCGTTCTTCCTGCATGCCAAAGAGTCTGCTCAATTCCTTCTCTGATTCGAATTCTCTGCTATAATCAAGCAGCACACCTGCCAGTGAACTCCCGGGAATCATAGGAAATCCTCTCTCATCCAGGATCACATCTGCATCTGTTTCCTCCTGCTCGCCTGAGCTGATCGACAAAGGAGATGCGAGGTGACCCTTTAATTCCACACACAGACGTCCACATATTTTATTACATTTCATGCTATTGTTATTCATCCCTGTCTCTAAGCCTCGCTTTCCACTTTGCATTCTCTAAGTAAAGCCTCATGAATTCGTAAGTTTTTCCCTTACAGGGTTCCAGGAATTTTGAAATTCTTGCTTTCTTTTGCTCATTATGTATCTGTTTCACTTCATCACATATCTTTTCATAGAAGTTGTCCTCACCGGCATAGCTTCTCAATAGCTGAGACAGCATTGCAATCGCAGAAGACGGTGGAAGATCAGCCACATTCATGAATTTCATTTCCTCCAGAGCTACGTTTTTAGATTTCCACTGTTTCTCCTGGAAATCTAAAATCTCAAAAAGCAGCTTCCCGGAATCAACTTTTATTTCTTCTATGGAATCTTCCTTCCCGCTCTCTGTGCGGTTCTTCTCACAGTTCTTACTTTCCTGATCCTTGACAATCTCTCCATGCTCTTTTGCAGCAAAAGGCCTTGCCGCCGCCTGCCCACAGCCTCGTCCTGTTAATTCACCCCATCTATGTGCTTCTATTTCATAATCGCAGACATCGCGGTCAGTTTCCAAAATAAAGGTGCTGCCTGTTTCCAGCGCCGGACACGATACCAACGGCATCCTCCATCTGCCGTTATAGCCGCTGTGCGTTGTATACCCTCCTGCTGCCATCTTAAGTTCCTTCACTTCACATCCCAATTTCGTCTCCAATTGCTGCTTTAGTATTTCTTTATCCGGAATGTATTCCCCTGTATCTGCATTCCGGCAGACCAACGGAGACAGAAACCAAAGCATCCATTTCTTTCCACAACGTGCTGTCTCCGGCTTTTGCACTTTTACAGACACATCTGCGATCCTGACGGTACAATTTCCATATTCTGCCGTCTTTGATCTGCCAAGCTTCATCCGGTAACTATTTTCACGAAGACATTCCAACAATAAACTCAGATCCTTTGCTGTTCCAATCCATGTCCCCGCATAGGTCTGCCCTTTGGACAGTGCTTTATATTGAAAAAACTGTCCTGTAGGAACACTGGTATCTTCTGCCCGGTCATTCAGGGCATGTGCGATCCCCCGATTGATGGGACGGGAATGATGAAAATGAATCTCTCTTTGGGCGGATATCGTATGCAGCTTATTCCCTTCCCAATATACCTGTCCCTTAATCTCTTTCTTTCGTTCATCCTCCATGCCTTCTGCGATCTGGAACCACTGTCCTTTCTTCTCCTTCTTTTCAGCAATCGCTTTTGGACAGGGATGATAGATCTTATCTTCCTTTTTCAGGAAGCCATATCCAAACTGTACGCCGTCATGTAAGAAAATCCGGCGAAAGTTCTCATCTTTATGTGCATTATTCTTCAATGAATTTTTCCTGATGTACATTCCAGCCAGTGCTCCTAAAACCGGATCTCCTGGCAGACAGTCATCTTCTCCGTCTATTGCAATCGGTGAATCCAAAGTAATCTCATAAGACAGCACCGTTTCCTGTGCCTGCCCATAATTTTTTTCTATCTCGCCAAGCAGTTCTTCACATTTTTTTGTACGGTCATCTATCTTAGCAGAATCTTCTGATGGTGCGTGCTCCAATGTACACCGTACTTCTCCAAAACCTCGGGTAATCCCTATCCCCATATGGCGAAGGCCTTTTACGCAGTCTAATAATACCGCTTCTCCCTTTTCACTCAATTCGCCCTCTATACAGACCGCAAATTCGATCCCTTTTGGAACCACCTGCATCGTCCGAAGGGAATGCTTCTTCGCTGTTTTGGTGTCCGCATCTATAGCAGTTCGGGTGCGCTGCCTTGTAAAAAAATCTTCCAAATACGCCTGTTCCGTCTCCGTGCACTTCTTCACTTCTGTCTGAAAAAGTTCATAATCTTCAATCTTTTTGGACTCGTCTGTATGTTCCCCAAATAAGAACTTCGGAACAGAGTATACATGAGCATCCGTGAGACTGATCCCTTCCCCCTGCTGTGCGCCTGTTTTTCCAAAAACATGTTCCAGCTCATCCGGCTCAATGATCCCATTATCCCGCATTTCTCTGCCAGCTTCCAGAAGGCAGCCTTTAATCCTTTTTGCAGGAATATAAGGAACCCCGTCTTCTGTTGCCGTCACCATATTGACTATCCCCGGCGTGTCCTCCCCGGTAGCTGTACAGAAGTCACTCTCTAACTTAATCCTCAGAATCCATCTTTTCATCGCTCTGTTTCTCCTGTATCTCTAAAAAATCTGCCAACAGTTTCATCTCACACAAGCCCCGGATCTCTAAGGCATCATATAATGGCGATTTCTCCCAATATTTCACCTGTGTCAACTCATCTATATGATACCCCCGGGACGAAAATTCTCTTTCTAAAAACTCCATCTGCCTATCCCCTTTGAGCATTGCACGGTATATCTTGTGAAGCCTGTTTGACGGCCATCTTTCCATTTTCTTCACGATCTCGTATAAATGGACAAGAGAATCCGGCCGTTTCCCTGCCATATCTATCGCATATGGTCTCACCTGCCACTCCTCATGTCTCTTGGTTCCTCCCACTTCACTGCCTTTTAAGATCCGAAAATCCAGGAAACAATCTTCCTGATTTCCGTTTTCCTTACCCTTGTACCACTTCTTCTTTGCATCTGAACAGGAATCCTCTGCGATACAATAGGCTTCATAAAACGGAAAATGACTGTGCACAAAGGCAATACCGGCACATGCTGAGATTTTTTTCTGCTTTCCCTCCTGCCCCTTGATTAATTCCTTCAAAAATCCGGTTGCAAGGGGGATTGCCAGATCAGCCGTGCACAGGAATGTAAAATCATCTCCATCCAGAACGATCGGCCGCATTGGTAATATCGTTCCATCCTCACTGCTTCTCAAAAGTTCAGAATGACTGCATAGTACTTTGAGCATATTTTTATATGTTTTCTGAAAAACAGCAGATATCTCCTTCGAATTTTCTCTTAACAAAGGAACTGCTTTTTCATATTCATCTTGTTCGTGCTGGATATCCTGAATCTGCTTTCCCATTCCGTTTCCATCAATATGAACCACCGCAATATAACTGTTACCTCCCGGTTCTCTGCATAAGTCATCCATGTCTACCGGGTAATCATAAGTAACAGCCGCCTCGATATCAGGATATAATTTCCCGATTCTCTTACTCCTGACTTCCTGATAAGCCATCCACTTTTGATACTGCATCTTTGTCATATCTTCTATTACAGGAGGTATCACCGTATCCCCGTCGCGTTCCTCATCCTTATGGACATAACGGTGCGTGATCGGCTGATGGGTGGAATTGTCCTGCTCTACGACCGGAAACGGGGAGTAGACTGGCTGCCGGATCATATCTGCTTTATTCTCTGACAGTCTCTTATCTAACCTTTTCACATCATTTTGAAAACTTTTCAGATCTGTATCTATGTATGCCGCTGCCAGGTATAATCCCTGACAGTTTTGTGCCACCCTTTCAGCCAGAAGCTGTGAAACCTTCTGAAAAGTATCTATATCACGAAACAGCACCATGGCATTTCCGCCGCCGATATAGATGATTTCAGCCATGATGCTCTGATTCTCTGTGATTCTTAAGTTCTCTTCCTCTTTCCAATCAATGACATTTGTATGTTGTGGTAACACTGCCTCCCGAACCGCCTCAGGCAGATATTCTTCCAGAATTTTTGTTACCTGGTACGATGCACCGACATTTTCTTTCAATCGGTTGGTTGCAAAGATATATCGCTGTATTCCACTGATATCATACTTTGCCAAGAAATAACCTTTACTTTTGCTGTTCATCATTCTTACCATCCTTTGCTTCTTTTAAAATATCAGAAAAACGCTTTGCATATGCGTGATGCGGGAAGAGCATCGGATTGTTCAAAATCATAAGAAGCTGATTGAGCTGGAAAATGAGTGAGAGAAGAACATTTTCTTCCTCTATCTTTTCTTCGTTGAGTTGTGTTACCTTCAGCTCTTGAAGAATGTGTGGACGCAGATCTCCTGCGTTATACTTATCTATGCCTTTCCTTTTCTCAATTTCCGCTGAAATGTCCTGATTGATTTTCTCATTCCCAGATCCTTTATACTCCGAAACATGATTAAGAGAATTATTCCAATCCTCCAAGGAAGCTACCTCTTTTGTTATATACTTACATAGCTTCTTTTCCGTATCGCTAACTGACAGCACAATATCGAAATCCTCCTTTAGTTTAGCAATCAATATCTTACTTAATTCAATAGGTTCTATTGCGCATAAAATCATAATAGGCCGTGTTGCCGTCTGAGTCGCCTTTCCAATTCTGGGGCCTTCATTATCACACACATATGATGCTATACGTGCTACTGAATCCAAAGATGTGAACAAGTTTTCGATTGACTCTCTCCACTCTGATACATTATCATAATCTACACTGTGGCTTTTACACTGCACCACAGCTGCAACGGCTTCGATAGGAATGAATTTTATCTCCCCATAATTAAATATGTATGGCGTATACATTTCATCAAAAATCACCAAATCGACTTCCTTTGATTTATTTCCGTATGAATCAATGATGAAAACGCCCTGTTCAATACAATATTTTTTCGGTACGATCATTTCAAACAATGACTTCCAAACATTTTCTCTATAAGAACCTGCCGTTGGATAATGATTATCAACCTTTAGAAGTATCTGATTCACAATAGATTGCTCAATTTTCCTGTAATTCTCCCCAAGCATTTTTATTAATTTTTCATATGTTACCGTCTCTGACATTCTTACTTCCTCCCTTTACCGATCATAAGTAATCTCATAATGCCCAAATCCGATTGTTGCTCCTTTTCCCAGCCTCAGATATTTTCCGACCTCCAGTATTGGCACAAATGGTGACAAATCCCCCTCGTACAGGACCCAGCCTGTTTTGGAGGGAAGGTCCAGCCGGCTGCCCTTCTGGCTCATGGAATATCTGGAAAAGGGGATCTCCCTCCAATATTCACTTACAGTCCTGACCTTTTTTGCTTCCTCCAGCAAACCTTCTTCATCCCATTCCATCTGAAAATCCGTATAGGCCATCGTTAACAGTGAGATTCTTCGGATAAGAAACTGCATCAAAATGTCAAATGTCAGATTCTCGAACAGCTTGTCTCCCGATACGATTCTAAGTGGTGTATCAAAAAACAGATTGGCATACGAAGCATTTCTTTCCTTTATTTGCAGCGGTCTGGGTAAAAGATTGCGGATCCAGCTTCTCCCTCCTGCATAAATCATTTTCTCAGAGTCCGGTTCTATCACTTGAATCAGGCGGAAAGAAAGTCGCGCTGCTCCCCATCCTTTTTGCTCAGCTGCCTGCAGTGCATCCAGATATATCCCCGCCTGTTCTGCTGCCTTTCCAAACAACATAAGATCGAATACACATACATCGCCTTTTTTCCAATTCTCCCGGCCTTCACCGTGGACATATAATGTATATGGATTTACTGCCCCGGCTTCTCCTCCGGTATTGCTGAAACATTGTACATATAGACAGGAATTCCTTTTTTCACATCGGAAACATTTTTCACTCGGATACTCACAACAGAAATCACGCATACAGTGCCCTAATATCCCTCTTATTGTAGACCCCAGATATGAGGGCAGTCTGCCTTCCTCCTGACATTCATATGTTGCACGCAATGTAATAATCTTAAAAAAATCGAACATAGTCCCTCCTGTTTTACTACACGTTTATTTACATTATATACCATATTTTTCTATCAGTATAGCATTCTCTGACAGAAGAAACTGAACTGTATTTGGTGTGGTTGAAGACGAGAAGAAATTTGTTGTTTTTTCGTGCAATAAATATATACTATAAATACCAGTAAGAAGGGAGATGATTGTATGGCTGGCTCTACCACAAACATTAGCATCCGCATGGATTCAGACCTGAAATCACAGGCCGATGCCCTGTTCGGAGAACTCGGCATGAATCTGTCTACGGCGTTCAATATTTTTGTTCGTCAGTCACTTCGTGAGGGCAGAATTCCTTTTGAGATTTCTCTGAATCTGCCCAACAAGGAAACCATTGCCGCCATGTTGGAAGCAGAAAGGATTGCAAAAGACCCGTCCGTAAAAGGTTATACCGATCTGGATGAGTTGTTTACAGACTTGAAGACATGAAAAAAACAAAGTACACTATCAAGCCATCACACAGTTCAAAAAAGACTATAAACTGGCAATGAAGCGTGGGCTGAAAATTCATCTGCTAGAAGATATAATCGCCGCCCTTGCAATGGTGAACCACTTCCTGAAAAGAACAAAGACCACGCTCTCACTGGAAATTGGTCAGGACACCGTGAATGTCATATCCTCCCTGATTGGCTGCTGGTCTACCGCATCGAGGAGGATGTACTAGTACTGACACTGGCTCGCACCGGAACTCACAGCGATTTGTTTGGAAAATGAAAAACACAGGGCGGCTGTGACGCATATGCATCACAGCCGCCTGCTATACAACTACTTCCAGGAGAGTCCGGTTACCTACTTCTATTTCTTTTATCTCTGATTTCTTATTTTTATTAAAATTAAAGCTAAGCAGGTATCCTTGATTTAGATGATAATAATCCAGATACTCTGCCAGTTGTTTTTCGCCCCTTTTATTATATTCCTCTCCACGCCAGATCTTTAATTCAACAACATACTGTTTACCTAGATAGTCGATTACAATGTCAGTCCTGGTCTGATCTCTGGTCTGTGCCTCAATATAATAATTACCAGTTCCATTAATGATGGGCTTTAAATATAGCAAAAATAGTCTTCTTCCACTCTCTTCTATAAATTTTTCTGTACAATCGCCATAAATATCATGAAAGTGCTGCATGAACTTTTTCATTACAAGTTCCATATCCAGCATTCCATTTTTAATAAACTGATTCTTTTCCCTTTCGCCCAACTGATAAGTGACATTTCCCGTCATTTCCTCTGATAAAAACAGGTTATACAGTCTTGTCTCAAAAATCCTGTTTGAGACAACTGCCTGCCCTTCCTGCTCTTTAAGAAAACCAAACATGGTTCCCATGTCAATAGCAAAATTATCCGGGTTATATGGAAAGGTTTCGCCCCGAAAAAGAATTGCATATAACATGTCCCTTAATTCCGGATAATCTGTAATTTTCTTTCTCATATCATCGAATAATGTATTTTGCTCTTTTAAAAGCATTTTTACTGCATCAGACACGCCTTGTCTTGACCAATCCGCAACCATTTCCTGACTGCCCTCTTCATCAATCAATTTGCAGATTTTTGATACCAAATATGGATATCCTGATGTATATCCATAGATTTCCTCGGCTGCTTCTTGAACAGGTACACTAATATTTTTCTCTTCTGCGTATTCCATCAACATCCCTGCTATATCTTTGATCGTAAAGCTCATGTTTACACGAAAATCAGCAGCAATGTTCCACGGACTATTATATTGATGTTCACTGTTTTCTCGTATCCGCTGTTTCAAATTTTTTATATTGTATACCCCTGCCAATATTACGGATTGAAATGTGGGGCGTGTATTTCTTTTTAAATACTTACTTCTCAGCATCCCCAAAAAATCCAAGAACACTTTATGATTACTGGCTTGATCTACCTCATCAATTATTAATACAATCTTCTTATCTGCTTTTCTGCAAAGATCAGATATTAGATTAGAAAGACTGAGCATATCATCAATCTCACCCTTTTTTACGGTTTCCAATATCATACTTTTAACAGGTTCTTCTAAAGAGGGGACTTCCTCATAACGTACAGTATCATATAAAAGTTCACAGACAGTTTTACAAAATGCAGTTTCTGTTCCAAACGCTGATTCTCCCAGTCCTTCAAAACTTATAAAGAATACAATATATTCACTTGAAAGATGCTTTACCAGTAAATTTAATGTAGTAGTCTTTCCATATTGCCTGGCCCTGTTAATCACAAAATAATTTTTTTCATCAACCAGCTTCTGTATTTCTGCTAATCTGTCTTCTATATTAACCATATAATGTTCTTCCGGATAGCAGATCCCATTGATATTAAAATATTTGCTCAATACATTCACCATACTTTCTATTATATTGTCACTTAAAAAACTAAAAGATAGATAGGCAGTAGCTCAGGTACACATATCCCTTAGTCTCGTATATACGAGCTTTGCCCATATTCTCTTTCTTAATCTACATGTAAGTTGCTTCTATAAAATTAGCACTATACACGTAAATGCTTTTTATGGCTCCTCTGCTGTTGATGCATTTTCGTATGTAATCTCAATCCACACTCTGCGCATAAGTAATTTTTCATACTAAAGTAACAGCGGATAAACCGTTAGATGCTTTCCCACACTTAATGCGTTAGTGACTCCAAATGATTACAGACAACAATCAACAATGTATTTGAATAAATATTTTAATCCTCACACAATACTTAAAACAGTTTAGTTGGTCTTCGTCTACATGTTAGTGTTTATATGACTCAAGTCATACTCTACGCATGAGTGACTTCCCTGTGACAATCTGTATGCCGCGGTGTCTAATCTGATTTCAATCCACACTCTACGCGTGAGTGACTTCCAGACCTTTAAAGAGGTGTTTTTAAGTCTTGGAGATTTCAATCCACACTCTACGCGTGAGTGACTTCGCATGATCAGAGACATCATCTGGCAGATTGTATAATTTCAATCCACACTCTACGCGTGAGTGACTTCGAGGTAGGGTTATGGAGGACATTGGAAATTTAAAGATTTCAATCCACACTCTACGCGTGAGTGACTTCAAAATCAGGGATTGTTTTCGTACAATAGGGAGGCATTTCAATCCACACTCTACGCGTGAGTGACTTCAGGGAGGGCACGTCGAGTATTTTAATGAGGTAAGAATTTCAATCCACACTCTACGCGTGAGTGACTTCCGAAAAAGATCTGAATGAGGGTAACATGCATCAATTTCAATCCACACTCTACGCGTGAGTGACTTCGATGACTTTGAAAGAGCAAGGTCAGCACAACAGAATTTCAATCCACACTCTACGCGTGAGTGACTTCAGCAATTCTGCACAATATTTCCCCACCACATTTGTACCATTTTTATAAATTTTATCCTTTTTTCGCTCCAAATGCAACCATATTCAAAAATATCTTCCATTCCTCCGCTCCCAGCACCGTTTTTCTTTCGTTTTCCAGGTGCGAATCGCCCGGTAAATCTATGTTTACTTCACATTCGCACCTGCCATTCTTTCGGAAAGAATAATATGAATTAACTGTCTACTTTATTATAATGTCACAATACTTTCATTCTTTTCCTTTTTCCTCTTCGCAATCTCTTTTTTCATCCCCGGGATTTTCTTCTCAAGGTGAAATCTGCTTACAAGTACAAACATCAGAATAAAGAAAGCGAGCGGTGCTACAATAGAAAATCCATAGACCACCATTTTGGTTGCCGCGAGTGCCACTTCCAACGTGGAATCGTAGCTGACCGCTGCAAGAAATCAGCCGATTAAAGAGGTCCAAGACCGCTTCTAACCTTGCCTTCGAAGCTGGATGCGCTGTTGAGAGGCAGCCACCATTCTGATTCCACATTTATACTCGTTATAATCCATTAACATTGCTGCCATAACACCAGAATGTATTCTTTGTAAAAAGAAGTAGTATATCTGCCCCGATTCCCATTCCAAAACTTACAAGCGAGTTTTTACGCCTAACTTCTTGATATCGGGCCTGTCAGCTTTTATTGCAATATCGTTTTCGATGTTGTAATTTCGTCCTTGTCATAGTAGAAAAAGCATCCTATAATTGGTATTAGTATAAGCGACACTAAATAGCTAATGTTCCACACAAAGGAGATTTGTATGATTACAGATTTAAAGATATTCTGCCAGTTATTTTATGCTGCGACCGCCATCCCAGTCACCTATTATCAGATTTCAACCAATACCTGCTGTTCCTTTCCTTCTATTTTAGAAGATGCGTCTCTCTTTAGAAAGAAACTGCCCGGTTTCCTGCATTTCACAAAAAATCCCGACTTTTTCACCTCCCAGTCTTTTGCTTTTTATGGATACATCAAATCTGCAAAGGAAGATAATGCGATCATAGTCGGCCCGTTATTTAGCACTGCTTTGTCAAAGAGCACACTTCACAGCTTTATGCAGGAATGGGGGATCAGTTTGAACTACAGAGCAGAGATAGAGCAGCTTTTAACTGGCATCCCTCAGATTTCTTATCATCAGTTTCTTAAAATTCTCACTTACCTGCATTTCTGCCTGAACGATGAATATCTGGATGCCGCACAGCACTTTCATCAGGAAGATACAAACAGTAACAACGCGTTTTCTAACCTGCATTCCCATCAGGTAATCGAGGCGAAGGAATCCCGGCGGTTCCATAATACTTACTATTTTGAACAGGGATTAATACAGTATATTCAAAACGGAGAGGTCGAAAAGCTGGAGCTCTTATTGAAAACATCCTCTGAATTATCAGAAGGCATTCTGGCCGACAATTCTCTGCGCCAGGCAAAGAATATTTTCATCACCTCCACGACCCTTGCCACAAGAAGTGCGATTGCAGGCGGCATGGATATGGAACAGGCATACCTGCTCTCAGATGCTTACATCCAAGAGTGCGAAAAGTCACAGGTGATTTCGAACATCTCAACACTGACCTATACCATGCTGATGGACTTTGCTAAGAGAGTTTCACAAAATAAAATGCCGCAGGGAATGTCTCTGGAGGTCTTTGACTGTCTCCAGTTTATCTCCCACCATATCAATGAACCGCTTCAGGTCGGTGATGTGGCTGAACACATTGGAAGAAGCCGCTCCTATCTGGCTAAAAAATTCAAACAGGAACTGGGGTTTGATGTCAGTAATTTTATTATGAGATGTAAACTGGAAGAAGCGAAGAGCCTTCTAACCTATTCCAATAAAACTTTAAGTGAAATCAGCAGTTATCTGTGTTTCTCAAGTCAATCCTATTTCCAGAATGTATTTAAAAAGAAGTACGGTGTGACACCGACTCAGTACCGTAAGAACACTCTTAAAATCAATTAAACTAAGACTGGATCATAAATATTTTGCCCCTGGTATTATTGGAATACATAATTACAGTAATGCGTTTAAAATTACAATCTTTATTTCCTGCCTCCTCCTATAATAGATTTGTCTAAGCCCCCGCTGCAATCGCCGGATACAGACAGGGCTGTACCTGACTCATATACCTGGCTGATTGCCCGCGGGAATAAAGGAGGAACTTTTATGAATATTCAAAATGTAACCTGTGAGTTTACGCATCATCCAATTTCTTTAGACTGTAAGAATCCCCGCTTTTCCTGGGAGATTGCAGCAAAGGAGTCTGATATTTTTCAGACTGCATGGCAGATCGTTGTCACAGACAGGAATCATAGAACCATGTGGGACAGCGGCATCCAGCACAGCTCCATGACTACAGGGATCTCTTACCAGGGCCGCGAATTACAGTCTGCCTCTGCTTATGAATATGAGATCACTGCCTGGACCAATACGGGCATCGAAATCCACAGTGATAAGCACGCCTTCGAGACCGCCTTCTTCGAGCTCTCAGACTGGAAAGCTGCATGGATCGAGCCGGGTCCACTGCCCCAGCTGCCTGTCAATCCGCTGCTTTCTGCGCAGAAGGAATGGGGCGAAACACTGGCGGCAATGATGCGGGGAGAGAACGCAGAAATGAAGCTGGAAGGAGAGATTCTGGAAGACCTGCCCCTTGAACCCTATGATCCTGCCGTGCAGATGCGCCGGACGTTTACTCTTGACAGCCGTTTTGTCCGGGCACGTCTGTATGTCACTGCCCATGGGATTTACGAAATAAAGATCAATGGACAGCCCATTACGGATACCTGGCTCAATCCTGGTTTTACCACCTACGACAAACGCCTGAAATATCAGGTTTATAATGTGGACAAATTCATACATCCCGGTTCCAATGCCATCTCTGTTACGATTGCGGACGGCTGGTACAAGGGCAAAATAGCTCTCGGCCGCGGATGTGAGTATGGCGAGGTTCCGGGACTTCTCCTGCAAATGGAGTTCACCGATGAAAACGGCCAAAAGCAGATTCTCACCTCTGATGAAAGCTGGAAATTCTCCTATCAGGGACCTGTTCGCACCGCCGATCTTTTCCTTGGTGAAACCTATGATGCCCGGCTGGTGGATGGCGATCCTTCCTCATCCTCCTATGATGATTCCGGCTGGCTGCCGGTACATTTACAAGGTGTGCCGGGAGAAGTTCTGGAGGCCCAGATCCATCCCCCGGTCAGAGTCTTTAAGGAATTACCTGCCCGGGAAATCCTGACTGCACCCAATGGGGATACTCTGGTTGATTTCGGACAGAATCTCGCCGGAGTGATCCGCGTCCGTATCCAGGAGCCCTGCGGAACTGAAATCACCTTTGAACATGGTGAAACTTTAGATCAGGATGGGAACTATTTTTACTGTTTCGCCGGAACAAATAAGGAACAAAAGGATACCTATATCTGCGGAGATTCTGAAACAGAAATCTTTGAACCGCATTTTACATATCATGGATTCCGCTATGTCCGCGTAACCGGGGGCACCCATTGGAAAAAGGAGGATTTCACCGCTCTGGCACTCAGTACGGATAACCCGGTAACCGGAAGCTTTCGTTGTTCTGACAAAGCACTGGACCAGCTGCAGAGCAATATTTACTGGAGCCAGCGATCCAACAATATCACGATTCCGACCGACTGCCCGACACGTGAGAAAGCCGGATGGACCGGGGATGTGGTCGTATATGGTGCAACAGCCCTTTTTAATCAGGATATGACTGCCTTTTATGAAGACTGGTTAAAGAGTATTCGGGCAGAACAGAGGGAAAACGGTCATATCCTAGGCACAGTTCCACAGATCAAGAACTATGTCCAGCAGGCATTTGCCGGATCTCTGGGCTGGGGGGATGTCATCCTGACGCTTCCCATGCAGCTTTATCAGTTATGCGCAGACCAGGAGGTTCTGTCAGCTAATTATGAGGCAATGGGAAAATGGATGGACGCGATGGTCCTGGCCGCCGATGAGCTTCCACCAGCTTCAGACACACAGTCAGCTGAATGTGCTGGTGATGAACAGAGAAACAGCCGCAGTCTTGAGAACCAGCATTATTTAATCAATACAGGGTTCCATTTTGGTGACTG
Source organism: Faecalicatena sp. (assembly GCF_058819085.1). Classification (NCBI taxonomy): domain Bacteria; kingdom Bacillati; phylum Bacillota; class Clostridia; order Lachnospirales; family Lachnospiraceae; genus Faecalicatena; species Faecalicatena sp. The sequence goes on from NZ_JBZUUL010000002.1 coordinate 149,630, forward strand.
GATCATTCCAAGTGTCGTAAACGAAGAAGGCTTTACCGACGGTCCTGCCTCTGCTTTCCTGACTATGAACTATGTAGGCAGTAGTTTGTTAGCTGCTGATGCGGATCTGTATGCCGCTGTCTCTGAGATACTGGGATATTCAGAAAATGCAGAAAAATACCGGAACTATGCCAAAAGAGTGCGCGTTGCTTTTGAAGAGGAATATGTTTCCCCGGATGGACACTTAGGACAGGAGATGCAGGGAAATTACATTCTGGCACTTAAACATCACATGGTTTCCAAAGAAAAGGAACCTCTCCTTGCCAGGCGCCTGAACGAATTAGTTACTGGGAATGGTTTTCGATTGGATACCGGTTTTATGTCCACCCCCCATATCCTGGACATTTTATGTCAGTACGGATATGAGGAGACAGCCTGGAAAGTGCTGATGCAAAGAGAGTGCCCTTCCTGGCTGTATGAGATTGAAAAGGGCGCAACTACGGTCTGGGAAAACTGGGATGCGATCCGCCCGGACGGTAAGCGTGCCGGATGCTCCTTTAATCATTATGCCTTCGGATGTGTCGGTGACTTTCTGTACCGGAGAGTGCTGGGGCTTAAGAATGCAGGCATTGGGTACGACAAGATCCTCATTGCGCCTGAATATTCCTGTCCTCTTGAATGGGCCGAAGGAAGCTATCACTGTGCCCATGGCATGATCGAACTGCGCTGGGAAAAACATGATAACTCCATCCGTATTTCCGGGAAAATACCTCCGAATAGTTCAGCAATGCTGAGATTGCCGAATGGAGAAATGAAGACGCTTGGGAATGGAAAATTTGAAATTGAGACATCCTTCTAAAAGAAAAACGGTTACTCAGCCTTCTGACTGGTAACCGTTTTTCTTCCCTAATTATAATCTTCGATTCTCCATTCGTCCTTCCACTCTATTTTAATCAGACAATACGGTAACTGCCAGCAGTTCCATATCATCAGCTTCTTTGAATCGCAGCTTAAGTTCATACTCGCCCGGTTCCATTGAAATCGGTGCACTCACGGTCTGCATAATTCTCTTTCTACCTGAAATTACTGCCTGACCGGCTTCTTTATCATTGAGATAAACAGAAACCCTGCCGCTTCCGGTACATGTAATCTCAATCCCTTTCCATGGTTTTTCACTTTTAATATAACGGAATACCGTTTCATCTCCAGCCGATATATTGGTCAGTTTTTCTTCAAATCCATATGCCTCATCCACATCAATGTAACAGGTCCCTTTCAAGCCGCACACCTGATATCCCTTGATTTCTTCTCCCGGTGCAAAGGATTCGCCTGCCCCCTGGGAAGTCATTTTTACTTCATCTATGGATCCGTCTTCGTTGATGTAAATTTTCTCAATACAAAGTCTGCGGTTTTGCTGTGTACCTCTGCTGCAGCGATGATAAAACACATACCACTGTCCGTCTACACACTCGATGGAACCATGATTGTTCCAGCTGGCCGGATCACATCCGTCATTATCTATGAGATAATACCTTGGTATCTAAAAGGACCAAGAGGTGACTTTCCCGTCGCATATCCAAGCGCTGTCGGTTTGCCTCGCTCCATATCCGCGTACACATAATAATAAGTGCTGCCGATTTTACGCATGGAAGACCCCTCATGGAAATAATGTGTCTCCTCTGTTATGAGATGATCAACCACCTGTTCCTTCTGAAATGACATCATGTCTTCATTCAGTTTTACCCCGTGTGCAAAGACCTGTCCCCAATAATAATATGCCTGCCCGTCATCATCTATAAAAACAGCCGGATCAATCCCGCCACATGGGAACTGAACCGGGTCTTTGAACGGCCCCTCCGGGCGGTCTGATACTGCCACCCCTTCACTGTTATCCGACATACAGAAGTATAGATAATATTTTCCGTCACGATAGATACAGTCAGGGGCAAAAAGAAGTTCCTTCCCATCTCCTGTCTCACTGCCGCCCTGTGTTGCTGCGTTTTTTTCTTCTTCCGGCATACTGTCGATCATTTTCTGCAGAAACGGGGTCGGATGATACCAGTCAATCCCCGGGGAACGTGCTGCTTCCGGGTCGCCTGCCCACGGCACATCCCCTGCCTGAAAAGAGATTCCATGTACGGTCCAGTGTTTCATATCCGGTGTTGATACCACATGATACTTCTCACTGCAGTATGCTGTATCTAGCGCATCATAGCTTCCATATACATATAGCTTTCCATCCGGCATGACATGGGCTTCGCCGTCCGGGATGTGGTGCTGCAAGGGCAGCAATGGGTTTCTTTGATTTATAAATTCCATACTATAATTCCTGCCTTTCTGCCGGTACAGCGCCTGCTATACAAGCTAATGAGTGCTTGCTTAGAAGGCGCTGTACCAGTTTAGATTATGTGTAATTTAACATGTTTACAGGGGTATGTATTGTAAATTTGACCTGATAATTGTAAATTAGTTGAGTTTAGTAACGTTTTTTGAAAAAAATAGGTATCGCAGAGTCATCAAAATGAATGACTAAGTGATACCTTACTCTATATTTGAAAAACATTAGCCTGATTTTTTATATTAGGACACGCTCTTCACGCAAGTGATTTCTAAAGAAAACTTAGATATCGCCCTCGATACGATATTTCAATCCACACTCTACGCGTGAGTGACTTCGGAACTTCCAGTTGCGTGTCTTGTGCATTCCGGTGATTTCAATCCACACCCTACGCGCGAGTGACTTCAGACATCTTACAGATGTTAAGCGATGCTGCGGCATTTCAATCCACACCCTACGCGCGAGTGACTTCTATAGGTGGACATCCTATTTGGCAAACAAAGTTATTTCAATCCACACCCTACGCGCGAGTGACTTCGTAAGAATTCTTAGCAAGACGCTGGGAGGTGATGGAATTTCAATCCACACCCTACGCGTGAGTGACTTCATAGACCGTCAGTCTTTTTCTTTGCTCACTTCTATATTTCAATCCACACCCTACGCGTGAGTGACTTCTCATTCACTCTAACGACAAACAGGAGTCATTCAAATTTCAATCCACACCCTACGCGTGAGTGACTTCGTACATTCTGACCTATTTGCAGGAGTTGGTGGAGATTTCAATCCACACCCTACGCGTGAGTGACTTCGCAGACGAGGAATATCAGACACCGCATCCGAAGGATTTCAATCCACACCCTACGCGTGAGTGACTTCACCATACGTTGCAAAACCATATCGTTCATCACGGTCAATTTCAATCCACACCCTACGCGTGAGTGACTTCTTTGACCCAACGTAAAACGATACTATACAAGTAATTTCAATCCACACCCTACGCGTGAGTGACTTCAGCAATTCTGCACAACATTCCTCTACCCCATTTGTACTATTTGTATAAATCTTATCCTTTTTTCTTTCTAAATGCAACCAAATTCAAAAATATCTTCCATTTTATTATTTCCACCCCCTCCTTTTCTCCATTTTTCAGGTGCGAATCCCCCGGTAAATCTATGTTCACTTCACATTCGCACCTGCTGTTCTTGCCTGAATAACAAGGTATATCCCTGATGTAGTCAAAGGCCTCGCGTAAAAGGACGCTTGATTTTACGAAATACACTGTTTATACCTTATCAAGCTGGAATTCACGTATCAGTGCGGATACAACATCTTCCGCCGATCTGCCGGACATATTGAAGTGGTATTTGACATTTTTAAAAACAGAGCCATACCACGCCAGATCTTCCTTGATTTCTTTTAAATAGTGAGTTCTATGAGCATTTTTATAGTCATCATCTTTGTAGATGTTATCATTTTCATCACTGAAAACAAGTCTGTCAAAAATATTCTTATTTCGCTATCTAAAGTTAACTTTTTCTGTATAAACCTTGACAAACATGTAGAATAAGTTTATTCCGACTATAACAATTAATAATAGTCAACAAAAAGGAGAACAACATTATGCCCAAAATTGTTTCGGAGGAAGAGCGCAGTCTAGTCCGGGATGCAATGTATAATTCCACAATCGAACTTATCCGGAAGAAAGGAATCCGAAAAGTAACCGTGGATGATATTACAGAAGCAGTAGGGATCAGAAAGGGCGCGTTTTATATGTACTATCCGTCGAAGGAGGTTTGCATTTATGAAGTGCTAAAGCAGAACGAGAAGGAACTGTTTACACGCATGGAATCTATCATGCAGGGAGATTTGCGTGACAGGGACCGCTGTGCCAGACTACTCAGAGAAGTTTTGCTTTCACCCGACAGCCTGCTGCTGTTTTTGTCCCCTATAGATCTTGAAAATCTACTGCGGAAACTGCCGGCAGAATTTAGAGAACGCGAAAACAGGAAGTCTGATGATTATTTTCAGAGAAGTCTCAGACTACTGAACGTGGGGAATGACAAAATGGAGGCGGTCGCGATGCTGACAGACTGCTTAAGTGTTGTTGCTTCTAACGAAAAATTCAGTGAAAAGGGAAAGCAGGAGGCACTGGACGTGCTTGTGGCGGCTCTTGCAGATTATATTTCAACCTAATATCAGGAATTCCTGTAACTGTTCAAAACCTAACAGTTGCGAAGTCTTTCTCTTCCACAGATGGGAAGTAAAACAACTACACATTGATATTATGAAGAGCTGCACCCTGAGAAATTACCGGGCGTGGATAAAAAAAGGAGAACAACATATGAAGACTATAATCGTAAATGAACGAGAACATATTCCGGTTCCGCCAGATTCGGTTCCATCAGACGTTACTTTCGTACTGGATCTTACATCGAGAGAGATTAAAGACTGCCTGGGCTGCTGGACCTGCTGGATGAGGACGCCGGGGCGGTGCGCATTTCATGATCTGGATGATTTTTACCGCGCGTATCTGCATGCGGATAAAGTTATTTTTTATATTGGCGTATCCTGTGACTTTGTAAGCGGGAAGTTAAAGACGCTGTTTGACCGGATGATCCCTCATTTTCTGCCTTATACTAATTATGTTACGGGAGAATCCATGCATGATACCCGCTATGAGCATTACCCGGAGATTGAAGTTTCTTACAAGGGAGTGTTTGAAAGCCGTGAGGCTCAGATCCTGTATGAAGAGTATCTGAACCGTGTCTTTTATCAGTTTCATAATCACAGAATATCGATTCACCCGGAAAATGAGGAGAAGGAGAGGACAGCATGAGAACTCTGATTATAAATGGCTCCCCGCGGGGAAAGAATGGCAACACAGAGGTATTCATCCGGCAGTTTTTGGAAGGTGTGGGTGAAGAATATCCGGTCAGGTATGTGGTAAAAGAAGATCCACTTATGCTTGCAGAAGTGATTCGCAAATATGATACGGTATTGTTTTTTATGCCTTTATATGTACATGCGATGCCCGGTATTGTGATGAAACTGTTTGAACAGATGAAGACGTGTCGTGAAGGGCAGAGGATTGGCTTTGTGGTGCAGGCCGGTTTCATTGAAGGGGCACAGGCACGGTTTTTAGTGCGGTACTTAAAGCAGTTTGCCGGACGGCTTGGATATGAGTATCTTGGTACTGTAACCAGGGGCGACGCGGCCGGGACTACGATGATACCGGGGATTTTAAACAGAAAGCTTTTTGCCCTTTTAAGGGAATTGGGGGCTGGATACGCAGTGGACGGGCGGTTCAACCGGGATACGGCAGCTTCCCTGGCAGGAATTCATGAGATTTCATCCCAAAAAGCGAGAGTTTTGACATTCCTAAATAAGATCGGAGCGGACCATACAATCTGGAAAAAGTTCTGGCGGGACAACGGACAGAGCACACATGGGATGGACCGCCCGTTTATTTGAATGATCATGGGGAGTGTGCTCAGCACTCCCCTCTCTCTATTTCTTTCCTTTCTATGACACTTCGTATGTACATTCGAAATCTTCTGTATTCTTCGTGATCCGTATTCGCTGTCCGTCCGGAAGAACGGCAGAGGCACTGACAGACTCCGGGATTTCAACGTGAAGAAGGAACTTTCCGTCCTTTTTCTCCCAGTGGGAGACTATTTTTCCTCTTACACTATGATATTCTGCCTTTGCCCATGTCAGGCTTCCACCCGGAATTGGTCTGATCTCGATTTCTTCAAACCCTGGTTTCAGCAGGTGAATTCCGCAGCAATATGTAAACAGCCAGGATAAGGCAGCTCCCGGTGCATAATGGTTCTGGGAATCCAGAGGCACTCCTTTTTCACTGACTCCATACCAGTTCTCCCAAGTCGTAGTGGCCCCTTTATTGACTTCATACAGCCATCCGGGACTCTTCTCATTTTCCAGGATTTTATATGCAGTATCCGAATGTCCGTATTGACTGAGTACTGCAAGAATCTGATACGTCGTCAGGAAACCTGTCCCGATCCTATATTCATTTGCCCCGGCCATATTCGCGAGATCATCCATCAGTTTCTGACTTTCTTCACGGGTAGTCAGCCCCATTGCAACCGGTCTTACATATTTACACTGCCTGTCTGGTTCCGCGATACCATGAACAACAAACTCCTGCCGGTACGCATATTTAATTTTTTCAGCCAGAGCCCTGTACTCTTCTGCTTCGTCAACCTTTCCCAGTATCTCTGCCATCTGTGCTACCTGATTGACAGTATTGTACCACCAGCCTGTGGCAACTTCCTCGTCCGGGTTAGTAAACCCGCGCATTGCTTCCTCTGTCATGACAGCCCCGGGTTCCAGCCATTCGCCGTAATGATAACCCGTATCAAGGATGTAGTCGTAATATTCATCAGGTTTCGACTCATGGGCCGGATTTCTCCTCTTCGCCCGTTCCCGGTTAAAAGCAACAAACTTCTTCAACGGTTCATATGCAGTTTCTATAAAGCTTTTATCCGCATAAAACCGATACAGTGTCATTGTTACATTGCTCAACGCATCTGACCAGCCTGCACTGCCTGATGCGATGGGATTAAAATCATGTCCCATAAGTTCAAATGGAATCTGAGGTACGATATAAGGCAGATTTCCATCCTCTCTCTGCAGACTAATGAAGTCGTTCAGCCATTTGCGCAGAAACTTTCTTACATCTGTATAGAAAGCTGCCGTCTCTGAAAATACATTGATATCTCCGGTCCAGCCTGCCCGTTCTCTGGTGGGGCAGTCCGTCGGAATATCAACAAAATTAGATTTCTGGCTCCATTTTGAATTTGAAACCAATTGATTAATTTTCTCATTTGAACACTGGAAAAATCCTGTCTCCTTTACATCTGAATAGACCGCAATAGAAACAAAATTTTCCGCCTTTATCTCTTCCGGCCAGTTTTCCAGCCTGGCATATCTGTATCCACTGATCAGGAACTGAGATTTATAAGTCTGCGTGCCTTCCCTTAATATATAAGTCAGTTTTTGTCCCAAATCACCATTAAATGGATCACTTCCCTCTGTTACAAGGTTTTTCAAAGTGAAATTCTTATTCTCATCCAGGACCTCTCCCATCGTCAGACTCACTTTATGACCTGCATGTCCTGTAACGGTAAACTCAATATGTCCTGCAAGATTCTGCCCAAAATCAAGAATCTGCTCTCCGTCAGGAGTCACAAGTACTTTGGCCCGGAAATGCTCATGCTCGATGACAGCCTCTCCCTCCTGCGGCACAATATCCCCCTCGTAATTTCCCTGCATGCACTCATGCCACATGCTGTCATCGTAATCGGGGCAGTTCCATCCGGTAAGCTCTTTTTCCGCATCCACTGTCTCATAAGTCTTGATGTCATTCTGCCGGATTGGACCGTCCTGAGTTGCTTTCCAATCTATATCCGAATGGATGAGTATCCTTTCCTGATCTGTTTCTATCTCCAGTACTGCCGCTAAAGCTGTTTTTCTGCCATAGTATCCCCGCTTGCTTGTCATCCCCAGACATCCCCGATACCAGCCGTCACCTAAGATGACACCAATCGCATTTGTTCCTTCTGAAATCATTTCTGTAACATCATAGGTCTGGTATTGAATCCGCCTAAAATAATTCGTATATCCTGGAGTGAGGAGCTGATTCCCCACTGCTGCCCCATTCAGAAAGGCGTTGTACACCCCCAGTGCCGTGATATGAAGCATGGCCTTTTTTGCATTTCCCGAAACTACAAATTCCTTTCTGATATAAGATGCTGGCTGCAAGGTATTCACATCTGGTTCTGTCAGCTCCGGCTCAATAAAATTAAAATTCACTTTGTTATTCATTTTTACCTCCACATTTTTGTTGTTACAGTTCACTCGTCAATCAGTTCACGTAGATTTCGTGCTTGCACGAAAATCTACGTGGACCGATTGACGAAGGGAGCGCCCCATTATGAGCAAAAGTAAGCTACTACGTAGCTTAAAAGCGCCAAAGGCGCGATTTTGCGAATGGCGCGAGTGAGCAGTAACGTTTTGTTGATTCTTGCTAATTATAACTAAATAGTTACTTGTTTTTAACAACTTATTTTGCTATCATTGTGTCATTAATTGCTGTATGGAGGTTTTTATGTTTGATCACATTGCCATGTATCACCACTACCATAAAGTTGCCGTAGGGCATCAGAATATTGCACAGCTTGCAGATGAAAAGTATCTTGTTTCCGTCGCTGACGCATTACAGTCACAGTTTAATATGTCCGGCGATTTTGCTATTCTCCTGCCCCATCCAACTTCTGAATATACCAAGGAAAACCATATCTTCTTTCAGTTGTTTACCTATATGGAAAGTGATTCCAATTATTATACAAGGCGTCAAAATTACAATTCCTTTTTGCTTATGTATACTTACTCAGGTCAGGGAGTTCTAAACTATAAAGGGAAAAAATATCATCTCCGGAAAGGAGACTGTTTCTTGATTGACTGCCGTGAATTGCATGAATATTATACTGAGGGGACATCCTGGAACCACAGTGATCTACATTTCTGGGGAAAACCTGCCCTCCTTTTATACAAAGAATTTGCCGACTTAGGAACACCGGTGTTTCAAAATATTTCTTCTAGCATTTACAACAGCAGGCTGGATCATATCCTGGAGATCTATACGAAACCCTCTGCTCACAGAGATATCATCATATCATCCAACATTGCCGAGCTGGTTGCTTTCATTATCGAAAAGTGTGACAGTGAACCTCTGAATACTTCTCCCGATGCCATCCGGTATCTGGTAAAATATATGGAAAGTAATTATATGAAGCCTTTAGATCTGAATGAGTTGTCCAGGTTCTCTGGTCTGAGCAAATATCACATGTCGCGGGAATTTAAGAAATATACCGGGTACTCCCCTCATAATTATCTGATTGAGCAGAGACTTTCACATGCAAAGATGCTGCTCGAGAGTACTTCTCTTGCGGCATCCAAAATTGGTGCACTCGTGGGAATAGCAGATGAACACCGGTTCTTCAAGCTGTTCAAAGAGCGGACAGGAATGACACCTTCGGAATACAGAAAGAGGTGATCGTACTTCTCTATAAGCTGAAGAAAAAATCAGTGCTTGACAAATCTCCTTTCAGATGATAACTTATTTTTAGATATAGTATGTAACTCATTCGAGGCATTCACTATACATAACATTTTGGATGTTTATGTGTGTGGATGTCTTTTTATCTTTTCACAGATACTTAAATCTGCTGATAAGGCAAAAATCCTTTCCTTATCCCCCACGGATGATCAGGCATATCCGGATACATAACATCCCATAAAAAAGGATGAGTAAAGGAGAATGATTATGAAAGACAAGATTTTTAGTGTTTTACAGCGTGTCGGCAGAAGCTTTATGCTCCCGATCGCGATCCTTCCGGTGGCAGGGCTTCTGCTGGGAATCGGAAGTTCATTTACCAATGAGACGACGATCGCCATGTACGGACTGGAGGGGATCCTGGGCAACGGCACGATTCTGCACGGTCTGCTGGTGATCATGAACAAGGTGGGCAGTATCGTATTTGATAACCTGCCGCTGATCTTTGCGGTAGGTGTGGCAATCGGAATGGCAAAGAAAGAAAAAGAGGTCTCTGCATTATCCGCCGTGATCGCGTATTTTGTTATGAATACCGCCATCAATGCCATGCTGGTGATCAATGGTGAGATTCTGAAAGACGGAACCATCGCAGCAAATGTACTGGAAGGCACCATCTCTCCCTCCTGCGGAATACAGACGCTGCAGATGGGCGTGTTCGGCGGTATTATCGTAGGGCTTGGGGTAGCTGCTCTGCATAACCGTTTTTACAAGATCGCACTTCCCAATGCCCTGTCCTTCTTCGGAGGAACCCGGTTTGTACCGATCATTTCTACGATCGTATATATGTTTGTGGGAATCGCGCTTTATTTTATCTGGCCTGCCGTACAGAATGGAATCTATGCACTGGGCGGACTTGTAACCGGCAGCGGATATGCCGGGACACTGGTATTCGGACTGATTAAGAGAGCACTGATCCCGTTCGGACTGCACCATGTATTTTATATGCCGTTTTGGCAGACCGCAGTGGGCGGCACCATGGAAGTGGCCGGACAGATGGTTCAGGGAGGCCAGAATATCTTCTTCGCACAGCTGGCGGACTCGGCAAATGTGGCACATTTCAGTGCAGACGCGACAAGATACTTTTCAGGTGAATTCATCTTCATGATCTTCGGACTTCCGGGTGCAGCTCTTGCCATGTACCGCTGTGCAAAACCGGAAAAAAGAAAAGCAGCAGGCGGGCTTCTTCTGTCCGCAGCACTGGCATGTATGATGACCGGAATCACAGAGCCGATCGAATTTTCCTTCTTATTCGTAGCCCCGGCCCTTTTTGCAGTACAGGTGGTACTGGCCGGCTCTGCCTATATGATCGCGCATATGCTCAACGTCGCCGTAGGACTGACATTTTCCGGCGGACTTTTAGACTTCTTCCTGTTCGGGATTCTGCAGGGGAACGAAAAGACAAGCTGGCTTCGGATCATTCCGGTGGGAATTATTTATTTCTTCCTGTATTACTTTATCTTCACCTTCCTGATCAAGAAGTTTCATTTCAAAACACCGGGACGCGAGGATGATGATGTGGAGACAAAGCTTTACACAAAGGCAGATGTCAATGCCCGCAAAGAAGGTGCTGACCGCAGCGGAAATGCTTCCGGCACCGGAGCACTTTCTAAGGAGGATGCACTCAGCCTTACGATTACCAGAGGGCTTGGAGGAAAACGCAACATCAGTGATGTGGACTGCTGTGCAACCAGGCTGCGCTGCACTGTGATCGATCCCAAGAAGGTCAATGATTCCCTGCTCAAATCAACGGGAGCTTCCGGCGTGGTCCACAAGGGAAATGGAGTTCAGATCATTTACGGACCACACGTAACTGTGATCAAATCGAACCTGGAGGATTATTTGGAAACTGCCGCAGACGATCTGAATGACGAACTTGGCAGTATGGAAGATAAGGTCAATAATGGTACTGTGGAAAATAGTGATGCAAAAAATGATGCGGACAAAGGACCGGACAGCTTGGCAGATACAGATAAAGAAGCGAACGTCGTAAAAACAATCACGATTTCCAGTCCTATAAGCGGAATTGCCGCCGATCTGTCCGAAGCGCCTGATGAGGCCTTTGCAGAGAGAATGATGGGTGACGGCGCAGTGGTGACTCCGCTGGATGCGATCGTGCGGGCACCGGAGGATGGCGAGGTATGTTTCGTTTTTGATACCAAGCATGCCATTGGATTCATGACCGATACAGGAGTCAGCCTCCTGATCCATATCGGCATCGATACAGTGAAGCTGAACGGAAAAGGTTTCGAAGCATTTGTTGAGAACGGACAGAAAGTGAAGAAGGGTGATCCGATGTTAAAGCTCGACCTGGATTACCTTAAGGAAAATGCTCCTTCTGTAGTTTCTCCGATCTTATGCACCGAGCTTGAAGACAATCAGAGAATCCGCCTTTTAAAGGACGGTGAGATCAAGGAGGGCGAGGCGCTTTTTGCCATAGATTTCCTTGCATAGAAAATGGATGGTGAGATATGTATAGAATAAGAAAGATTTTGAACCACAATACGGTCATCGTGATCAAAATGGATGACAATCAGGAATACCTGCTCATGGGAAAAGGGGCAGGGTTCCAGAAAAAGGTCGGGGAACGGATCGAACAACGGGAAGGCGATACGGTATATTCCCTCACAAAGCTGACTGAACGGGGAGATGCCAGGGAGATCATTAAGTCAGTCTCCCCCGTCTGCCTGGAGCTTGCAAATGAAATACTCAATGAGGCCGAAAAAGAGTTCGGGAAGATCGACCGGGCGATCCTGTTTCCCATGGCGGATCACATCGAATATGCGGTTGCCCGGATCAAGAACCGCGAACAGATCAGCAATCCTCTGACCGACGATATCCGTGTCCTGTTTTACAAAGAGTATAAAGCAGCACAGTGTATCATCCCCCTTCTTCTAGACAGAATGAAGGTGAAGATCGATGAGCACGAAGTGGGATACATCGCGCTTCACATCCACGCGGCTATTGAAGATGAAAAAGTCTCCCAGGCGATGATGATCACTCGTGCCGTCAGGGAGTGTATCACCATGGTGGAGGAGCAGACCGGGAAGAAAATCGATGTCATGTCACTGGCCTATAACCGGCTGATGAACCACGTTCGTTACATGGTGGCACGTGCCCTGAAAAAGGAGCGGATCAAGCTGAACATGAATGATTATATGGAAGTGAAATTCCCGGAATCATTCAAAACCGCTGCCGCCGTCTGTGAGGAAGTCGGGCGCAGCTTAAAGTGCACCCTGGACGAGGTGGAGATCGGATATCTTGCTATGCATATCGAGCGGGTCGCAAGTGATGAGGTATCTTAGCACTATAAAATCCAAAAGAACATCCGCTAAGAAAGTGATTGCTTTCTTAGCAGATGTTCTTTTTTATAAAAGCTCATTCAACTATGGAGCGGCTATCCTGTTAAAATAACCAAAGCGGAATTTTTCGCTCCGCCTCTCTGTTGAAGCTAAATCGTCAGATTCCCGATCCTGATCTTCTCTCCCCTGATACATTCCTCATAAGATTTCATACACCACTCATCTCCCCAGCCCGGAGCTTTTGAATATTTACTGTAGCATGCAGAATACATGCCTGCGGCACAGGCCCCTGCCACATCCTTCTTCCAATTGTCACCGATGAACAGACATTCTTCTGCCCTGCATCCGGCTTTTTCCATACAGAGATGAAAGATTCTCGAATCAGGCTTATCACATCCCGCCTCCTCGCTTGTGACCACACTGTCAAAGTACTCTGCCAGTTTAAGAACCTCCAGCTTTTTATTCTGGATATAGGAGGTCATATCTGAGCCGATCCCTAAATAGATCCCTTTTGCCTTTAACCTGATGAGCAGAGCTTCTGCTCCCGGCTCAGCAGCTGCATTGTTTAAAACGGTATCCCAATAGATCTGATACAGCCTTGTCCCGTGGGGGTAGATCGGCTGCTTAAGGATCTCCAGTGCATTCTGGAAACGGATCTGCCTGTTATGGATGGCCGGACTGTCAAATCCGATCCTGGCGCCGATTCTCTCCTGCGCCTTCTTTGCTGCATCCTGCCAGACATCCGGCCCTATCCCTAGATTTTCATAGACATACCTCTCTACTTCCCTGGCTGCCAGCCTGCCTGCTTCGGTAAAATGGTAAAGTGTATCATCAATATCAAAAAATACTGCCTTGATCATTGTCCGTAATAAGCATTTTCTCCGTGCTTGCGGTAGTAATGTTTATCCATCAATTCCTGCGGGGCCGGGCCGGCTTCCTGATTGATCATCTCACATCTTGCAGCCATCTTGGCAACCTCCTCTAAGACAACGGCATTATGTACTGCTTCAAGACCATCCTTTCCCCAGGTAAACGGGCCGTGGTTTTTACAGAGCACCGCTGGCATTGCCTCATAATCATTGTTCTGGAACTCCTGAGCGATCAAAACACCTGTATTTACTTCATAAGCCTGAAGTTCTTCCCTGGTCAGATTCCTTACACAGGGAACTGTACCGTACAGATAATCCGCATGGGTCGTGCCATAGCAAGGGATGCCTCTCCCCGCCTGTGCCCAGCTTGTTGCCCAAGAAGAATGAGTATGCACGATGCCGCCGATCTTGGAAAATGCCTTGTATAATTCCACATGGGTCGGCGTATCTGAAGATGGGTTATAATGTCCTTCTACCACGTTCCCCTCCAGATCCACAAGCACCATATCCTCGGGCCTGAGCTTGTCATAATCCACACCGCTGGGTTTGATCGCAAAATATCCGGTTTCTCTGTCTATCTCACTTACATTTCCCCATGTAAAGGTAACAAGACCGTATTTCGGAAGAAGCATGTTTGCTTCATATACCCGTTTTTTCAGTTCCTCTAACATTGCTTAAATCTCCTTTTCACCTGCTGTACCTGTGTTTTCTGAATCCCGGAGGACGCATTTCCAACAGATACCGCAGTTATTAAAAAAGTTTTATTCCTCATTGGCCGTATACATAGCGACCTCATCAGTCTCTCTGTTTGCTGCGACTAAAATATCCCTGCCATCCTTTGAGATCCTGAGTACATTTGCAGGACCGCAGTCCTCATCAATGATCTCCGCCTGATAGCCTTTTGTATCATCGTTATATGTAAATACAATCAGATTACGTTCTGCCTTCCGGTGTCCGATCACAACGGTCTGCCGCCCCCATAATTCGCCTCCGTAGATGGCATGGGTAAATTCGGCCGGTTTCTCATAATCATAAATCTTTTGATAATTTCCTTCCTGCTTCTTGTATATCGAAATCTGATCGCCATGGAACGGAGACAGCACCGCCAGTTCCTTCTCGCCATCGCCATCCAGATCTACCAGGACCGCATCACTTGCCGGTGTATCCAAAAGGGTTCTGATCTCCCATTCTTCCCCGGCCGCATTCGGAGGGATGAACTGGAATACGCCGTTATCGCAGGAAATCACACAAGTATCTGTGTCATTTTCTTTTACTCTGTAGTACCCGTGATTCTTCAGCATGTTGTCTTTTATCACGGTGAGCTCCAGCTGGTTTGATTCATCAAAACCGCTCAGATCGTTCGGAAGTACAGCTGCATAGACTTTTCCCGGGCAGCTCCAGTCATCTTTAAATTCGTGTCCTGATTTAAGTGCACAGGCTATGAGATATCTTACGCCGTTTCTCTCCACAATATCAAACCGGTGTACATGCGGCAGATCCACTAAGGTCCTGACCTCCCAGTTTCCTTTAGAGAGCGGGGTCACGATCACGATCTTTGCTTCCTTTGAATCGTTCGGAGAATAGAACTTATGTGTCGCCAGGAACTGTCCGTTGCTTCCCGGCACCTGCACCATGCTCATTACTCCGCCCGGCTCGTTCCATACGGTATCCACTTCGTTCCCGTCCAGGTCAAAAAGGATGCATCTGTCCACCTTTTCCGCAGCGACCAGGAAATAATCCTGTCCATTATAGTTCAGCGGTGCCAGGGAATAACACTTATTTAAATTTGAAATTACTTTTTTCTCAATTTTCACGTTCAATCCAACCCTTCCTTTTACTCATTGTCCTGTCGTCCATCGCCCTGACTTTTTTCGGCCTGACGTTCCAAAATCTCAGTAAACATATCATGCGCGTTCTTAAGATCTTCCTTCCACTCTGGGTTTCCTGTATACCAGAATTCTGTCACGAATTTTCTTACCCCAAGTTTCCAGGCCGCTTCCGCTGCACCTTCAAAATCCACATGCCCGGTTCCAAAAGGGATCTCCCTGAATTTTCCGGGTACAGTCTCCTTTAAATGCATGGCCACGATATGCCCTTTCCCTAGGGTGAGGTCTTCCAATACATCTGTCTGATATGTCTTGGCTGCATTCGTGATATTGCCGATATCAGGATATACATTCAGATAAGGAGAACCCACAAGTGTCACATATTTCATCGCCTTTTCCACCGTGTTCATGAAATCGTTCTCCATAGTTTCAAACCCAAGAAGGACTCCATATTTCCCAGCGGTCTCTGCCGCTTTCTTAAGGTTCTCCAGAAAACGCTTCTTCGTCTCCAATGTGGACTCTTCATAATATACATCATATCCGGCAAGCTGGATGATCCGAATCCCCAGATCATCCGCAAGACGGACTGCCTTTTCCATGATCTCCATGCCTCTTGCACAGACCTTCGGATCACTGCTTCCAAGAGGATATTTCCTGTGTCCGCTCAGACACATTGTTCGGATCGGTACCCTTGTTTCTGTCATCAAACGCACCAGCTCCAGGCGCTCTTTAGCTGTCATATCCAGCCTTTTTAACTTTTCCTCTGTCTCATCGATGCTGATTTCCACAAAATCAAAGCCTGCCTCTTTTGCACAGAGTAATTTTTCCTTCCATTCCAGCCGGGGCGGCATGGATTTTTCATACAGCCCCAGTGTAAATGCTTTTGTCATCTTATCCACCAGCCTTAATCGATAATTCCATTCTCTCTCATCTTGTCTTCGATCTCTTTTGCGGACATGATATTTCTAAGACCGATCACCTTTGTGCCCTTTTTCTCAGCATCCTTGAACATATTTGCAAAATTCTGTGCACAGAATACCACATCATACTGTACAGCAGCTGTTTTTCCTTCGGAAAGTGCACAATGGTGCACCTTCCCCGGCTTTAAGCCCACTTTATCAAGTACTTTCTGCATCGTCATCTTCATCATTAAACTGGAACCTGCTCCGTTTGCACAACATACCATAAAACTTACATTCTCTTTACTCATTTTTCTTCTCCTTTTCTTTCTTTCGAATTTAACATTTTTTCTATACTTCTTATTCTTATTTCCTGTTCTTATTTTTTACTCTGCAGCAGCACCCTTCTGGCGTGCTTTGATCTCTTTATACTCTTCGTAATCCTCTGTCATCTTGAAGTACCCTTCTTTATCCAGTCTGTACTGAATCTGCGGGATCACTGCAAGTGCAATGACAACCACTACGATACCTGCGTAGCTTAAGAACTTCATCACTCCTGTCATGACCGGCCATACAACTGCCCAGTCCCACATTCCGATGTATCCGCCGTACGCTGCCATTCCGACCCAGCCTGCGATCAGCGCAGAACCGAATACCTGGCAGAGCCCGGAGATGAACGGAAGGATCAATGCGGCCTTGATACCGCCTTTTTCATTGGCAAAGATACCGATCGTTGCATTGTCGAAGAACACTGGCACGAATCCGCAGATTACAAGTACCGGGCTCTTTAATACGATCAGTGCCACGATTGCTATGATCTGTCCTGCAAAGCCTGCCAGGAATCCAAGCGGTACTGCGTTTGCAGAACCAAATCCGAAGATAACTGCGCAGTCAACTCCCGGGATAGAGCCTGGAAGCAGTCTGTCAGCGATACCCTGGAAGGAAGCTGTCAGCTCTGTAACGAAGGTTCTGACTCCAAGCTGCAGAATCGCCAGGTACACTGCGAAGTAGAGACAAGTCTGGATCACGTAGAATACCATGCTGGCCCCTTCTGCCAGGAATCCGTTTTCTGTCAGATAATCTCTTCCCAGCACTACCAGGATCGCACCAAAGAAAATCAGCATCAAAATGGAGGTGCAGACCATGTTTTCATTGAAAATGGACATGAATCCCGGAAGCTCGATATCATCGATCTTCTTCACTTCTTTTCCGTTTTTCTTCTTTCCGAACAACTTTTCAGCTAACCAGTAGTTCAATGCTACACCAAACATCTGCTGGTGTGCCAGACAGAAGCCTGCACCATCTGTAACCTCCTGGCACGGCTTGATCGTCAGGTTGGCGCCCACTGCCCAGTAAAGTCCGAGCACGAGTGCCATAACAATAATCATCCCGATATCACTCTTTAATAAGAACGGACATGCGAACATGATCAGCCAGTATGCGATCGCGGCCTGCTGTACCTGTACATGACCTGTTGTAAACAGCGCACGCATCTTTGTATATTTACTGAAACGAACTAACAGGATGTTTACGATAAATGCGATCAACAGAAGGATCATGGCCTGGCCGAAGCCTTTTCCAAAAACCTCTTCCACCCCTGCCGTTACCGCGTTCTGTCCAAAATAAGGGTCGATTACCATGGCATCCAGATTAAAACGGTCCTTCAATCCACTGAGTACCGGACGGAAGTTGCTGACCAGCCCATTTGAACCAACTGCCAGGATGAAATACCCTACGATCGCCTTGATGGCACCTGCAAGTACGTCATACCATGGTTTCCTTAGCAGCACATACCCGATGACAACGATCAGACCGATCATAAATGCGGGCTGCTGCAAAATATTTGTTGCAAAATATTCCCATATTTTCATTAACATTTCCATTACTTCTCTCCCTTTCCTCTTCCCTAGTCAACGTATCTCTTCTGAAGTTCCAACAGATCTTCCGGGGTCCTGGCTTCCTTGAGAGCTTCCAGCAGTTCTTCATTCATCAGCATCTCAGAGAGTCTGGACATGTTATCTAAGTGCTGCTCCGGGTTGCAGGAAGCCAGTGTAAAGAATAACTGTGCATCCTTTTCCGGATCTCCCGGCTCAAAGCTGACCGGTGTCTCCAGCTTCATGAAGCTGACTGCTGTCTTATTGACCCCTTCTGCCCCCTCCTGGGAATGAGGCATCGCCACATTGGGTACGATCACAATGTAGGGACCGTATTTTTCTACACATTTAATAATGTCCTCTTTATAATTGTCTTCTACCGTGCCGTCAGCCTCCAGCGGCTCACAGCTCATGCGGATGGCATCCTTCCAGTCCTTTGCCCCTTCCGCAAATTTATAATGTTTACTTTCTACAAATTCTCTTAACATAATGTGCCTCCTGTTCGATTCGACCTGATAGATACTATTTTACAGGCAGGAGCGGAACGGAATGTTCTGCGGTGCCTCAAAGCAGTCCTCGAATCCTCTTCTGTGATGATAAGCCTTCTTCTCTTTGTCTGCCGGGTATGTATACTTTCCGCCTACTTCCCAGAAAAATGGGTGGAACTGATAGTCCAGACGGTCTTTCTTCATATCATAAAGGACTCTGATCTCATTAACATCTGCCATGAAATTCGTCCATACGTCATAGTGGATCGGGATCACAACTTTGCATCTGAGTGCTTCCGCCATACGCAGGATATCGCAGGAGGTCATCTTATCTGCCATTCCGACCGGATTCTCTCCATAGGAACCAAAGGCTACATCCACATCATAATCCTTTCCATGCTTTGCAAAATAGATGGAGTAGTGAGAATCACCGCTGTGGTAAATATTTCCGCCCGGTGTCTTGATCAGGTAATTGACTGCCTTATCATCCATGTCTGTCGGGCACACACCTGTCAGCTCTTCTCTGTCCGGTCCCTGGGAATCTGTGGTCACGATACAGGTTCTGTCAAAGGAATCCAGTGCAACGATCTCTAAGTCCTTGATCTTAATGGTATCACCAGGTCTTACTGTAATGCATCTGTCTGCCGGAACTCCCCATTTCTGCCAGAGCTCTACGGATTTCTTCGGTCCGATGAATGGAACCGGAATTTCCTTCCCGTTTTCATCCACGGTTGTCAGTCCGCTCTGGATCACGTGTGCTGCATATTCTGCACTCATGTGGTCCTGGTGGTAATGGGTTGCAAGCACCGCATCTACCTGCTTGATCGCAAACGGGTCGATAACAAATGGAACTGCTCTCAAATTCGGCTGCATCGCTCTTGCCCCGCACATATTTGCCATCTGGTGTCCCGGCTTCATCTTTCCGTCCCCGTGGGTCCGTTTTCCGTTTCCGCACCAGAGATCGATCGTAATGTTACATTCTTTTGGTGTCTTGATCCAGAGTCCTGTGCATCCAAGCCACCACATTGCAACGTTTCCTGGAGCGACCTTTTCCGCCTCGATTTCTTCGTTCAGCCAGGTTCCCCATTCCGGGAAAGTCCCCATGATCCAGCTCTCTCTTGTGATCTCTTCTACTTTACTCATAACTTAATATCCTCCTATTTTTAAACTTTTTAAATTAATTTACTTTAGCCTTATCACATCCGCGTCCGGATATTTTCTTCATAAAAGAAACTTTATTCTGCTTTGTAAACCGGTTTCTTTGTTTGTGAGTTCATCATAGCATCTGGAAATGTGAAAGAGAAGTCCAGGAAATGTATACTAAATGTGCAAAATTTTGTACAGGGCATTGAAATTGAAAAAACGGCGGCCCTGACTGTTTCGTCAAAACCACCGTTTATTCCCGTTATTTCCCTGTTTTCTCTTATATTCTTCTTTGAAAGCTTGTTCACCGCCGTCTCTTATTCCCCGATCACCTTCTCCAGGTAATCAAGGACCTCTTCCCTGGTCTCCAGCTCCGCAACATCGTCCACTCTGGATGCGATCTCAAACACTGTCATGATATCCTTGAGGATCTTTAAGTGCTTTTCCTGATCCTTTGCGGCCAGTGTGATGATGATCCTGGCCTCATGAAAATCTGAGAATCTGACCGGCTTTTTGAAGATCGTCATAGACACGTCCAAATGCTTTACCCCGTCTTCTGGTTTTCCATGAGCCAGCACCAGCCCCTGGGTGATAAACATATAAGGTCCGTAATACCGGATCTGGGAAATGATATTATCCAGATAGCGTTTCTCTATACTGTTTTCCGAGAGCAGCTTTTCTCCCGCATATTTTACAGCCTCCTGCCAGCGCAGCTCCTCCTGTGTGATCTCTATCCTGTCTTTTCTCAGGAAATCCATAAGTCCCAGCGGCTTTTTGAACAGAGAACTCTTTTCATCCACAGCTTCTCCCTCAAAAAAGAGCGCCAGATCCTTTTTCAGATTGTCATACTCCTTTTCATCCACATATTTCTTCACGATATCAAACAAGATCTCACCGTCATCCAGCCGTTTTCTCTGCTCGATCAGCTTATGGTTGAGAATGGCTTTCCTGTCGATATCGGTTAGGATCGGATGCACCGTAATGCTGGGGACGATACTCTTCACCTTGACGGTGGAGATGATCAGGTCACATACCTCCTGCAGATTGATCGCATCCACCATCGCTACCACGTCCACGATCTCTGCATATGGAAGAAGCTGCTGCACCTCCCTGCGGAGCATATTTCCCGCAGAAACACCATTTACACAAACGATCAATATCCTCAGCTGGTCTGACGCAGGCTTTGATACTTTTAAATGTGCCCCGAAATGAAGTGCCAGATAGGCGATCTCACTGTCCGGTATGGGCAGACCGACCAACTGCTCCAAATACCTGGTAACAACCTTTGTAATATCAAATAGATTGGGATACTCCCTGATGATATCATCACTTAAGGGATTTCCGATCTGAATACCGTACTGATACCTGTATAGGGAGGTCTTGATATGTACGAACAGGGAGCGTTCCAGCTCTTCGCGGTCCTCAAACATCACGCAGGCTATTTTTTCAAACTCTGCAACCAGGGCTTTGGTTATCTCATAGACTGACTGGTCCGCATTGTGATCAAACATATCGCAGGCCGGAACAGCGACCCTGGAGCCAAGCAGATGCAGACACAGGTAGATCTGCTCCGATTCCGCCAGGTCAGGATAATACTTCTTCACCAGCCTGAACTCATCTGTATGAATGATCTTCTCTTTCCTCAGGTTCGGGAAGTACGGACGCCTTGCCCCCTTATACATCAAAGGGGTGAGGACTGCCAGTGACTCCAGGACTCCATCCACATACTCTGTGTTCAGTTCTCCTGCAATAAGTTCCAGGCGGTGCTCGTATTCATCGATGGGCTCCTGGTTCAGGAAATTTAATACCCCGCTGTGATATAAGGGCAGAAGGGTATTGAAATACATGAAAAAAAGTGCTCTGATGCTGATCACGTCTCCCGTGATCCGGTACCCTCTTTTGGACTCATATTCCAACGTCAGGTTATATTCCTGGAGCTGGTTCACCACCACCCGCAGGTCATTAAAAATCGTATTACGGCTGACCTGGCAGTACTCAGATAACTGTTCGATGTAGACCGGCCTGCTCAGATGTGAGATCAGAATATAACAGTAAATAATCTTTACACGTTCCGTAGGCGAGAAAATATAGCTTTCCTCGCCTGACTCATTTTCCACGATCTTTTCAATCTTACGCTTATCCTCCTCCGGGATCAGGATTCCCTTCCCCCTGACTACCTCGAGCTCATCCACTCCATAATAATTGAGGAATTCATTGATCTTACACAGATCATAATAAATACTCCGCTTGGAGACGCCCGTCTCAGCGGCAATCTGCTTCAATGATATGTAATCCTCCCCATTGTATAGAAGGGAAAGGATCTTCTGGCATCTTGCATTGATATATACCGTTCCCATGAACTGCAGCCTCCTTGATAGACTTCTTTTGCTGATATATTTATCTTATAAGACTGATTATAGCTTTAATCAGCGGCAGGATGCAAGATGGAAATAGTACAAATCTTTGCAAATTTATAAAGTTGATTCCATACACCCGGGATTTTGTTACCTCCTGATATACCTTCGTACTTCTTCCACAACCAGCCTTGTCAGCTGTTCCACATCCATCTGCGGCATTGCTGTACCCTGAGCAGTGAAACCGGCCTTTCTGTCACTGCTAAACAGCTTCATCTTTTTCATAGTTTCCTGTTTTACGGCCTCCACTGCGGCAGGAATCAGGTCGATGATACCTTTATTCATATCTGTAAATTTCTTAAACTCTGCCTCCACTGCAGCCACATTGATATCTGTGAAGATATTTACCTTACTGATCCCTTCCTGGATGGCAGTCTTAAAATCTGTATCCGTAAGCCCGGAACCGCCGTGCAGCACCAGCGGAACATCTACAGTCCTGGCAATCGTGCGGATCCGTTCGAAATCCAGCTTCGGCGGCAGCTTGTATGCACCGTGTGCATTGCCGACCGCAATTGCCAGTGCATCCACGTCGGTCTTGTCCACATAGTCCTTTGCCATCTTTGGCTCTGTGTAGAACTGTTTCGGATCAGTCAGATGAGAGCTGCCCTCCGCAGATCCTTCGTTATCTCCCACATGGCCCAGTTCTCCCTCGATCGTTGCACCATAGGAATGGGCAATATCTGCCATCTCTTTGACCTTCTTTACATTTTCCTCATAGGAGTCTGTGGAGCAGTCGTACATAATGGAGGAAAAACCAAGCTCCAGCGCCTGCAGACAGGTTTCTTTCTTCAGGCCGTGATCCAGATGGATGACCACCGGGACATTTGCTTTTTTCGCCATCGGGATCAGGAAGTAAGACAGCTCCTCCAGCGGTCCATATGGAAGCAGTACCTCCGCAGTTCCCATGATGACCGGAGAACCGGTGCTTTCCGCTGCACTGATGATTCCTCTTGCCAGCTCCATATTCACCGCATTAAAAAGTCCTACTGCATAATGTTTCTTTTTTGCAGGGAGTAAAACATCATTCAAATTTACTAACATTCTTCTTCTCCTTCTTTGTTAAAAGTTATTTTTCTGCCATCCGGCGCTGATTTTTTCTTCCAGCCCTTCAAAAGATTTCAGACCGCTTAAGGCATCATAGGCCGCCACACAAGATGCGCCGGTACCTGCGGCCAGATGCAGTACCTGCTCCAAGGGGTACCCTTCCAGCATCGCTGTGAGAAATGCCGCGATACTGGTATCTCCCGCTCCCGTTCCGGAAAGAATGCGTTCAGGCACGTAGCTTTTCTCAAAGCCCTCCTTGTCCGCCCATCCGCTTAGATCCAGTTCAACTCTGGCACCAGCCTTTAACAGCTGACGTCTTTCGGCAGTCCGGTAATACATTCCCGGGGCGCCGCATTTGATCAGAAGAACCTTTGCGCCGAAATTCATGCACTGATCAGCCAGGGGCTTCACATCCTTCCCGATATCCAAAATTTCCGTGATATCTCTGCCTGCTGCGCGCTCCTGCCATTCTTCAAAGCGCTTTTTGTCCAGCATATAGCAGAGCTCTTCCACGCTTGGCACAAAGAAATCAACATATGGGATCACACGCTCCAAAATCTTTTCCCAGTCGGCTCTTCCTGCCTCACTGTCCGGATCGACTGCTGCCATATCCAGTGAAGTGGCGGCTCCGGCTTCTTTTGCCCGTTTCATGATCCTCACCAGTTCCTCCCCGTCCGCTTCATACATGGAACGCATCAGCGGCGGATATCCAAAATGGAACAATGCCGCCTCATCCAGGGCTTCCTGCGGGATGTCAGATGCCCGGAAGGTATGGTTTGCTCCCGGATTATGTAAGAAGATGCGATCAATTCCGGGAACTGCTAAAATAACAGAATAAGAAGTCGATTCTGTCTCTGAGACGATCATACCGCCCTGCACATTATACTGTTTCAGAATATTACATACCATATCGCCGAATGCATCTTTGCCGATCTTCCCCATCAAAGTCACATCTGCTCCGAGGATTTTCATCGCCAGACCTGTATTTGCCACAGCCCCGCCCGTGTGGACATCCGCCTCCCCCATCTGGATCAGCTTTCCGGGAGAAAGGATTTCCCCTAACTGACTTACCTTTTTCTCTGGAAATACAGGGGTGATATCCAGACAGATATGTCCTGCTACAATCACTTTTTTCTTCATAGCCTGCTCCTTTTTATCAACATTTTCCTTTGAATCAACATTTCTTTTGCTTTTAGATACGGAAAACGGGAGACCTTGTTTGATCTCCCTGTTTTTTATGTACCGGATTCCTATTCCACTCCCATAAGAAGGTTCATAACATACATTTCCAGTGCTTCAAAGTCTCTGTTTTCCACACATTTTTTCTGGAAATCATAATCGAATTTATCCACTTTTTCTTCCAGTGTCTTAAAGATCTTCAAGCTGTTTTCCAGATGCTTGTAGCTGTCTTCATCCTTTGTCGTTCTCATGGCTTTTACATCAAGTCCCACATATTCACCGTGATCTCCATAGCCGTTTTCTTTTAAAACTTTTACCTGATTGAACGCTGCGCGTAAGTTTTCAACACCAAAGGACTTATCCTGGTCATAACGGATTCCGTTCTGGTCGTTTAAGTGTACGGTCATCAGCTTGCCCATTGCCATAGCAAATCCGATCTCATTGGCCGGATCCAGTCCTGCAAGGATCGCATGCGCACTCTCTAAGTTTCCGCCTACGCGGGAAGGATCGATGGTCGCTGCAGAAACCGCCATAACATGTCCCATGGTACCGCAGATGCTTCGGTCGATCGGCTCGTTTGGCTTCGGCTCGATGCAGACACGGATCTTCGGATCATACTCCAGCATCTTGTTGATTGCCTCAACCAGCATTTTCGTTGCCCATACCGGAGACTTGGATTCTGCACACAGCGTTCCTTCTCTTGCAAGCCAGAGTACGATCATGTCACATCCCAGCTCATTTGCGATATCAATCGAACGGTAAGCTCTCCACATTGCATACTCTCTGTCTTCCTCGGATGTGCTCATGAAACCGCCGTCCTGAGTATGGCTGTCCATCCAGAGACGCGGTGCAACGAATTCTGCTTTCAGATTGTACTTGTCCAGAGTCTTCTTTAACTCACGAGCTTTCTCCTTGATTTCCTCTTCCGTGTAGTCATTGATATTCGGCACAGCATCGTCATCATGGAACTGCACTGCAGAAAAACCAAGCTCTGCAAACTTCCTGTACTTCTCCTCTACAGGAATGTCCTTTCTTGTTTCCGGTCCATAAGAATCGGCTCCTGTATGTACGTTCCATGGTCCTACTGAAAATTTAAATTTTGTCATCTTAATTTCCTCTCTTTCTTTGATTTCGGCTTTATCTGCTATATTTTAGTTATACCAGAGACAGGCATCATAAAATTGACAATGTTGCGGTTTTTTATGTTGTTTCTTGTTCATCCGTAGTGTATCATGTTTGTAGGACATTCAAAGGGGTCAGACCCCTTTGCTCTCCGTTTTCAGAATAGTTTACTAATTTAAGGAGTCCTGGTTATGAGTGATAAGAAGGAATTTGAGATTGTACGGCATACGACCATGAGTTATCTGGAGATTTTTATGGTGGAGATGACTGCCCGCAGTCCGCATGGGCACGATGATCTGGAGATCGGGATCCTGCTTGAAGGTGCTTTGACGCTGTTCACGGAGTTGGAGCAGCATGAACTTCATGCCGGGGATATTTATATTATCAACAGGTATCAAATTCACTCTTTTCTGAACAAAAGCAGTAATAATCTGATATTAGCTTTCCAGGTTCATACGGACTTTTACCGAAGGATCGATCAGCAGCTTGGATTCTTAAGATTTGAGAACGGAATCATCCGAAGTGGTGAACTGCACGACCGCCTGTACCAGACACTTTTTGAGTGTGCGGCTGTGTATTTTTCTGCTTCCGCACATAATGATATCAAGTGTTCGAGTCTGCTTTTGGATGCGCTTTATCAGCTGCTTACGGATTCTCAGTATACGATTACCAGTGAGAAGGAAAATGCGGCTGCGAAGAATAATTCCAGGAGACTGAACCGGATTACGGATTATATTTCCGAACATTATACGGAACACATTTCCCTGCAGGATATTGCAGACCTGGAACATATTACCACTTACCATGCATCTCATTTTATCAAGCATATGCTGGGGATTTCTTTTCAGGAATATCTGAATAATATTCGTTTTGAACATGCCTTCCGTCTGATTGAAAAATCGGATTTTTCGATCCTGGATGTGTGCCTGGAGACAGGCTTTTCTAACAGCAGGTACTTGAATCAAATGTTTGAGAAAAATCTGGGATGCAGTGTAAAAGAATATAGAAAGATGCATAAAAAGCCGCACCTGATCGGCGCGGCCCTTCCTACGGATAATATACAGAACCGGTATTCATTTGAACAGGCTGCTTTTGAGTTTAACAGATTGTAAGATATTTCCTTTTCATATAGAAGAGAACCCTTGAAAATAAGGTTGAGGTTCATTTGAGATTATAAGTGTAAACTTCTCACTATCTAAGGGCAAAACCTGTGATACAATAAAATCCGGAGGTGAAGAAGATGTTTCAGATTTTAGTAGTGGAAGACAACAAAGAACTGCGGGACCTTTTCTGTACGGTCCTGACCGAGAACGGATACACCGCCATCCCCGCGACAGACGGGATGAATGCGTTTGATATTCTGGACAATACATATGTGGATTTAATCATATCCGATGTCATGATGCCCGTCATGGACGGCTTCGAAATGACTCGTGCGATACGGGAGGCAAAATACACGATGCCGATTCTTATGATCACCGCAAAAGAGGATCCGGCCGATAAGCAGGAAGGCTTTCGCTCCGGCACTGACGACTACATGGTCAAGCCCATTGATGTAAATGAAATGGTCTGGAGGGTGGAGGCGCTGCTTCGGCGGTCACAGATTGTCAGCCAGAGAAAGACCCGGCTTGGCACCACCGAATTCGACTGCGATACGCTGACTGTCCGGTGCGGTTCTTCAAAGACAGAGCTGCCGCAAAAGGAATTCCTGCTGCTTTTTAAACTCGTTGCTTCTCCCAACCGGATTTTTACCCGCAGGCAGATTATGGAGGAAATCTGGGGAATCGACTCGGAGACGGATTCTCATACTTTGGATGTCCACATCAGCCGTCTGAGGGAGAAATTCAAAAACAACCCTGATTTTGATATCGTGACGGTCCGCGGACTTGGGTATAAGGCGGTGAAGAAACAGCATGAATAAACATCCGTTCAGGGCAACTGTTGTGTTTTCCTTTTTAGTTTTCATTGTACTGACTATCACAATGGCTTTAATGGGACTCCTGACAATGATTCTGCTGAATATGGGAATCATCCGCGACCCGAAGGGCGGGCTGATTTTTGTCATATCCGGTATCGTCAGCGTCATCGTCGGAACCATTGCCTCACGTCTGGCTGGAAAACGTCCATTAGACTCCATTCTTGCAATCAATGAAGCGACAAAGGAAGTGGTAAAGGGTAATTATACTGTCCGGTTAAACGAAGATATCCCCGTCACAGAATTAAGCTCTATGGCCCATAACTTTAATGTCATGGTAAAGGAGCTGGCAAATACGGAGATTTTTAGAAAAGACTTCATTGAAAATGTCTCCCATGAATTCAAAACGCCGCTGTCTGCGATTGAGGGGTATGTGACACTCTTACAGCAGAAATCCCTGGCCGAAGAAAAGCGGGCCGAATATACACAGAGAATCCTCTTAAACACAAAACGCCTCTCCTCACTGACAGGTAATATTCTATTGCTGGCCCGGCTCGAAAATCAGGAGATTGTAATTAAAAAAGTGCGTTATTCTCTGGATGAACAGCTCCGGGAGGTGATTTTACTCTTCGAGGCACAGTGGACGGCGAAGGATCTGGATCTGGATATCGACCTTTGCTCCGTGGATTACAGCGGCAGCAAGGAACTGCTCATGCAGGTGTGGCAGAATATCCTGGGAAACGCCATTAAATTCGTATCAGAACAGGGACAGATACGAATTCTTCTGCGCAAAGAACAGGACAATATCATTGTTTCCATCGCAGACAATGGCATCGGCATGGATGAGGAGACAAAGAAACGAATATACGAGAGGTTCTATCAGGCAGATACCTCCCGCACCGGAGCCGGCAACGGGCTGGGGCTGACGCTGGCAAAACGGATCGTGGACCTGCATAACGGAACGATCGAGGTTTCCAGCGAAGTCGGGAAAGGAACCGCTTTCACCGTGACACTGCCGGAGGAAGGATAATAGAAATGCCGGCATAAGATGCCGGCATTTCTGATATTAGATTTTTATTCCACCCGAAGCGCCGTCACCGGATCGTTCTTTGCCGCCTTGCTGGATGGAATCAGCCCGCCAAGTATCGTCAGCAGCACGCTGAGCAGTATCAATATGACTGCATACGGTACGGGCAGAACTGCACTGATGGCAGTGGAGTCTGCAAGGTGGTGGATCAGCGCATTTCCCGGAATCAGAATCAGCAGCGTCAGCATAATCCCGATACCCCCGGCGCAGAGCCCGATGATAAAGGTTTCTGCATTAAAGATCTGGGAGACATTTCCCTTCGACGCTCCGATAGCACGCAGGATCCCGATTTCTTTTTTCCTCTCCAGCACGCTGATATAGGTGATAACCCCAATCATGATCGAGGAAACTACAAGGGAAATCGCCACGAATGCAATCAGCACATAGCTGATAATATCGATAATATCCGTTACCGAGGACATCATCGTTCCCACAACATCCGTATACGAGATGACCTGCTCGTCTTTTCCTTCATCCTCCATCCGGGTGTTATAGTCATCCAGAATCGAAACGACATGCTCCTTGCTCTCAAAGTCCAGCGGATAGATGTTGATTCCGGTGGGCTGGCTGAAATCCACGTACCCGAGTTTTTCCAGATTTCCTTTATAGGTAGCTCCTTCTGTGGATACAAGTGACATCAGAAGCTCAGACATTTCGTTCTGGTCCATCTTCATCTGAAAGGCTTTCGCAAACGCCGTCTCGTCAATCTGCATGGCATCGCCCATTGCACTCTGAAGCTGATTTCCGGCCTGAGTCATGATGGATTGAAGTGCCCCCTCCAGATTTTGGCTGATTTGGGTGACAATCTGCTCCATCAGAGAGGACATCTGTGTTTCCAGCGTCTGTGACATCGCCTCGGTGAAGCTTCCCATCGTTTTCTGCATATATTCCTGAATGACAGTGGAAATCTGCGTCTCCAGGCTGTTTACATCTACCATGCTGTAGATGCCATCGGAAAGCTGCTTTCTGCCGGCATCCGTATTTAAGTAATCCATAAAATACTGTCCCATCATGGATGGATCCGGAAGGTTGTTAGCCGCTGCATACTGCTGATATCCGTCCGCAATCTCAGAGGCCAGTTTTTGAATCTGCTCAGCCGTAACTGATATGTCCACATTATTCTGGAAAATCTCAGAGCTCCAGCGGGTAAGGATTTCCTGTGCCCCTGCTGTCTGGAGATATTCTATCAGATATTCGTCAAACCTTTCTGAATCTGTATATCCCTGTTCGGCCGCATATGCCTGATATCCGGTCATAAGCTCCGCCGCCATGGCCTGAAGCTGTTCGGCAGAAACGGTGACACCGCCGCCGTTCTCCTGAATCATCTTTTTAATATTTTCTGTTAAAATGTCCTGCACTTCCCCGGATGCCAGATACGAAAAGACAGCATCGCCCAGCTTCGTATAATCTGCCTGCGGATTTCCTGCGGTATAGTCCTGATACCCCTTTAGAAGTCCGTTCACCAGCTGTTCCATATTTTCACCGGAAACCGTCAGGTTCAGCCCACTCAAAAGGCTTTCCAGACTGATGCCTTCCATTTCAGGAAGCGTAAGATTCATATCTCCCAGGTTTATCATGCCGGAGAGGTCAAGGGAATCTTCGTCCATCTGGAAAGCCCCGGACAGATCCATCGAATCAGTCAGCCCTCCGGACAGGGCATTCTCGTCAAACTTGAAGGCATTCTGTATGGCCTCCGTGTCTACCGTAAACAGAGAATCCATGTCCAGCGGATTCTGACTGCTGCCGGCCTCAGAAAACGGCTCATTTGTAAACACATTCACGTTTGGATCTGCGATCTGCTGCTGAACAATCCTGCTGTTCTTCGCCTGCTTTGCTACATGCTGTGTCAGAGATACCGGATAGCCGATTCCCGGGCTGAGTGCAGATCCGTTTGCTCCCTCAGCGGGCTTAACGACACCGACCACCTTTAGATTTTCCCCGTTTTCCACCAGCCTGTTCATATACTCTTTGTTGTCTGTCTTATCCGTCCAGACTTTATGCTCGCTGTCATACTCATAATAATCCGAACTGTTTACCAGCTTGAAGGTTGTTCCCAGGATATCTTCATAAGTATAAGAACCCATATTGTCAGGAGTTTGGATTGTTTCTTCGTTAATAAACTGCTGAATCATTTCATCCAGTTCCATCGCATCTCT
The DNA here is from genome assembly GCF_058819085.1 of Faecalicatena sp. Classification (NCBI taxonomy): domain Bacteria; kingdom Bacillati; phylum Bacillota; class Clostridia; order Lachnospirales; family Lachnospiraceae; genus Faecalicatena; species Faecalicatena sp. The sequence goes on from NZ_JBZUUL010000002.1 coordinate 180,400, forward strand.
CAGCCCGAGCGTATACAGCATAAAATCGCTGATACTACCGTTACCGTTCAGCACGACCACACATTCGTTGTAGCTGTCAGGCCAGCGTCCGGCTTTTACATCGTACTGATTTTCGTACAGTGAGGCATTCTCCGGCATCTCATAGAATACATCCGTGCTCATCATCGATGACATCATGCTGTTGGAGCCGGAGGAAGAGCCGAAGCCGAGCGAATCAAAGGACTTATCCGGATTCACCTGGCGGATTGTATCATCATCCTGACGGTAAATCTGCGGAACACTGTTGTACGTGTACTCAATCGCTTTCGTATAGGCCTCCATCCCGCTGTCCCCGCTGTCCAGATACTCCTTTAAGGATTCCAGATCATTAGAATTCATGGTGGAGAACATATCCGTCACCATCTGTACGACATGGATGTCCCCGTCTTCCTCCTTTCCCAAACCTCCTGTGTTGCCCACCATCAGCGAGGAAATGTCAAGGCCGGTGCTCTGGATCTGCAGCGGATATTCAGACAGCGTCTCCTCCTCCACGGACTGAATGTAGTCATTTGCCCCTGTGGACAGCGACAGAATCAGTGCGATTCCGATGATTCCGATGGAACCGGCAAAGGCGGTGAGAAGCGTCCTTGCTTTTTTCGTCCGCAGATTGTTAAAGCTCAGAGACAGTGCCGTCAAAAAGGACATGGAGGATTTCCCCATGTTCTTATGCTCCGGCTCTTTGAGATGTTCCTCTTCTATTTCATATGGATTCGAATCCGAACGAATCGTCCCATCCTTTAGCTTTACGATACGGTTCGCGTACTGGTCAGCCAGCTCCGGGTTATGTGTGACCATCACGACAAGACGGTCTTTCGCCACCTCTTTTAAAAGCTCCATCACCTGAAGGCTGGTCTCGCTGTCAAGCGCTCCGGTCGGCTCATCGGCCAGCACGATATCCGGGTTGTTCACCAGCGCCCTGGCAATGGCGACTCTCTGCATCTGCCCGCCGGACATCTGGGTGGGTCTCTTGTGTACCTGCTCTCCTAATCCGACCTGAATCAATGCCTCCCGTGCCCGTTTCCTGCGCTCTGCCTTGCTGATACCGGAAATCGTCAGGGCAAGCTCCACATTTGCCAGTATCGTCTGATGGGGAATCAGGTTGTAGCTCTGGAATACGAAACCTATCGTATGGTTCCGGTAGGAATCCCAGTCACGGTCTTTGTACTTTTTTGTAGAAATGCCGTTGATAATCAGATCCCCGCTGTCATATCTGTCCAGCCCGCCGATGATATTTAAAAGTGTCGTCTTCCCGGAACCACTGGGTCCTAAGATTGCGACAAACTCGTTATCCCTGAGGTTCAAACTGACATCGTTCAGGGCAGTCTGTATCAAGTCGCCTGTTTTATACTTTTTGCTTATATTTTTAATCTGCAGCATATATTCACTCTCCTTGTCTCACCTAAGATACAGGCCGAACCTCAACCGAACCTCAACTAAAAAAGAGAAGAAAAATAAAATTGATTTTTTCATATCTCTATGATAAAATATTTTTCATGGGTGAGCACCTACCGGCAATCAGGCTATTCTGATTGCCTTTTTTTATGACATAGGAAACTTTATTTTCAAACCAAATCATATAGGAGTGTGAGTAAAATGTTGCAAATGTATTGGCCGATTTTTCTGATTGTATTATCAAATATCTTTTACCATATTTGTTCCAAATCAACACCGAACGGGATTCATCCGCTCGCTGCGCTGACAGTCACATACGCCGTAGGTACAGTCATTTCCGGGGTATTGTATTTTATCCTGAATCATGGCGGAAGTCTGATCCAGGAATACCACAAGCTGAATTGGAGCAGTTTTGTTTTAGGCCTCGCAGTTGTGGGGCTGGAGGCAGGTTCCATCTATATGTATAAAGCGGGCTGGAACATCAGTGTCGGACAGCTTGTCCACAGCTCCCTTTTAACCGTGTGTCTGATCGTGATCGGCTATTTGTTTTATCATGAGGCCATCACTCTGCAGAAAATCGCAGGCATCGCGATCTGTATGTTCGGACTGTACTTAATTAATAAATGAGAAAAGATACACATGATTTTTTACAGTCCTTTCCGCTTCCTGATCTCCTCATGGATCAAAGGCAGCTTCTTCTCCAGATTAAACATTGCAAATATAATCGTCATAACTACCATTCCGACAGCCGGCACTCCAAAAGTCCCAAAGGTAAGGAAACGCCGCACCGTCTCAGACTGTGCCACCCAGCTGCCGTCAGCTAACGGCGCCACATAGCCGGTCAGGGAAAGCCCCATGTTCAGAATCCCGATTCCAAGCCCTGCCGTAACCGTGATGATGATACTATAGATGGAAGAAGAAAATCCGTCACATCGGTATCCGCACTTCCACTCCACATAATCCAGCGCATCTGCCAGTACTGATAAGGTAACATAGGTCATCGGAAGCGCCCCGATCGATCGGATGGTCAGTGCCGCTAATGCCATGGGCAGACTATAGGCATTGAGCATTCCAAAGACTCCTCCGGCCACTGCGATTGCACCGCAGACTACATAGATCTTCTGTTTGCCGAATTTCTTTACCAGCGGCCACATCACCACGACTCCGGGTCCTAACAGTGCCTGTCCGATAATGTTCAGCAACGCGAGCGTCTTACCATCGTTGTACGTGCCCACAACCCAGTTGGCATAATATAGCATAGAGTTGACACTGATCGTATTGCACAGATTGTAGATAAACAATACTGCAATAATCATGACCCAGTACTTACTGGAAAGGCATCCTTTGATCTGCTCTTTCAGGGACACGGACTGTTCTTCTGTCTCTTCCCTGTCTGCCCCCTCCTCTGTGACACGTTCTTTCGTAAAAAAATACTGTAAAAGCGTGCCTGCAACAGCCAGCAGGGAGATAAGCGCCATCATCTTAATCCAGCGGCTCTGATCCACTCCCATATAAGGAAGTACAACGGCAGGATAAAGCACTGCCAGAATGAATCCGGGAACCATATTGATCCCCATAGACTGGGCGATTGCCAGGGTATCGCGCTTTTTATTGTCGCGTGTGGACAACGGCAGCGTGATCACGTTACTTAAATTATACATGGTATAAGAAATACAGAAAAACAAATTATAGCTGCATGTTACCCAGATCGCAGTCACCGTCGTATTCGACGCGGGCACCAAAAACAGAAAGATCGTTGAAACTGCCATCAACGGCCCGGATACCAGGATCCAGGGTCTTGCCTTCCCCTGTTTTGACTTTGTATTATCCACAATACGTCCCATGATGATATTCGTAACAGCATCCAAGATCTTAGAAATGACCGGCATAAGCGATAAAAAAACTCCCGCCGCCACACCACCAAGGTGAAGTACATCGGTATAAAAGCTGTTCAGATAGCTCCCGCTGACTGAACAATACAGGGTCGCTACCAGAGCCGGGCCTAAAAAATACCCTATCCAGCGTTCCCTGTTCTTAATCTCATCCGTCTTGATCCTGGAATCAAAGACAGGCTTTGATAATTGTCGAAACTCCCAGTTTCCCATTATATAACCTCCTGAACTCCTCGTTATCCTCTCGTTTCCTTTTACTTATCTGATCGGTTGTATGATCTGTTGTATGATTACTTATCTGGTCTGTTATCTGTACTATTGTCCGGTCAGATTATTTTACTGCGCAGATGACTTTACTCACAGTCTTAAGCCCCTCTCCTGACACCTCAATATATAGCGGTTCCTTTTGTACCTTCACCACCGCCAGGCTTCTGCCGTAATAGGTGGTATATTCCCCTGACAGAAAATCTTCCTCTGTTTTCGGATTGGCACTTCCGAATGCCAGCAATTCTCCGCCCTCAACACGCAGTCTCAGTTTTGTGTCTCTGTTGCATTCGATCTCTCCGTTTTCTCCGGTCAGGGAAATGTCCAGATACAAAATCCCATCCGGCCCTGCCTTCTCTTCCTCCTGAGAGATACGGATCTGTGTGTGTTCATCCGCTGAAACCAGCCTGCTGTCTGAGTGAAAGGAACCATCCTCATTGTATGCGCAGGCCTTTAATTCCCCTGATTCATAGCAGGTATGGAACACAGTCTTACAATCTTCTGTTTTTTCTCTTCCAACAGATGTCCCGTTCAGGAACAGCTCCACTTCATATGCAGTACTATAAACCTCGATCTCGGCTTCATTTCCCTCACATCCCTGGTAAGACCAGTATGGAAGAGCGTTGCTGCCCCGCCAGATTGCTTTATTCGGCATCACACCCGGGTGATTGACAGGGCAGACACCGATATAAGGAGTCTTTCTGCTGCCCCAGACCACCAAAGCCATTCCTGCCTCAGCATTCTCATTTCCCAGGATGTCAAAGGCTCCGGTATCTGCAAGAAGCCACGGGTAATTTTTCGTAAAGCCCATATCCTGTACACCGTAGGACCAGGAACCGATCCCCACTTCTCCGAGATAATCCCATGCGGTCCACATAAAGTCCCCGATCACATAAGGGTACTGTTCCACCAGCTTCCATGTTCTCGCCAGGTCATATGCATACGTCTCCGTCCCGACGATGATACGGTCCGGGTGTACCTCCTGTTCCGTCTCATACCGGCTGATGGCATAGTTGTACCCCGCAATATCAAGCAGGTTAAGTACCGGGGATGAGACCTTGTCCGCCTCTTCTGTGGCGGCAGCCATGGTCATGCTTTTTCCGAATTCGGATATCATCTGGTTGTAAAGAGTGCTGTTCATCTCCCCCATTTCCGGTACCGCACCGGATTCCATAGGGTTATTCTCCATCACAGACAACATCAAAAGGGTCAGATTGATCCCCGCGGTCACCGGCCTTGTGGGATCTTCCTCCTTCATTTTCCTCATGATCTTCTCTGCCAGCTCCTGCCCCTCTGGTTTGGCGGGTTCTGTGACCTCATTGCCGATGGAGTACATGATCACGGACGGATGGTTATAATCTTTTGCCGCAATCGCCTGAATGTCCTTTTCGTAATGCTCCATAAAATTCTTTGCGTAGTCAAAGGGATTCTTCTGGACATTCCACATATCCCAGGTTTCATCCATTACATACATCCCCAGCTCATCACATGCTTTAAGTGCTGCAGGGCTCATCGGATTGTGTGCAGAACGGACCGCATTAAAGCCCGCCTCCTTTAACCGTTTGATCCGGCGACGCTCAGAGGTCTCGAAACACCTGGCTCCTAAAATTCCGTTGTCATGATGGATGCAGCCGCCCTTTAGTAAAACTGTTTTTCCGTTGACTTGGAATCCTTTTGTTGACCACTCTATCTTCCTGATCCCAAAGGATGTATCCTGGCTGTCTAACACGTGTTCCCTGTCTTTTAGTGTAACGACACAGTCATAAAGCTCTGGTGAGTCTGCATCCCAAAGGTGCGCGTCAGAAATGGTAAACTTTGCCTTCGCCCCTGTTCCTTCTGCCACCTTATCTCCCTGGTAAAATAATTCGACCCGGATATCCTCCTCACTAAACTCTGCTTTTGTATGCCTGACCTCAACCAGAACTTCCGCAGGTTCATAAGAAAGTGTGGTCACACGGATTCCATCCGGTTCAATATGCTCCTTTCCTCCCAGCACCAGCCAGACAGGGCGGTAAATCCCTGCTCCGGAATACCATCTGCTGTTGGGAAGCTGACTGTTATCCACTTCCACCCTCAGATCATTGTATGCATCATAGTGAAGCCCTTTTAGCGGTACCCAAAAAAGCGTATAACCGTATTTACAGCCGCCGATCTTTACCTCATTGAGAAAAACCTCAGCTCCCGGGTACACCCCCTCGAATTCCAGGAATACCTCCTGCTCTTCCCATTCCTTCGGCGCCCGGAATTTCCTTTCATATGTATAGGTCCCGCCTTTGAAAAAAGCCCCTCCGCTGCCGGATGGTGCATCTGCCTCACGCCCCTGCTCCTGCATTGCATCATGGGGCAGGGATATCATTCTTTTTGGTTTTCCCTCCTGACCAAACAGCCACTCATCACAAAATAATCTCTTTTCCATAATCTGCTCCTTCCTCTAATCTTGTATCTCTCTGATTCGATAGTATACAAGCTGTCCGCCCTAACCTATATCAAATTTCTCATCACAATATTAGATTTCTCACTTATTTTGTGTTATACTCCTTTTAGACAACGATTCAGCCATGCGGCGTTTATGGAGGTTCCTATGAACAGACCGAATCCCCCGTCCAAAGCCAAAGCTTTCCTACCTGGAAAGGAAAGTTTAAAGCAGGAACACGAGGTTCAACAGAGATATTCGAATATCATTTTCAATAATCAGGAAGAACAACAGATGCACAATTCCTACGAGGAGGAACTGCGCGAAATGAGAAGTATTGAGACCGGAGACTTAGAAATGCTGGAGAGCTGCTGGGAAGAGATCCAGCCTGAATCCTATGGGACACTCTCCGTAGACAGGACCCGCAATATCAAGAACCTGTGCATCATTCTCGTGGCCTTTGCAAGCCGTGCCGCGATCCGGGGAGGGCTGCACCCGGAGATCGCATATTCCTTATGCGACAGTTATATCCAGCAAATCGAGGACTGCAGTGAGCAAGCCGTTTTAGGACAGCTGGCGCACCGGGCAGAACGCCGCTATACCGAACTGGTCATCGAAGCAAACAGCTATAAAAATAGTGAGAAAAGGCTAAAAGCCTCTCCCCACATCGAACACTGCAAAAAGTATATTTTTTCCCATCTTCACGAAAAGCTGACGGTACAGGAGATCGCAGATGCACTGCACTTGAATCCGAACTACTTGTCCGGGCTGTTCAAGAAACAAGAAGGACAGACCATTTTACAGTTTGTATTAAAGGAGAAAATAAAGTTAGCACAGAACATGCTGATCTACTCGAATTATACTTACAGCGAGATCGCCAATTATCTCGGTTTTTCCTCCCAAAGCCACCTGGGCGTACAGTTTAAGAAAAATGTACACATGACTTTGGGAGAATACCGGACGAGATACCAGTCGGAAGTCTTTCAGATCCAGCAGGAATAGGCACTTTATTCAACGATGACCCGCGCCCGGGCCAGGTTTCTCACCTGTGTAAATGGATCCTGCGCATCCCCGCTGCGGTTTGCGCAGACCTCCACCGCTGCAAAATAGGTTCCCGGCACATCATAACGAAAACACACTTCTGCAGTGGCACAGTTCAATCCCTCCTTTTCATATGGACGGACATTTCCCTTTGTTTTGAACGCTTCCTGTCCATCTCCGTTCTGTGAGATTACCATTTTATTTGAAAGCTCAAAATCCAGGGCCGTAATCTTTCCCGCTCCAGGAGGGCACTGGGCATCTGCCGTGAATATCACCATCTCCCCTGCCTTTACCCTTGCACACGCCTCCCCATTTGCAAGAAGATTAACCACTGGCTGAATGCCCTTTCTCTCAAGCGCTGACTCTGCCGGGATGATCTGATTATCTACATTTTGATAAACCGTAGTCTCAAGAGGCTCGATTCCTCTCTCTACCCAGTCGCTGAGATCCAGCATTGCCTGGTTCAGCGCACCGATATAATTGGTAACCATTTGATTACGTAGACTTGATACATTTCCATGCATGCACCGCTCCATATAGTAAAGCCTGTAGTCCTCATCACTGCCCTTCGCTTCCTTGATCTTCTCCCGGTACCAGTCCGCACACCAGGGGAAGGTGGACTCATCCATCAGGCACTGGATCGTGATCGCTTTACACTGAATATCACCGTCCTGAGTGGTTCCTGTCCCGTTAAATCCGATCCCAAACACATTCCTGCGCTGGGGGATAGCAGGCTTTCCTTCCTGATCCCGGAACTGGTCCCATGCATGCGCCAGTTTATCATCCGGAACCTGGTGCCGGTAATAGGACTGCAGGGCGATATAATCCGAATTATCCATTGTCAGTTCATCCCCGGGCTGCACTTGTAAGAGCAGACCTTCCAGATCTTCTATATTAACGCACATTCCAAGCGTCAGACAGCCTCCCTCTTGATTTTGCCTTCTCACCATTTTCCCCATGGCAAGTTCCCGGCCTTTTAGCGCCCCACTCTCAAAGCGGAGATTCACACCTTCCAGATAAAGATCGTCCCCCTCAGGCAGCTTTTCCACCTCGAGCCAGTAACGCTCTCCGTCCACCGCCTGTTTTTTCCAGGCACCGTCCACATCGTTGCCGCTCTCACAGTTCCTGTTTTCCTCCTGTGTATCTAAATGTACTGCTGACACCCTCGTGGAAAATACCAGGCGGTCGCTATATGCACTGCTTTTTTCATCACTGCCCAGATATCCCGGCTTCGTCCAGAAATCTATAAAGTACTGTGGATCTGCCATCTTAACGCTTGGCGCGAGAACCGGCAGAGATCCGGGATCTTTCATCCCCCAGGCCTCCGGATACCATACCATCGGTGGAAATCCCATTGCCGTGATTTCTTTTAACATGGCAGCCTCGTCCTTATTCAGGCCCTCATACATATTGCCGCTGCCCCCTGCATCCAGAGCATCCACGATTTTGCCAAATACTCTGCGCAGTGCACGCTGTCCCTGCACATGCAGAGAAATGGAATTGGGCAGGGAATAGGGCGAGCCGATGACAAACGGAAGCCCTCCGTCCCAGGCATTTGTGTTCTCAATACATGCCATGGTCTTATATCCTCCGCCGCTGCCTCCGTGGACATAACCATAGGGCCGTCCGGTTCCATAGAATTCCATCGCCCATTTTCGGGAATACTCTGCTGCTGCCGCGCTGGATTTCCAGGTCAGCGCAGGATCTGTCCCCCCGCCAAATGCACTCAAAGATCCCATATTGCTCTCCACATAATAGGCTCCATGACTAAGTGCAAATGCGATCCTGTCATCCTCTCCGGAAAGAGACAGGGATGCTATTTCCTCATCCGGTCCCGGAAATGGGGACAAATACTGGAAAAAACGTCCCTTGTAGTTTTCTTTAGGGGGCATGCAGAAGAGGAACTTCACCCCTGTATCTGTAAAGCCGCCATGTACATAATGATAAGTCAGCTTTGTTCCGTCTAAAAGAATCCTTGTCTGTTCCTCTTCCTGATCAATATATGGATTCTGCCACATTGGGTCGTCCATTGCCTTATAAATCGTTTTGTTACTGCTCATATCTGCTCCTTCCTTTATATCAATACTTCCATCTGCTTTGCGGAGATATTACCCGTATATAATAACAAACACGACTCCTTGTCTGTTATCACGGAGTCGTGTTTGTTGTCAACATTTCATTTTCTATTTTGATATTTGATCTGGCGGTATTCCCCGGGAGACATTCCCACTGCCTGACGGAACACCTTGCCGAAATAGCTCAGAGAATTATATCCAAGCTCATCACAGATATCCTGAATTCCCATATTGGTATCTGTCAGATAATCCTTTGCCCGCTCGATCCGCTTTGTGTTCACGTAATCATGGACATTCTCTCCGGTTTCCTTTTTGAATTTAGTGCTGAAATAATAATCCGTATACCCCTGCATCCCTGCCAGCTTGTGGATCTCCACCTTTTCATTCAAATGAAGGCAGATATAGTCACAGGCCGCCTTAATCTGCGGCGACAATTCCCCGGACAAAATCTTTGTTTTATGCACTCTTCTCACAAAATCCCCCAGCATTGCCTGGCAGATCTCGTTTACCTTGCCAAGGGTTTCTGAGCGTTCCACAGTCCGGATATAATGAGCTCTTAAATGGTATGCGATCTCGGAGGAGATACCGCCTTTAATGGCGGCCCTTGCACAGAGGGCGGTAAATATGATCACAAGGTTTTTCCCGTCACGAACCGCATCCCCCTGAGCCATCTTCCCGATATTACCCTGGGTTATATAGCGCTCCATCTCCTTTTCATATTCCATATTGCCCTCTTCCACCAGCTTAAGGATCTCGTTCTCCACCATAAAGATGCCATGCCGTTCCTTAAGCATCTCATCCTCGTCCGCCTGTGATTCCAGCTGTGGATAAATAAAGTCTTTGTGGGAGATCCGCTCCCCGGTGATACAGCAATGAAGCATAATTCCATATTCGAAAAAACGGTGCAGGCTGATGACCGGAAAATCTGATATGAGCTCCATAAAACGGTGCTTTGTGGCAACCGACGGCTTGAGGCGGCTGACTTCCTTCTGAATCTTTTCCAGAGAATAATCATCCAGAAAGATCGGGCCCAAAAGATAATTTCTTTCGATCCTGCCATTTATGATCACCATATCAGACATCCAGGTCATTCCCAGCTCATTCATAAACACCAGCGGGCCTGACCTCTTATTCAGAATCTCCTCGCCGACCATCTCATCCATACACCCCGGATTCACCCGAATATCTTCATCGCTCATCAGAAACAAAGGCAGCATCTCGGGGTTCGGATAATTCCCGCTGATGATCTCGAAATTTTTATCAAATTCCGTCAGATAAATATTATGTACGCTTATAAGCAATTCCCGAAAACAGGCGATCCGCCCAGATATGTTCTCAAGCTCCATTGATATCCTCCTCTATGTCGTCAGAAATTCTACCAGCCGCTCCTGGTCTTCCTTCTTCCTGCATACAATTTCTGCGTTAAACAAAAGCTCCGGCTTCTCTGTTATGGTCACAAAAATATATCTGGACAGCACCGAATTCAGGTTCAGGATATCCCCCTCATCGGTCGTAAAGAGTACCTCATCCTTACAACCCTGCACTTCCTTCAAAAAATCAATGATCTTAATTCCTCTTTTTAAATGCATATTCCAGCTCCTATCTATTGGCATAGCTTGATCGTGGCATTACTCGACCGGCTGCGCAGCATTTATTTTCTCTGCTCTGCGCTCCTCAATTTCCTTTAGCATCTGGGGTTTGATCTTATCCATTTTCCAGAACCCAAATACAATGGCGATGATCGCAGAGAATATAACCGGCATCAAAGCAAACAAAAACCGAATCATACCGATTGCCGTGTCCGGCTGTACAGCCAGTGTGCCATCAAATCCTGATGCAGACAGCATAGCGCCTAACAGGAAGGTAGCAAATGCGGAACCGATCTTGTTGGCAAACCCGACCAGGCAGCCTAAGGTACCCTCCATGCGCTGACGTCCCTGCCATTCATTGTAGTCAGCACAGTCTACGATCAAAATCCCACTCATGTAAGCGTTTGGCAGGTTCGCAATTCCTGCAAAAATAGCCGCTGTGACCAGCAAAGTCAGGTTGCTTCCCGCAATCCAGTTCAGTACACCGGCAATCAAATAGAATACCTGAAAAATCTGGATCATCCTCGGTATGGACATTTTCTTTAACAGCAATGGATACAACAGCATCGTCGGCATTGCCAGCACAGAGATTGCACTAAGTACACCACTAATCTCAAGATTTCCTACAATGTACATAAAGTAATACTGTGATACACCCAGATTTCCCAATACTGCTGCCACAAAGGCCGCAACTGATACAATATAAATATACTTGTTGCTCTTAAGCAGAATCAGGATATCCTTTACCCTGACCGCTTCTGTCTGTCCGCTGTCCACATGCTGATCTTCCTTGATAAAGATAAAGCGCATCATACCGATGACCGCAAGTGGAATTGCAAAGCATGCAATCATTTTACTCCAGCCTGCAGCGTCATTGATGACCTTTGCCTCGAAGATCGGGAAGATCACGTTAAATACTACGACCATCAGTGTTACGATGATCCCGCCGATAGAACTCAGCTTTACATAAACCTGTTCATTATTAAATGCACGTACCATGTATACGGTACCATTAGCATTCAAAAATGTATAGAATACCGACTGAGCCAGTGTGTAACTGATGATGATCCAGATGCATTTCACAGGCAGGGCTGCGCTTGTAGGCACAGTGAACATCAGCCAGGTACAAAGCCAAAGACCTATGATACACCACTCATAAGGTCTTCCTTTCCCCCACTTCGTATTCGTCCTGTCAACGATATAACCCGCAAATAAATCTGTCACACCGTCCGCCAGCTTACAGAACATCAGCAGTGTTCCCACCAGCTTTGCATCCATGCCAAGCGCATTGGTGCAGTAGATCAGCAGATAGCCTGCCATCAGCATCTGGATGCCGGTGGATGCGGCCCTTGCATTCCACGCGAGCATCCTTCCAGCACCGACCTTATTCGGATCCCTTTGTTTCTTCTTACTTTTTCCCATAATGACCTCCCTGGTAATCTTTTTCAAATGTTTTTCTCCGCTAAGCTGAGGTCATTATAGCAAAGAGGTCTTTTTATCTATTATAACTGTTTTCGTAAAATTATGATTCATTGATTATGTTTTCTACTCACAAAAATTTTACTTACAAAATGTAAAGTCCAGCAGCTGAACTCTGCCACTTCCCTCATATTGGAAGAAAAGGGCGTGTGTTCCTTCTGCCTGGATCTTTACGGTAACATTTGTCCAGTCATCACTCTTTTTCACTTCTGTTTTTCCGAGAAGTTCCTCATCGGCATAGATTCCAAATGCGCCTTCCCCGTCTCCTCTGAACCGCAGTGTCAATTTTGTCTGCCCGGAAAATGCAAAATATTTGTAACCGATGAGTGTTCCCTCTGAAATATCTTCAATAAAATGTTCCACTCCATCATTGGTCAGATATGGGTTTTCCTGATCCGTTCCTTCCGGTCCGATCGCAGGCATGCTCCCATTTGTTAGATTGCATGCTATATATGCAGGGTAACATCCTTCTGCCGGAAGGGGACCTTTATTCAGCCCGCAGCTCGTCATCTCCACTTGAGGGATCCTGCCGTCCGGCAGAATCCGGATCCTCTCTGCACTCCCCTGTCTGCTGAATGTATTCTTGTGAGTCTGCCTATGATAGAAAATATACCACTCCCCATTGATACATTCAATACTGCCATGATTATTTCCGGTTGCCGCCAGACGATCTTCTGTTTTTCTTCCCTGATACCCAATGTCACCGTTGGAGATGATCACACCACCGTATTTGAAATCCCCATCCGGCCTTTTGCTTGTTGCATAACACAGCTCATGCTGCCACTGGGAGGAATAGATAAAGTAATAGGTATCTTTGATCCTGCGGATAGAGCTGGCCTCAAAAAACGCATGTCCTTCAAAGCTTGTGCCCTGTGCCTCTGCCTGTCCCGGCACGATTCTGACCGGCTCGGCCTTAACCGTAAGCATATCATCCTCCAATTCCACAACATGTGCCCCCATGACTCCTCCCGGGGTATTGCGGACTTCTTCTTCCGTCTTACTAAACAGCTGCACCTGTGCCTGTACCAGCTGTTCTTCAAAGTCCGGCGTCTTATTTTCCAGCATCCTCGGGTCAAACGCCAGCGCCCAGCCGTAATACAGCCAGATTCTTCCCTGATCGTTGAGAACTGCCGGGTCAAAGGTGATATTCTTTGTAAAGGCTGTGCCATCAGGATTTCTCACGCATCCGTAATATGTAAACGGTCCTGCCGGAAAATCACTGACCGCCACATGGATGGGTGCGGTAAAGGTCACTCCCGCCAGTGCGTAGTACAGATAATACCGCCCGTCATTTCCTTTGACAACATCCGGCGCATACATGGCATTCCCTTCTTCCGGGAAAGAAGGATCCTGCTCTTTGCGGTATGCACATCCCTCGCTTCTCCAATCCGCCAGATTCGTGACAGGTGCTGAAAATACCTCATAATCCAATTCACAGAACTTTGTTCCATTTTCCCTGTCGTGGGATCCGTAGATATAGACCCGGTCACCAAACACATGCGGTTCCCCGTCCGGGATACATTCGTCAAAAGGCAGATATGGGTTAAACGCAAAGCATTTTTCTTCCCCCGGTTTTCTGCTTCCCATCACGATCTCCTGCTCATTTCGTTCCAATTCTTCCAAGCCATACTTCCGGTAAAACTTCTGCCCCATGTCATTATCCGATGCCACGCAGAGACATACCCCTGGTATCTGCTGTTTCTTAAGATGCTCCATCAAGGCATCCATAAGCCTCGTTCCGAGTCCCTGTCTCTGATGCTCTGGCATAATGTCAATATGCAGATGTGCAGGATATTCTGCCGCATATTTTCTCAGGCCTTCTATGGTTCCCTGCCCCATCATTTTTGTGACCGGATTTGCAGAAGTTTCTATATATTTTTCAGTAAACTGCTTCTCCCACTCCTTAAAATCCGCTGCACACAAAATATAGCCGGCAGCCTGGTCGTTCTCATCCGCTGCAACAAAGCAGTTCTGTGGCTCCTGATCAATGTAATAATGGCAGAATACGTCCAGCATCGCACTGCGCATCGGTTCCTTTTTATACTCCTTGGACAATGTCCCGGTACACACTGCTTCCACCTGTGCCCGGTCTCTTTCCTCATATTTTCTGATCCTGTACCTCATGATCTTACATCCTTCTTTCTTTGAAAATATTTTCACCTTTCGCACGGAAGCAGGCGGCTTCCATGATAACGTTATACTTCCTTTTGTGCGTCCGCGTATCCGCCGATCTCTTCCTGTGTATAATTTTTTGCAAATTCCATCATCTCTGCTGCCGCACGCTCACCCTGGGGCACCCAGCCCTCCGGGTCTGTGGCATTCGGGATCAGTTTCTTAAGATACGGGAACAGTCCCAGCATGCGCTGCTCAAATTCCTGATACGTGTAATCTCCTTCCCCGCACCATCCGATCTCTGCTTTCGCCGCAAATCTCGGCCATGCAAGGGCTTCTAATTTCTCAGCAGTCCGGATATGCTCCGTCCAGAGCAGACATTCTACCCCCTTAACGTGCTCTTTCGCTTTTTCCGGGAAGTCCTCGCATTTCTGCGGGATCACAGCCGCATTGTATACTTTTTCCGCTGAAATAAAAGCATGTGGGTAATCGCAATAGCTGCCCAGCATATTAGACATGATCACATCCCCGCCGGCCTGGATAATCCGGGCACCGATCCCCTGATTCGGGCTTGTCACATTGCCGTTCTCGTCAAGCTCCCCCCCAATGCATGAAGGGATGGATCGTCTGGATCGTCATTCCACAGCTGAACCATGACTTCCGGGCTTAGATTCCCTCCGATGGCCGCCTCATTCCATGCAACAGCCGTCCTGCCAAGTTCCTTAAGATGTGCTGCAGCCCGGTTTGCCATATATCCCTGTAACTGCCTGACATCAGATAATCCTTCCTGCTCCATCCGTTTCTTACAGTACGGGCATGCCTTCCATCTCGTCTTCGGAGTCTCGTCTCCCCCGATGTGGAAATATTTCCCCGGAAACAGCTCACACAGGTCATCCAGCAGTTCGAAAATGAAAGAAAATGTTTCTTCCTTTCCCGGACAGAGGATCTCCTCAAAAATCCCCGGGCCTGTACGCACCTCCATTGCTTCTCCTGTGCAGGAAAGTTCCGGATAAGCCGCAAGAATGGCCGTCACATGTCCCGGAATATCCACCTCCGGTATGATCTCGATTCCCCGCACTGCACAAAATTCCACAAGCTCCTTCACTTGTTCTCTTGTGTAATAATAAAACTCCTCCTCATCTGACCGGCACTGGCCAAAGTGGTCTCCCTTTCGCCTTGCCCCTATCTCATGAAGTCTTGAGAAACGTCTGCATTCTATCCTCCAGCCCTGGTCGTCCGAAAAATGCCAATGGAACTTGTTCAGTTTAAATGCGGCGGCAGCCTCGATCATTCTTTTCAGTTCTTCGAATTCCACAAAGTGCCTGGCTGTATCAATGTGAAAACAGCGGTACGGGTACGCCGGCCCATCTTCGATAACTACGCAGGGCAGCTCCCCCTGGGAAAGGAATCTTAACTGCTCCAGAGTCTTTTCCCCGTAGAAAAAACCAGCCCTGCCGCTGGCATGAATAGTGATCCCTTCCGGTGATACTGTGAGCCGGTAATACTCCGGCTCCATAGCCGCATCCCGGATCAGCTCCGGCTCCATGGCTGTAGATGCAGATGTCCCATGTTCTTCTTTAATCTTCTTTGGCATTGGTACTAAACTTATCATACTTACTTCCTCCGGCTTATATTTTCCTATTATGACAATATAAAGGATTCGGTGGGGAAAGTGTTAATACAGAATCGTGTTTTATGGCTTGGATTCGTGTTCTTCTTTCCTTTGATTTTTCGCTTTTTTATGGTATTATAGCTGAAAAGAAGCACCATGCCTCACAGCATTTCTTTTCTATCATTTTCTATGAAAGGATACCCGGATATGCAGACAGACAGAAATTTGGAAGACTTTTTAAGGCAGATCAAACCTGAAGAATCAGAATATCTGAATACCGGCCGTCTATCCGATGCTTATTTAGATATGAAGTATCAGATGAACGGCTCGGATAAGGTATATATTTTTGACGGACACATCCCGGCAGATGAGGACTTTGCAATCACATTGCATGGGCGTTTTATTCCGGTTCTGGAACATATCCATAACTTTGTGGAAATCAGTTATGTCTACAGCGGGAAGTTCCGGCAGGTCATTGACGGCCGGGAGGTTACATTAAAGAAGGGAGAAATCTGCCTGATCGATACAGATGTCCCCCATTCTATCGCGCCTACTGGTGCAGACGATATTATTATTAATATTTTGATGACGAAAAAATATTTCAGAGATAAGCTGCTTCTGAATTCTTTTAGTAAGGGGATCATTACAGATTTCATACTAAACGTCATCTCCGAAACCGCCAGCCACAGACAGTATATTATCTTTAAAAATAAAGAATTTTATGAGATCCACTCTGTGATCTGCGAGATACTGAAGGAAACCTTTTTCCCCGGTATCGGCTCCAGGGAAGCTGTCAGCCATTATCTGAATATCCTCTTTATTAAGCTCGTCCGTGATTTTGATTATGAGACCAACGGGCAGACCAGCAGGCAGGATACACAGATTCTGGAAATCCTGAAATATCTGGAAACCAATATTGAAAATATCAGCCTCTCGGCTTTAGCAGAGAGATTTCATTATTCCCCGAATTATCTGAGCACACTGTTAAAAAAGAAAACCGGGAAATCTTATTCTGAGATCACGCTGGAAAAGAGACTCGAGCATGCCAGAACACTGCTTAACACCACTGACATGAGGATCAATGAGGCGGCTGTAAAATGCGGCTTCAATAACCCGACTTTCTTCTATAAAAAATATAAAGAAAAATTTCATCAGCTTCCCTCTCAGAGAGGAAATTCCTAATCATAGGAAATGGCTCTTTGAGAGGGATGTCTTTTTTACTTATCCCCAGAAGGTATACCGCCCAGGTGTTACATCCTGAACTTTCTCGTTTATCACGATCTGCGCCGGAACTGCTGTGGTGATCTCATATTTGACTGCACCATCTACATAAGTCCAGCGGGAACTGATCTCTCCATGTCTGGTCTGAATGGATGCCTCCAGCCACTTTAGACGACTATCAGGCTTCGGTTCGATACGCACCTTTTCGAATCCCGGTGCATCCTCTACCACCTGAATTCCGGCAGCTTTCTCATAGATCCAGTCCGCTGCGGCCCCATATGCATAGTGGTTAAAGGAGTTCATATCCATGCTCCAGAAGCTGCCATCCTCCATGATTCCGTCCCAGTGCTCCCAGATCGTGGTAGCTCCTTTATTCACGGAATACAGCCAGGAAGGATACTCTTGTCTCATCAAAAGAGAATATGCCAGATCTGAATGTCCGTAGTCACTGAGGACATGGAGAATATAAGGGGTTCCTACAAAACCTGTCCGAATCTGCACCCCGTCCTTTTCCACCATCTTCGCCAGCGCATCCGCTGTTTCTTTCAGATTCTCTGCCAGATGGAACTGCACTGCAAGGACATGCTCTGTCTGGGTTAAGTAGACCGGATATGTTTCCCGGAATGTTTTTACGATATTTTCATACAGGCGTTCATAAGCGGCTACGTCTTCTCCCAGGACATGCCCCGCCTTCACAACCAGCTCTGTGGAATATGCGTAAAATGCCGCCGCGATAAACTCCTCCCGGCTGGAGCCTTTATAGCTGCCTGCCGGTGCATCAAGCCCCAGCCAGTCGCCGAAATGTTCACCGCCTGTCCACAGGTATTCATCCTTTGTAACACTGGTGATATAGTCCACCCATTTCTTCATGCTCTCAAACTGATCTGCCAAAACCTTCGGATTCCCATAAGTCTGATAGATCTGCCATGGACAGATCACTGCAGCGTCTCCCCATGCAGCACTGGGATTTCCCTCCGGAAGATAATCCGGGATCACCTGTCCCACAGCTCCGTCCGCTCTCTGATCCGCAGCCATGTCATGCAGCCATTTTATAAAGAATTTCTCCACATCATAGTTATAGCTTGCCGCCTTTACAAATACCTGTGCATCGCCCGTCCATCCCAGGCGCTCATCTCTCTGCGGGCAGTCTGTCGGCACATCCAGGAAATTCCCCTTCTGTCCCCAGAAAATATTGGAAAACAACTGATTCAGTTTTGGGTCTGAACATCTGAGATGTCCTGTCTTTTTCAGATCAGAATATACTACGATTGCGGTAAACTGTTCCGGCTTTGCTCCGCCCGGAAATTCTGCGAGCTTGAGATAACGGAATCCGAAAAAGGTCAGGCGCGGATGCCATGTCTGTACCCCGTCCCGGCAGATATATGTAAGCTCCGCCTTCGCACTGCGGTAATTCTCCCGATAGAAACTGCCGTCCGCATCCAGCACTTCTCCGTGTAAGATCCGCACTCTGTCCCCCTTCTTAGCATCCACCGTAAACTCTACATATCCGGTCACTTCCTGACCGAAATCCACAACGGTTTCTCCCTTCGGAGTTGTGAACACAGATTTAGCAGCGACCCGCTCCATTTCACGGATTTCTTCCCCCTCCTGTTCGATCAGGATGTCCTTTGACCAGTCCAGTGTGGAAACCTGTTCCCACGCATTCACCTGATAAGCCGCATCAAAGCTTTCTCCGTCATAGATCTCACTGAATCTTACGGCACTCTGGGCACACTCCCAGGATAAATCCGTGGGGATCACTTCGCTGCTCCCATCCGCATAATGCAGATGCACTTCTCCGAAAATGCCACAGGGCTGCTCTTTGCGTCTCGTCTTATCCTCTGATTCCATCCAGCCCGGCATCGGGGATCGAAACCACCCTTTTCCTACCGTGACAGTCAGGATGTTCTGCTCTTTTATTCCATCCGTAATATCATATCTCTGGAACTGCAGTCTTTTATCATAAACAGTCCAGCCCGGAGCCAGAACGTATTCACTGACCCGTTTTCCGTTCAGCTCTGCCTCATACACACCGAGTGCCGTCAGGATCAGCTCTGCTCTTTCTACTTTTTTATCAGACATCCATTCCTTCTTAAAGACCGGACAGACACTTCCCATATCCTTAGACGGCTGAATCCACTCTGCTTGAAATTCCATAAGTATAACCTCCTGTTTTTCGCTTCTTATTACTCAAAGTGTATCTTGATCTCCCGCTTTGTACAATGTCTAAAAGCCGCATCTTTTATATCATATTCTACGATTTTCCTTTTAAATTGGAGAAGCATCGAAGATGCGTTTTACGAATGGCGCGAGTGAACTGTAACAAGTGATGGTCTCGGTGCATCTGCACCTTTTTATAATTCTTGAATATACAGCGCAAATATGATAATCTGAATGAAACAGCAGGCAGGAGCGCATAGATGTATGAGATGATACCGTACATAACGCGCATTTTGCGGCAAATCACCTGAGATATTAAGACATATTTTTTCAAGAATGATGAGAAAAGGATAATGATATATGAAATCAAACGAATCAACTGAGAACTATTTGGAGACGATCCTGATTTTAAGTAAGAAAAAACCCGTTGTGCGGGGCGTTGATATCGCTGAGGAGCTTGGTTTTAAAAAACCAAGTGTCAGTGTTGCCATGAAGCATCTCCGCGAACAGGAGCATATTGTCGTTTCAAAGGAAGGTTTTATCCAGCTTACAGCCTCTGGAAAAGAAATTGCCGAGATGATTTACGAACGGCATCAGATTCTTTCTTACGCCCTGATGCAGCTTGGCGTTAATGAAAAGACCGCGCTGGAAGACGCCTGCCGGATCGAACACGTGATCAGCGCGGACAGCTTTCAGGCGATCAAGAAGCATCTGGGGAAATAACAGATCCGGAGAAAGAATGCTCGTGAAGAAAGAACACACCTGGAGGAAAAAAATCAGGGGCGGCCATGATGACCACCCCATTTTTTTACCTATTAGACACTTTTACTCAAGGCCTGACCTAGATTTCTGCATGCTTCCTTCGCGTCATCATCCGGTGTCTCATTACAGATCACACTGCCGCATACAAGCACGGCACCATATTTTTCACAATCAGCCTCCCAGGTGCGCATCCATTCACCGTCTCCCCAGCCGTATGAACCGAAGAGTGCAATTTTCTTTCCTGAAAGCTTTGCCGAACACTCGGAAAACATTGGTTCAAACTCACTGTCTTCCAACTCTTCTGCCCCCATGGACGGGCAGCCAAATGCAACTGCATCATAATCATCCATCATCCCGGCTGAGAATTCCGCTGCCGTAAATAAGCAAGCCTCGGCTCCTGTTTCTTTCACTCCCTCCTGCACTGTTTCTGCCATTGACTGTGTGTTTCCTGTACCACTCCAATATACAACCGCAATTTTACTCATCGTAAACCTCCTTCGATTTCATCTTCTTAATTTTTATTTATGTCAGGCAGCCACTGTAAGCTGCATAACACTTTTCCCCCTTTCCCATAACTGCAGATATATCTCCCTGCATTTTTGGTACTTCTGAAAAAGTTTTTTGGCGTCATTTTCATTGCAGTACACCTTCCAGATGCCGCACAGTTTATAATTCTGCCCCTTATTTTTGATAAAACCTTTCACATCCTCAAGTGGGTAATCCAGAAAGACCCCAATCTCATGCGGAAACGTACTGCTTTCCAAAAACCTGCTTTTCAGGTGTTCAAGAGCATCCTCCAAATCTTCGTTTATGTATCCATAGCTTTTTAAAAAGGCCCGTACTTCCGGTCGTTTAAGGTCTGCCTTCAGCCGCCGTTTCCGGTATACATAGATCAAAGCCCTGCCGTCCCAAACCCGCAGGACAAATAGACAGATCCCCTTTTCTTTCATACGCGCGTTCCAATAGTCAATCTGTTCCTTAAGCATCTGTTTTGAGGAAACGGCTGCGCTAAACAGACTCGCAGTTTTTATAGAGGCCAGAGTCGCAGCACAATATTCCACCAGTAGTTTTTCTATCGCCATCTTATCTTCCTCCTGCTACGCCATGATACAGTGCTCTTTCAGGATCATATGCAGCGCGTTTGCACTGCTGGAATGGATCCGTGCAATGGGAATCTTATTTTTTCTGGCCTCCTGGGCAGCCGCATTTACCATTTTATGCGAGACGGTGTTCGTGAAAAGGATCAGCAGATCCGGACAACCGATCTTCTTTTTAATCTGCCCGTGCTCCTTAGGAAAAACTTTTGCTTTACACCCATAATTCCTGCATATACTCGTGTATTGACATACCATTCTCTCATTTCCGCCTATGATTACAATACTCATATATTCCATCCTTTCCATCGAACTCCATTGTTAGTTGCAACTAACTCATCGTTATAGAATAAACAATTCATGATGAACTGAATTGCTTAACCTGTGTAGTTAGTATATTCTAATTTTTATTAGTTGTCAATAACTTATTTTTCAAAGGGGTCTGACCCTTTTGCACACCGTTGTCAGAATTGTTTACTTTTTTGTCGTCTCCGCCTCTAAATAAAAGTTCATACCTGTCTGAACTGTTTACTTACCAACAGAATAGACAAGCGCAGTTACGATTCTCTGCCTCCCTCGATCTGTTCTTTATTTGTGTTATTCACCACATATCCTGCAACAATGTCAGTCCCTCCGTTGAATATCTTGCTGGCTATCATCAGGGTTCCGACCTGTACCAGAGACATTTTCCTTTTCTGTATCTTCAAGAGCACTTCTATCCGGCACTGCCCTACACTTAAACAAATCTCTTATGCTATCGTCAAACTAACTTGTTTTTCTCTTTTATTTCAGCATATATAACTATTTTTAATTGAATTTTTAATTTCGAACAAATTCAAAGCAAAAAGAACAATTAACTATATATTTACAAAACAAAAGTTTATAGAATAATTACATAAACATCCAAAAGCAGCCCCCGTCAAGGACAGAGCTTATTTGATGCTATGGTCAATGGTGGGGTGCCCTATTCCACATTGATATCCTTGATAACCCGTAAAATTGCGACAGCTGCAATCCAGACGACAGTATTTACAATGATGGCATCTACATCCGAATACCTCTGGAGACGTGACAATATAAAAGTAAGTGGTATCGTATTTTCCTGCTCATCCATGGGAATCAAACTTTGGCAGGGACTTGGAACAGCATTAAGCGGCGGTGGATTCCGGGTAGTAGACCGTGCTATCTGGCTGCCGGAAATGATGAATTTTGCAAGAAATGGGGATATCGTTTCCAGTGTAGATTATCGGACATGTAATGAGGAATCCTTCCCTGGCGCATTGATTGATGCAAAGGCAGCAATCCGCTATTGCTTTTATCAGGAACAGACATGGGAAATCATGGACGATTTTCTGAAACGTGTACTATAAACAGCTGTTTCTAAGTGAGAAGACAATGAAATAAAATGCTCCCTTCCAGGCAGACAAATGAATAAACAAAATCATTTGATACCTGGAAGGGGGCATTTTTTGAGGGAAGTTTTTCTTATACAACCGCTTCTAAAAGTACTTTATCCTCTATTCTTCTATCCTCCCCAAAAGTTCCAGCGGT
Organism: Faecalicatena sp.; assembly: GCF_058819085.1. Classification (NCBI taxonomy): domain Bacteria; kingdom Bacillati; phylum Bacillota; class Clostridia; order Lachnospirales; family Lachnospiraceae; genus Faecalicatena; species Faecalicatena sp. Next base: position 203,096 of record NZ_JBZUUL010000002.1, read on the forward strand.
TCTTTTTTCAGATTCTCCCGCATATATCCCGCGGAGATCAGAAACGCGATTACGATCAGCCCTCCGCCTGTCCACAGAGCCGTTTCTACGCCGGGCTTTGTCCATTTTACTGACACTTTTCCTTCATCCGCAATCGGAGAATTGCTGAACGCTGTGTCAAAGACGATCTCTGTATCCGCCTTCTTCGCTGCCACGCCGGTTGCTTTCCATCCGGCAAGGCTGCCCACAATGCATCCCGCTGCCGCCAGAACAAGCAGCCCCGTCAGGATCGATCCGGCACACTGCTTCTTCGTCCTTCCCAGGATCCGTTCCACTGCAATGCGCTTCTGCTGCCCTGTGATAAACACATTGGAGAAGAACAGTAAGATCATAACAGCCATCACACATCCGCTGATCAGAAAGATCCCCGACATCATCTTCCGGCTTTCGATCCCATCCTTGATCTGGGTATATCCATGGTCGTAGAATGTGATCCGAATGTCATCGTTCCCCTGTTTTTTCCATAATGTCTCATACTTCTGGATGGAGCCGTTCGGGATCTGGAAGGAGGTATTGGCTCCCATCATCCGTCCAAAGTCAGCAATATTATCTTTCCAGGAATTCTCCGGCACTGCATTCCAGGGGATCACTGCCTCTCTGTCCCCTATTCCATAAGCGCCTTCTCCATGATCCTTAATTGTATAAATTCCAACAATTTTATATTCCTGTTCATTAAAAACAGAATAAGTCCTGCCCTCTGCATTCAGGTAAAGAATTCCTATTCTTGACTGAAGCCCCGGCGTAGATGAATAATCTGCAAAGTAAAGCGGCAGTTTTAGCTTTTCTCCCAGGGATGTCCTGAGCTGAATTGCCAATACATCCGATATCAGGCATACCTTTTCTCCGTTTTTATATTCTTCATCCGTTATATCCCGGCCTTCTGTGATCACAGCCTCGTTCCGGTAGAACGGCATCAGAAGCTTCGTTCCATCTGTTGGCTGTACATAGACCAGATGATCGCTCAGATCCTGCTGCCTGGATGCCTGGATCCAGCGTTTTCCGCGTTCCGTATCGAAAAACCCTTCAGTCACTTCATCCGTATATACAATATCACTTTGCAGTTCCTCATATGCCGCATCGATTTCATCAGTGATCGGATCCTCTATACGCTCCCCGTCTAATGTAAACTGAGAGGAGCAAATCCCGTTTGAGATCATGTAATCTTCCCACACGTTCACCTCTCTGCCATCCACAGTCTCCTTACGCATGCTCATTCCGATTCCATTCAAACGCATAATATAGGTCTTACCCATCTCAAATGGGGTCACCGCTGTTTCCTGCTTGTTCAAATCAAGAACATAAACGATATCCCCCTCCTCAACACGTCCTTCCCATACCTTCGTAATCTGCATTTTCGCGGACTGTTGAGTGGGAGGTTCCATGAGAACTGCCTCCACCTGAATATCATCGGCATGACCGACTCCCTGATACATGCCTGCCACGTATGCTCCAAAAAACGGCCGCTGTCTGGGCTTGTGAATATAATCCGCCCCCTTAAAATCCAGGACCTCTTCCTTCACACGCTCTCCGTATTTTGTTCTCTTTAAAAAGTAATATTCATTTGTAAACGGATTCCAGGTTCTGATCATCCCGGCATCTTTCTTGATCTGTTCCACAGTCCCTATGGTTGTATATATCTTCTCGAACTCCTGCGTCGATGTCCTGGTCATATACCAGAGATTTCCGCCCAGTGCCACAAAAAACGCCGATACCCCGATCAACAGAAAGAACAGGAAACTTTTTAAGGGGCTTCTGAACATCTGCTTCATACTATAATAAAATGTCATGTCATACACCACCTCACTGCTCTTTAACTGCCGTCATTTTTCCGTCCCTCATGGTCATACAGATATCTGCCATTTCTGCAATCAGAGGATTATGAGATACCACGATCACCACATAGTCTTTCTCATGTGCCAGCTTTAACAAAAGCCCCACGATATTCTCCTCATTTTCGGAATCCAGATTGCCGGTTGGTTCATCCGCCAGCAGAATCCTGCCGCCTGCTGCCATCGCGCGCGCGATCGCCACCCTCTGCTGCTCACCGCCGCTCATCATCCTGGGATACTGGTTCAGGATTTTTTCGTTCAGTCCCACCTCCTTAAGACATTCCGCGGCTTTCTCCTTCGCCTGTCTGCGCGGCACGCCCTGAAGCTCCAATGGGTACATGACGTTTTCACATGCTGTCAGCAGCGGGAAAAGATGGAACGCCTGATAGACCACGGATACCTCTTTGCGTCTGTATGCATCCCGGTCCATATCTGCCAGATTCTCCCCATCAACGAGTATCCGCCCCTCTTTTGGGCTGTCAAGCCCTGCCAGAAGAGATAAAAATGTACTCTTTCCACTGCCGGACTCTCCTGTTACCACATACAGCTTTCCTGATTCAAAGGTACAGGACACCTGCTTTACCGCCTCGATCGTCTGATATTTATTCTGATAAGAATAACTTACATTTTCTACTGCAATTCTTTCCATATGCCCTCTCAATCTCTGTGTGATAACACAGCTGCTACACTGAATCTTCCGAACATCCACATGGATACTGCCGCACCAAGTGCATAACACCCCAGGAACAATCCCCAGATCAACAGAGCTGTTCCTGCTTCCGCCAGATGGAATACGATCCCTCCGATCATCCCTGCCGCTGATCCAAAAGCAGCTAACAGGATATGCTCTGCAAAAAATAAGATACTGCCCTCTCTTTTACTCGTTCCAAGAGCACGCATGATCGCATACTCTTCCCGTCTGCCCGAAAGCAGCAGATGAGGGACGATATAGCCTAACATGATAACCACCAGAAGTACAAATGGCAGAAATCCTTCCAGCAATGCTCTGCTTTTCTCCAGACTTGTGATAGATTCTATGAACACCGCATCGTCTATTTTCAGGCCTGCACCTGCATAGGAATGTTGTGATCCCGGCACCACCGATTGAAGTCCCGCGGCTTTCAATTCCTTTTTCAGTGCATTGAGCTTCATTGGATTTTTTACCATAAAGGAAAGAGATGAGGCAAAATAGACCTTATCGTTTTCCTGAAAAATCTGTTTTACATCTTCCAATGGAAGCAGTATATCCGGCTTTGGAATATCCGGTTCAAGCCCGCTGAGATCTCCTAATCCTATGATTTCCATCTGGATCGGCTTTAGTTCCTCTATATATTGTGATGTTCCGGAAATGGACTGGTAGTACCGCTGCAGAGAAAATGAAAGCACGTCTCCTATCTGCATGTTCTGCATCTGTGCAACCTCCTTATTCACGATGCAGACATTTCTGCTCTCCTGAAAATGTTTCCAGTTCCAACCATCTGCCCAGGTGATATCCTTTTCCTCAAATCCCCTGATACAGGCAGGAGTATTCATCCCTTCCAGCCAGTAACTCTTTCCGGGTATGTATGCTGCTTCCCAGTGATTATCCTCTTCTATCCCTGCATCTTCTGCATTTGTAAATCCCATCAGTTCCACGCCCTCATTGATCTCTTTGGTATAGGCAGATTGATAGACCGCATCCAACACCCTCTGGGCAATAAACAGACTTGAATTCTGCTGAGCACAGACATTCCATACCTCCGCCGAGATCGGAAGTGACCCGGACAGATCCCTGATCTGCTGTCTTGCGCCGTTCAGATTTCCCATATAAACGCTCATCACAACTACGATCAGCAGGCTGACCAGAATATTTAGTATACTCTTCATCCGATGACGCCTTATGTTGACTGTCAGCGTATGTACCCTGCTGAAAAACTTCTGCCTGCCTTCCGGGATTTCTCTCTTGGTATTGGACTTTGGCTCTCTTTTGCAGATAATCTTTACTACGGCTTTATCCGCATCTGTTATGCTCTCTGAATCCTTTCCATAGTCCGGAATGTCTGTAGAGTCCGGCGCTTTTATACTCTCCAGCACCCTGACCGCTGTGTAAGAGGTCCCGTCTATTGTGAATTCGGGGTACATCCCCTTTTTCACCATCTCGAATTTCATGCCATGGTCTGCCGCATATTTCCGAAGTTCTTCTTCGAATGCTCCAGCCGTGTTAACCGCATTCTCTGCATAAAAAGAAAACTGCCGCTGCTGCTCCTCCAATGCAACCTGCTTGTAGTCATCCACGATTCTGGCAAACACTCCTCCGTTTAGAGACATGTTCTCCATTTTCTCGAGATACTCATCTACATTGATAGTCTCTGACTTTTCTTTATGAATACTCGTGCAGACATCAATCGCCGCCTGCAACTGCCTCTGCTGTTTCAAAAGATTCTCCTGCTGGCGGGCAGCCGCTTCCTTTAAGGTCAGCTCCTCATTTAATACACTTTCAATCTCCTTGAGCGGCATGTCCAGCAACCGCAGCATCTTGATCAGCTTCAGCCTTCGCACATCCTCCTTAGAATAATCCCGGTAGTAATTCCCGTTCTCCCTGGCCGGCTCCAACAGACCCTGGCGCTCATAGTAACGGATATTCTGCCGGGTGATCCCTGTCAGTTCCTCCACTTGCTTCGTATTCAAGCAGCCACCCCCTCACTTTTATTCTCATCATACTTTCTGGTTCGCGATCCCTCCCGAAAGGATATCTGATCTTTCGTTTATCAGGACTTTCTGTGTTTATCTTAAGGGGTGTAGTGGGTATACAGTCAAGTATTTTCTCAAATAATTGCGGGGTTTTTATAAAAAGAAGTTTCTTACATCTAAAAGAGCGGACGGTCTTCATGCACCATCCGCTCTTATAAGATATCTCAAAATAAGGTCCTATCCCCCCCAGCCTATCCTTCGATCATTCTCACCTTTACTGTATACCTTTTGCGCTCTCCCGGCTCCAGGTATTTCAGCATCCCTGTCTTTCTCATAACATCTCTTCCGTCAGGATAACAGTTCCCGCATTCAAGACCGAGCACGTAATCCCGAACCCCCATCATCTTCCATTCAACAAATCCATCCAATTCCTTTGGATCAAACTGAATCTCCAGCCCCATTTTCAGCTTAGGCTGATAAATAGAAGCCATTCCCGGTCCATCGAATTTATGGTAATAACATCTTTCTATATATCCTGCCTGCGGTTTCTCCATATTCAGACAGTTTTCCATATCCTTTCGGGCATGCTCGTCCCTTGCTGTAATCAACGATGATGGAATCCTGACAACACTATCTTCGTCCAGTAAAGGGAATCCCATGTTCATGTGATATAAAATTTCAAATGGCTGTCTGTCTCCCCCGCAGTTTTCTATGCTATCTGTAATGGTAAATACATTCTCTGACAGACTCAATTTTATTTCTCTGTTTAATCTCAACTTCCGTGCAAAGACAGCTTCATCATATACAGCTGCTTTCACGATAAGTTCATCCTCCTCCTGATACCAATACACTTTTTCCGCAGGCTGATTTGCGATCGATCCATGCAGTGGAAGGGATTCCCCCTCATCAACACATGGACTTCCGACTGCCTCAAGTCCACAGGTCGTCAAAAAACCTGCAGTAAATGACTTCAGCCAGTTTGAATCTGACCTGTCAAAATAAGGCGGTGCCACATAACCACAGGGTGAAAAATAAGACATATTCGTGCCTCTGAAACGCAGCCTTGAAATATCTGCCGCCCGGTCCAGCGATATGGTCATTTCTGTCCCTTTCCCATTATTCAGCTCCAGCAGACGCATTCCGTCTCCCTTTCCGCCTACAAGCCGGTGTTCTTCTATTCCTGATATTTGTGAATCGTGTCCAATATATGGATTCATATAATCCCCTGCCTTTACTTTAGAATGAAACCAACGGTCTGACTGCCTGATACAGATTTTTGTATCTCTCGTAGACTCTCTGATATTTTTCATGCATATCCGGCCTTGGCATATACTTTACCCGCTTTTCTACCATGTGCGAAGCCGCCTCTGAGAGGTCTTTAAAGCATCCAACAGCGATCCCTGTCAGCATAGCACTTCCTACTGTCCCTGCATCTACCGTTGCCAATGCTGTGATCGGTACATTCAGCATATCTGCCTTCATCTGCATCCAGACTTCTGAGTGTGCACCGCCGCCTGTTGCATGAAGCATAGTAAAGCGGATGCCAGAGGCTCTCAGATAATCCATATTCAGCATCATTTCATACACCACGCCTTCCATACATGCCCGATACATCTCACTGACTGTTGTTCCTGATGTGAGTCCCAGGATGGCCCCCTTTGACCCTGTATCCATATAAGGGGTTGCCGCACCGGCAAAATGCGGCAGTACAAGTAATCCAGTGGGGCTCTCAGACTCATTTTCCAACAGCTGATTGACTGAAATACCTTCCCTTTCTGCCAGCTCCTTCTCTTTTTTTGCCAAAGTGTCTATAAACCACTGGATCAGTGCACCTCCTGTATAGGAAAACGCATAGCATACATATTTTCCTGGTATTACATACGGTACTACTGAGTAATTTCCCCGATACATGACCTCCAGATCTGGTAAACCGTCAAAAACCGGCGTTATACATTCTACTGTTCCTGCACCATCCACAGCCTTATCGGAACTAAATACCCCTGCTCCTACCGCTGCCGCTACCTGATCATGACTGACTGCGACAATCTTTGTGGAAACAGGCAGTCCTGTTTTCTTTGCTGCCTGCTCTGTAATATGTCCCACAGCCGTCCCTGTAGGCACCGCCTGAGACATTAACTCCATATCAATGCCTGCCGCTTCAAAAACTTCCCTGCTCCATTTCAAAAACGTAATGTCAAATCCCATCGTCCTTGCTGCCAGGGAATAATCGATCTTTGCAATATGGGTAAGTGCGAAAATAACATAGTCCTCCATTAGAAAAATATGTCTGGCTTTCTCATAAATTTCCGGCCGGTTTCTTTTCATCCACATCATTTTAGGAATGCTATACATCTCATGTGGTTTCAGACCTGTAATAGATGCAATGAACTTACCACCCAGTTTTTCTTCTAATTCCCGGCACTCCTTCGCTCCTCTTGGATCCGTATACAGCATAGCTTTGTGCAGCGGCCTGCCATCCTCATCCGTCATAACAAAGCTTTCGCCGAAGCTGGTCACTCCGATCCCTGCTATATCGTGATATCTGCTGCTCATTTTTCTAATAACATCGTACACACCTTCCATGATTTTTTCTACATCTGCCTCATGTTCGCTGCTTCCTCTGGAAACCGGGTAATCCTGATAAGCTTTGTCTAAATATTTACCTTTTTCATCAAATATTGTTAACTTACAGCCTGTAGTACCTATATCCAATCCTGCTATTTTCATTTTCTTTTTCCTCCACCTGATGAATCTCAAGCCATATAGATTACTTCATTGCAAAAATCTTCATCGCCTCCAAACAGTTTTTCTTCATCGCCCCTGTCCCCCACTGTACAATATCATGGTACAGAATAGGCACATCCTGGCTGCTTTCTACCAGAGAATAGCAGTATTTGTACTGTTTTCCCTGGTGTACCACCGGGATACAGCCCAAACGGAACTGATCGGCCACGGTTTCTCCTCCTGCGATCGCCATATAAGTATAATAGTTTACTTTTCTTACACCTTTTAGGATCGCTTTCTGGAAATCCTCCTTCTTCACTCCAGACCCTCCATGCATGACAACAGGAATGTCTGCCCTTCTGCGTACCTGTTCCACAACATTAAAATCCAGTTTCGGCTCACTGACATAGACTCCGTGTGTTGTACCAAAGGAACATGCAAGAGCATCTATTTTCGTTTCTTCAACAAATCTCTGTGCCTCTGCAGGATCCGTATAAATTTTATCCGGATCTGTCCCGTCTTTTACAGATGCCCCTGTCTCCCTGCGCCCCATACTTCCTATTTCTGCCTCCACAGAGGCCCCTGTCCGCGAAGCCATTGCAACCACCATGCTGGTATTTGCTGCATTGATACCATAAGGCAATACAGAACCATCGTACATAACAGAGGTAAACCCCATATCCAAAGCAGTGTATATATAATTCAAACTCTCCCCATGGTCCAGATGTACCCCCACAGGTACCTTGGCCTTTTTCGCCATCTCTACCATGATCGGACCTATGACCTTGAGAGGCATAATTGACTCATGTCCCTCTGCATGCTGGATAATAACAGGCACATCCATTTCTTCCGCCGCCTGTATCGCTGCCATGATGGCTTCCAGATTTGGAGTGTTAAACGATCCCACCGCACATCGGCCGGCCTCACATAATTTTAAGATTTCTTTTAACGTAACTAGCAACTGCTGTCACTCCTTTTTCTTTCTGATTTTAATCATTTAATTGCAATACGTCGTTAAGTCCGCTATAATAACTTGTAACGTTTTCTTGTGTTTTATTTTCATTTAATTTTATTATATTTTCATAATTATTCGAATTATTTACGAAATTATATATTATAATACATTTTGACAGTCTTTTGCTCAGCCATCCAAAAGACACTGTCAATATAACCCCAGGGGGCATCCTGTATGAAATGGAGGACATACTATGACACTCAATCTTGAATTGGAATCATTGGAAAATATTATAAAAGATTTTTATAATGTAACTCATATCCGCTCTTCTATCTATGATGGAAATTATTCCAAAATCCTGTCTTATCCCAAAGAACATAGTCCCATCTGCTCTATCATGCACAACAATGACAAAACAAAAGCATTCTGTTCCCAGAGTAACCGCAATGCATTTGAACAGTGCAAGAAAGAAAAAAAGGTCATCATCTATACCTGTCATATGGGGCTTTCAGAAGTTGCCGCGCCACTCTGGGACAATGATATTATCATCGGCTACATTGTTTTCGGCCAGATCATCTGTTCCCCTGCCCAAACCCATCTGGCAGAAGCAATTCTTAAGAAATGTAATGCCTACGGAATCGATATCCATAATATCCATGAATTAGTATCTCAAATCGACATCAGGACAGAAAAGGAAATCCTTTCCATCGCTCATCTCATGGAAGCCTGTACCTGCTATATCATGTACCGCGAAATCATGCGCTTAAGCCGTGGAAGCTTTATCATGAAACTGGATGAGTATATCAACAAACATCTTCATGATAAAATAACGGCCTCTGCATTATGTCAGGAATTTTACATGAGCCGCACAAAGCTTTATGATACACTCAATGATACCGTACATATGAGCATCGGACGCTATGTAAAATTAAAACGTATCGACCGTGCTAAACAGCTGCTTTCTGACACAGATCTGACAATATTAGAAATCGTCGATCAGACAGGTTTCAACAACTATAACTATTTCTGCCAGGTTTTTAAAAAGGAGGTCGGTATGACAGCCAACCAGTATCGTTCCCTGACAGCCGGCTGAGTATAAGAACAAGGAGAGCTGCTGCCTGTTTTTGTGCTGCTCTGCACAGGCCCGGGCAGCAGCTCTTTTTATCCTATTACGGAATCAGCATCACCTTAAACGCGTCCGGATCCTTTTCCGCTGTCTCAAACGCTTTTTCCCATTCCTCCAGCTTATATGTATGAGAAATCAGGCCTTCTGTATATATCGATCCATCCAGCATGCTCTTCATAACCGGTTCATAGCAATAAGGTCCCAGATGTGCCCCATAGATCTCGATTTCTTTTCCGTCCCCGATATCGTTCCAATCTATTGTGATCGCTTTCGGGAAAACTCCAAACTGCACATATCTCCCGCAGAAACGGATTGCGTCCATTCCCTGTAATACACTTTTTTCGCTTCCGGATGCCTCAATATATACATCACATCCGTATCCATCTGTCAATTTTCTGATTTCTTCTCCAATGTTTACTTCCATAGGATTAAATACAAGATCTGCGCCGCATTTCAATGCTTTATCCAATCTCTTCTGACGCAGGTCCAGGCCGATGATCAGTTTGGGCTGCTGCTTTCTCGCCACACTGACCATTCCCAGGCCGATTGCCCCAAGCCCGCTGATCACAACCACATCATTGTGCTGGATCTTTGCCCGTTCCACTGCATGCATGGCACATGCAAGAGGCTCGATCAGGACAGCCTGTTCTAAGGTCAGTTCCTCCGGGATTTTGTGGTGGATCCCTTCCTTGCTGAACTTCATATATTCTGCAAATCCACCCTGTGCATCCTTTTTAAATCCGTATATATAATGCCGCTGGCACATAGAATAATAACCTGCCTTGCAGAATCTGCACTCTCCACATGGTACCATCTGTTCTGATACCATACGGTCGCCTTCTTTCACGCCGGTCACATTCTTTCCATATTTTACGACCCGCCCGACAAACTCGTGGCCGCCAATGACCGGTGCTTCGATATAACGGTTTTCCGGTGTGGTTCCCCATACTCTCACTCCGCCATGATAGGTCTTCACGTCACCTGCACATATTCCGCAGCCTTCAATTTTAACTAATATTTCATCATCGTCAATTTCAGGTACAGGTACGTCTTCGTATCTGAAATCATATGGTGCATGCATTCTAAGTGCCTTCATTGTTTCTTTCATGGTATACTTCTCCTTTAATTAGTGTTTTTATTTGTGACACGCTGAAGCAAAACTGCAAATATAATGATAATTCCTTTGATGACATCCTGTGGGTAAGATGGTACTGCAAGAAGATTCATGATATTACCGATCAAAGCCAATACAAGAACACCGACCACAGTCTTCACCGGTGAACCGACACCGCCGCTTAAGCTTGCTCCTCCGATCACGCAGGCTGCGATACAGTCCAGCTCCAGCCCATTTCCCACTGCCGGAGAACCTATCCCTGTCCTGGAGCATGCGATTATACCGCCGATGGCGGAACAGAATCCAGAAATCGCATATGTAGCCATCTTTACAGGCATTGTATTGATACCTGCCAGATGCACTGCTTCCTCATTACTTCCTATCGCAATCGTGATCCTGCCAAATGAGAGATAATTGGTGACAAACCACGCTGCAATTACGATCACGACTGCAATTACAGCAAGCCAGGTAAGCCATGAAAATATCTTTGCCGTCCCCAATACACTGATCGTATTTACCGGAGTCATAATCGGTGCACCATTTGAGATCATGTATGCGATTCCTCTTGCCATTGTCATCATGGCTAACGATGCCACGAAAGGCGCCATATCTGTTTTTGCAACTAAAAAACCTGTAAATGAACCACAGGCAGTCCCTAACAAAAGGCTGATCAGACAGGCCGGAACCACTCCCCATCCCCATGAATTTAAGGAATAAGCAGTCAGGACACTGCCGATCGCTACGATCGAACCGACAGAAAGGTCAATTCCCCCTGTCAGAATCACAAACAGCATGCCAATGGACACAATGACTGTACTGGCATACTGCTGGCAGATATTCACCAGGTTGCTTAATGTCAGGAAATCCTTTGAAACGACCGAACAAATGATAAATAATACCAGTAAGATCAGATATGTATTATTTTTTAGTATGAAATTTTTCACACTGAAATTAGATTTATTTTTTTCTTGTGCCATTTATTTTTCTCCTCCCATCGCCGCAAAAATAATATTATCTTCACTAAACTCATCACGGCTCAAAGTCCCGCGTATTCTTCCCTGGTGCATAACGATGATGTCGTCGCACATCCCTATCAGTTCGGGCATTTCGGAAGAGATCATGATAACAGCAAGCCCTGCCTCTGCCAGTTGGTTAATACAATGGTAAATTTCTGTTTTTGCTCCTACATCCACCCCTCTTGTAGGTTCATCAAAAATAATGCATTTACAATCCGCTGCGAGCCACTTTGCTAAAGCTACCTTTTGCTGGTTACCCCCGCTTAGGCTCGATGCCGGATTTTCAATAGAGGCATATTTTGTGTTAATCCTCCCCAACAGCTCCTTTACGAAATCCGCTTCCTTCTTTGAACGGAAGATTCCCTTTTTCTGTACTTTCTCCATTGCCGTGATTGACGTATTCATTTTTATACTTTGTTCCAGAAGAACGCCCTGACGTTTCCTATCCTCCGGAAGCATACCCAGTTTTGCCCTGACAGCCTGCTTCGGAGACTTAAAGTGGACCTCTTTTCCTAAAAACCTGATCTTCCCTGATTCCCACCTGTCAGCACCGAATATTGCACGCATGGTCTCTGTTCTTCCTGCTCCTACCAGCCCGTAAAATCCAAGCACCTGGCCTGATTTCACAGAAAAACTGATATCCTGTACCAGCTCTGACCCTGTCAAATGCTGTACTTCCAGGATGGTATCTCCTATCTGTGCATTACGCCCCGGGAACATCTGGTTTAATTCACGCCCAACCATTTTTCGGATCAGCCCGTCTTTGTCTATGCTTCCTGCCGGCAGACAGTCCACAAATGCACCATCTTTCATGACTGTTATGGTATCACATAGCTCAAAAATTTCTTCCAAACGGTGCGAAATATAAACAATGCTCACCCCATCCGCCTTCAGTTTTTTTAATAATGTAAATAATTTCTGGATTTCTTTCACTGTCAAAACAGCCGTTGGTTCGTCTAAAATAAGTACCTTTGCATTTCTCGAAATGGATTTACAGATCTCCACGACCTGTTGATATGCAACACTCAGGTTAGAAACCTTTGTTCCAGGACTTATCTCGTCGAATCCCATCTCGGACAGCAGTCTCTTTGCCTCCCTCGTCAGCCGTTTCCACTTAATGATCTTCCCTTCTTGATTTAGTCTGTCAATAAATATATTCTCTGTAACAGTCAGTTCCGGTGCCAGCATGAATTCCTGATAAATCGTTGCTATTCCTGCCAGCTTACCTTCTTTGGGCGTTGAAAAATGAACTTCCTGCCCCTCTATTTTCACAATACCGTCGTCTCTCTGGAGGGCACCTGCAAGAACCTTCATCAAAGTAGATTTCCCCGCACCGTTCTCTCCGATCAAGGCATGTATTTCTCCTGGTCTTACTTTAAGCTGTGCACCTTTCAGTGCATAAACGCCGGAGAACGCTTTCTTTATATCCAGCATCTCGATCCGATATTCTTGATTCTCCATTTTATTCCTCCCGGCTGTTCTCTAATATCAGGGGATGCCGTTTTGAAACAGCACCCCCTGCCCACTTCTATTTTTTTAGAATAATGCATCCGGACTGTAGAAATCATCTACATTGTCTGGGTTAATGCAATTTGCCGGTGTTTTTGTATATTTTTCATATCCTTCCGGATCTGCGCCGTTCACAAGGATATCCTCTGCGATCCCTACTGCTGTCTCTGCTACAACCTTCGGATTATTTTCACCGGTTGCCTTATAAGATGTTCCTTTTTTAATCAATTCATATGCTTCCTTCTGCCCATCAGCAGCTGCTGCCAGAACTACCTTGTCCGTCAGCCCTGCATTCTCAACTGCAGTCATCGCTCCCATTACCATGGCATCATTTTCACCAAACAGGAAGTTGATGTTCGGATTTGCTACGATCAGGTCTTCTGCTGCTGCCAGGCCGCCGTTTGCATTCCAGTCGCCCCAGCCAACTCCCCGGATCTCGAAATTAGCTTCGTCATTCTTAGCGGAACCGCTGCTGATCAGCTCTGCCTCCATCTTTTCAGCTGCATCCCATGCCTCATCCTCTGTACATCCTGAACGTGTTTCGATCACACCGCAGATCACACCTGTACGTCTTTCCTGCCCCGCATATACGCCTTTCTGCCCTGCGATCAACACTGCTGATATAAGCTCGTCCTTATCAAAACAATTCGCGCCTACCCAGAGGCCGACTTCGCGCCCATTCTGAAGGTTATCAGAAAATACGGTCGTTACATTATGTGCGGATTCTCCACAGCTGTTATCACAGCAGATGACCGGGATTCCCGCATCGTGCGCTTTGTCGATGGCTGCCACCGCACCTTCCGGATCATATGGATCCATGAAGATCAGGTCATATCCCTGAGTAATAAATGTGTCCATATTCTCTGCCTCTTTCAGCGTATCAGAATCTGCATTCAGTGTCGTAACACTCCATCCCTTTTCTTCGCAAAAGTCCGTAATGTGAGTAGATAATGCAGTAAAATATGCTCCGTCCAACGTCTTCATGGAGATACCGACCTTAAAATCTCCGTCCTTTTTTTCTGTCTTTTCCGTCGTCTCCTCTTTCTGTGTCTTATCGTCAGTTGATGCTTTTTCTCCTCCCGAACATGCAGCTAATGAAAATACCATCAAACCTGCTATTAAGATACTAAGTAATTTCTTTTTCATATCATTCTTCTCCTCTCATACCTTATTGAATGATCACATCCAATAAGCGCAGAATCTAGAACAGTCCGGCCGGAACGTTCATTATGCTTCATCTATTAGGAAGCTTTAATCATGATGTAATTGTATAATATATACATTTGGGTGGACTTTTCAATAGACTTATAGTTATTATGTACAATTTTATAGAAATATGGACGTTTTTATAGTGTTATTTTACCAAAACTCTATTATATCCAAACAGATATCGAGAACTGATTTCGCATAACCTTACATTTACCTTACATTTCTGCCACAAACCAAAATACCGCAAATTCACGTGGTATAATGTAGGAAACTGCAAAGGGGTCAGACCCCTTTGCTCTCCGTTTTCAGAATATTCTTAAATTAAGAGAGGATGATTTATGATGACATATGATTATCTGAAGGACAAGAAGCTTCTATTAGTGGACGATGAGAAGGATTTATTGACGATGCTTGTCTCGATTTTGAATGAGGCGGGATACCATAATATTCAGACAGCTTCTACAGTGAAGGAGGCTTTAGCGCTATGCGGGAACTGGCAACCTGAACTTGCGGTGCTGGATGTGATGCTGCCGGATGGGGATGGTTTTTCTCTTCTCAAAGAAATCCGTAAGACCCAGGATTTTCCTGTGCTTTTCCTGACAGCACGGGGAGAGGATGAGGATAAATTTGAGGGACTCGGAATCGGCGCGGACGATTATATTATCAAGCCATTCCTTCCAAAAGAGCTGATCCTGCGCATCAACATGATTCTGCGCAGATGTTATAAGGATGAATCCCCGCTGGTGCATCTTGCGTATTGCGCCATTGATTTTGAGCGGGCACAGATCGTCCGCGAGGACGGAAAGATCCCGCTGACCGCAAAGGAATATGATCTGCTGTCTGCGCTCTCCCGCAATGCCGGACGGATCGTCACAATCGACATGCTCTGCGAGGCGCTTTGGGGTGACAATCCCTATGGGTATGAGAATTCCCTGATGGCCCATATCCGCAGAATCCGTGAAAAGATCGAACGTGTCCCCTCACAGCCGGAATCCCTGATCACAGTAAAGGGGCTGGGTTATAAACTACTCACAAAGGAGGGACGCCTATGAAAAGCATTCCCAAGCTGATCCGCCGCTTTTTAGGTGTACTGCTGATCTCCTTATTCCTGATCCTGTTTCTGAACCTTGCCCTCCTTGCCCTGATCTCTTCCCATGCACAGTCAAGAGGCGACGGCTGGGATCTGGCCGCCGGCATTTCTGCTTCCCTGAATAAAAATAAGGATGGGCAGTATACACTCTCCGCCACCAGGGGACAGGATATGGCTCAGATTTTAGAAAGCGGAAATATATGGGCCCTCCTCATTGATAAAAACACCCTTGAGGTAACATGGCACAGTAAAAATCTCCCCGCTGACATCCCTTTAAAATATGACCTGGGCGAGATCTCCGTTCTATCCCGGTCCTATTTAAAAGATTTCCCAACCGCCACCTGCAGCCACCCGGACGGCCTGGTTGTCCTCGGTTTTCCCAAAAACCAGTATTGGAAGGATCTGTACAATACCTATGATTACCAGATCATCGCAAATACCCCCAGACTGCTTCTGCTGATACTGGTCATGAATCTGTGTCTGATCCTGTTTATTTATCTTTCAGTCACAACAAGACTCCTGAAAACGTTGGAGCCGATCATAGACGGGATCCAAAAACTGCCGGATAAAAGCGAGGTCTATATTAAGGAGAGGGGTCTGTTCTCGGAAATTGCCCAGGCGATCAACCGCACCTCGGAAAAGCTAAGATCCCAGGAACGAGCACTTAAGAAACAAGAGCAGGCAAGGGCCAACTGGATCGCTGGTGTTTCCCACGATATCCGCACCCCGCTGTCCATGATCATGGGATATGCTGCACAGCTTATGGAGTCCCCTGTCCTCACAGAAGAGCAGCATGAAAAAGCTGCCGTGATCCAGCAGCAGAGTGTCCGCATGAAGAATCTGATCAACGACCTGAATCTGGCCTCCAAGCTGGAATACAACATGCAGCCGCTTCACACAGAATTATGTGATATCATTCCTGTGATCCGCCATATCATCGTTGACTTTATCAACCTGGATGTGGAAAATAAATATCCCATTGACTGGGAAATAGATGAGACCTTAAGCATGTGCATGTCACTGGCTGATAAAGAGCTGATAAAACGCGCGGTTTCTAATCTGGTTATCAATGCACAGGTACACAACCCCCAAGGCTGCACGATTCACATTTCCGTAGATTACCATGAAGAAATATGCAGCATCTCTGTGGACGACGAAGGGATCGGAATTACGGATGAGCAGCTTGAAGCATTGAAAACCACTCCCCATTACATGCTCTGTGACAGCAAAACCACCGGGCAGCGCCATGGACTGGGACTTATGATCGTCCGGCAGATAGCCCAGGCACATGGGGGAACGCTTGAATTTGACCATGGGAAAAACGGAGGCTTTCTTGCCGTCATAAAGCTCCCCGCATTCCTGTCATAAGGATAAAGGGAAAACATGGTGTAAACCTCAGTTACCCCACGTTTTCCCCTTTACAGAAAACCTTTTTCCACATAAATCTGACCGCCAGGAATAAAACAGCCGCGATCAGTATCCCCTTGATCAGCGCCGAATATCTGCCGATATAGACAAGCACCACTTCCCATGAGGCACCAAGGATCGCCCCAAGAGATACAAGAATGATATTCCAAATCGTGCTCCCAATCATCGTATAAGTCAGAAAAACAGGCATGTTGATCCCTGCCATCCCGGCCGGAACAGAGACCAGACTGCGGATGATCGGAACACAGCGCCCCAAAAGGATCGCCTTTTTCCCATGCTTATCAAACCAGCGGATGGTCTTATCCACATCCTCTTTTTCAAACCCAAGTATCTTAAAAAGCTTTCCCTTTGTTAAAGCCTCCAGCCGCTCCGGATTCAGAACCGTGCCCGCCCAGTACAGGACAAGTGCCCCGATCATAGACCCCAGTGTTGAAAAAATCACAACCCCCGGCACTGTCAGCCGGGTATAGGTCGTCATAAATCCCCCGAAAGTCAGAATCACCTCTGACGGAATCGGCGGAAATATATTTTCCACGGCAATCAGAAAACAAACTCCCAGATAACCAAACTGGTTCATAACCTGAATCATCAAATCCTGCATACATCCATCCCCGACCTATATCCTTCTGTAACATAAGTATATGAGGAAAGAAGAAAATCATTCCATTTTCACTAACTCAGATTACGATCCTCCGCGATCAGGACAATCACCCGAAACGACTCCTCATCATAACTGATATCCATTGTCCCTCTGTACCGTTTTACCACATCCCGTACGTTTTCAATCCCGATCCCATGAGATTTTGCATTCGCTTTCCAGGTCCTGAACCTTCCCTCTTCCACCTGGATCTCCTGATCCCGACTCTTGGAATTCGTGATCTCATAGCTGAAATATCCGTTCTCAGTACATCTCGCCTTAAGTGAGATCTTACGTTTCTCCTCATCCACCTTCATACACGCCTCGATCGCATTGTCCAGCGTATTGGAAAAGATCGTGCAGATATCCAGGTTGTCCAGAAACAAAAGGGAATCGATCTCAATATTGAAAAAGCAGTCGATCCCCTGTTCCACCGCCCGGTTATACTTGGAATTGATCACCGCATTGACGATACTGTCCCTGCAGAATGTCCGGCTCTTCGATCGCAGCTGCCCCAAGAGACTGCGGAAATACTCCTTCGCCGCTGCCTCTTTTCCCTCTTCCAGCAGCTCCGATACCACACTGAACTGATTATTCATATCATGCCGGAACCTTCTGATCTCCAGCTGGTTTGCTTCCAGCTCCCGGTAATAATCCTGCTGCAGCTTTAAATTCTTCTGGTTCAGTTTGCCGCGGACATGCTCCGACAGATAGTATACCAGCCGGACTGCCGAAATATTTGTGATCATGCACGCCAGCATACACAGCCAGATCTTATAGCTCTGCGGCGGTGTATAATACACACAGCTGATCACTGCTGCCAGGGATGCCAGGCAGATAGAATCCAGAAGCAGCCAGGATTTGGTATCCATAGATACCGTCATTTCCCGGAACTTTTTTTGAGAAATCTTTGAAAATACAAACCAGAACAGCAGCTGAAATAATACCGAAATATCCGAAAGCACTGTATTTGCCAGGGGATCTCTGTAGAAATAATTCATCCAGACCCACCCACTCAATTCAGATGTAAGAAAATTGAGGGAGATAATGATCGGGAAAAATAAAAGGGAGATCGATCCCTTTACCAACGCCTTCTGCTTAAATCCGACCATCAGCATTACAAAGAAGAGCGGCAGACACGCGGTTATATTAAAGACATCATTGGGGAAGATCACCATAACACACACCGGAGCGGCAATCAGAAATCCTGCCGCCCGGAAGAAAATGTGTTTCCTCGGCTCTAAAAACCTGCTGATGGTACGGTAGAAAAACCAGGTCTGGCCCCAGCCGATTCCAAAGCCTAACAAATCTAACAACTGCATCAGCATTACATCATAGTCCACTTACAACCTCCTAACTCAGCAGCATCTTTGCAAATGCAACCGCTGTCTCCTGTTTATACGCACGGCTTACGGGCAGGGAAAGATTCCCACACTCCACACTGTTTCCCTCTAATTTATCCACAAATTTCAGATTCACCAGATACCGATTGTGAATACGGATAAAATAACCAGGCATTTCCGCCTCTATTTCACTGAGTTTTCCATAAAATCTGACAGTTTCCGAAGAGTTATCCACATTTTCAGTCCCTTGCGAAAAAGATTTCAACACTGCTTCCACATTTCTTCCTTCACTCTTAAAACAGATGATCCTTGAAAATGGAAGACGCAAGGTTTTGCCCTTCTGCTCTACCAGATAATACTTTTCCTGTAAAATACCAGCCTCTTCCAGTGCCTTTTCCAGTACTTCCTTTATCTTCTCTTCCTTATATGGCTTCAATATGTAATGAAACGCGTGGACCTCATATCCCTGAAATACAAAGTCAGGATATGCTGTCACAAATACGATGATGGTATCCTGATACTTTTTTCGCAGCTCTCTCGCCGTCTCCATCCCATTGATCCCGCTCATCTCGATATCCAGAAATAAAAGATCCGGCAGGATCTTCTCCATCCCGGTCAGCAGATCCTCCCCGCACTCATATTCCTGAATCCCATATTCCACACCCTCAAGCTGCAGCTTCGTCTCGATCACTCTGCGAAGCCCGATCCTTAACTTTTTCTCATCATCACAGATCGCAATTTCCATCTCATTGTCCCCTAAGCTATCCTTCTCTGATTCCTATCAATAAATGCTTCCATTATTCCCAGCCATGCTGAGGCCTTACCCGCAGGTCAAGATTTTCGAAGCACCCTGACGGGCATCACACAAATATCATAATAACCCTACATAAGATACCACATTTTATATGTGATTTGCAATCTTTATCTCTGCTAAATCTATTCAGCCTAATATTTTCGGTTACAGCTCACGCATCTGTTTATGCGCAAAGCATGTGCAAAGACCAGCCAGCTAAACTTTACAAAATCTATGTCAAACTTGACGTTCTCCCGGATACATTATTTTCCTGTGATCCGATAGAATAAAGTCATCAACAAACAAGGAGGAATCACAAATGCTAAAGATCAACCATTTATCAAAAAGTTATCAGACAGGTGCCAATGTGTATCCTGTATTAAAGGATATCTCATTTTCCATCAACAAAGGGGAATTCGTCGCCGTCATGGGGCCGTCCGGCAGCGGAAAGACCACACTGCTCAACTGTATTTCCTGTTTCATCCCACATGACAGCGGGGAGATCCTGCTCAATGACAAGAATCTGACCGGATTGGATGAAAACAGGCTGGCCGCCATCCGCAACAAGTATTTAGGCTTTGTTTTCCAGGATTTTATGCTCCTCGATGGGCTGACTGTCTTCGAAAACATCTGTCTGCCGCAGATCATTTCTAAAAAGCCGGTTCCGCAGATGGAGGCAAAGGCACAGAAATTATGCAGCATTTTCGGAATTGAGAAGATCCAGGATAAATATCCGGCAGAAATCTCCGGCGGTGAAAAACAGCGGACAGCCGTTGCCCGGGCTCTGATGAACCAGCCTTACGTTCTGCTTGCAGACGAACCTACCGGCAACCTGGACAGCAAGTCCTGCAAAGCGGTGATAGATGCCTTTTTACAGGCCAAAAATGAGATGCATGCGACCATTTTTATGGTAACCCATGACAGTTATGCCGCTTCCTTCTGTGACCGGGTAATCGTCCTGAAAGACGGGCAGGTCAACCAGGAACTGGTACACACCGGATCACGCCGGGAATTTATGGACCAGCTTTTGAATGTTTTAAGAGAACTTGGAGGTGATGAATCCCATGACGCTTAATAAAATCTTCTCAAAACTAAGGAAACAAAACAAAGGCCAATATATCATGCTGGGATTCTGCATCACTTTATCTGTATTACTGGTGACTGCATTTGCCCTCATATATCTCGGGCCGACAGTCCAGACCATTTTGCCCCAGGGCGGAGATACACGGAAAATGGCGACTCTGCTTCTCTTCGTTACCATCGCCGGCTGTATTATATTTACCGTGTATGCATCCGGACTGTTCTTCCGTTTTAAAAGCCGGGAGTATGGTGTTCTGCTCGCCCTGGGTACACCGAAAAAGGCACTAAAGCCCTTATTATTCCGTGAGCTTGCTTTCCTGACCGGAACCTGTTTCATAGTTGGACTGATCCTCGCCTTTCCGATGTCCTTTGTTATCTGGAAGATATTCGATTCCTTCCTTCTGCCCACAGATGCGATGAAATACCGCTTTGGCGGAACCGGATACATCGTCGGCCTTCTGTTCTGTGCGTTGCTGGCGGCCCTGCTCTTCTTCTATGGCATGCGCTTCGTTGGCAGAACCGACATCATGGATATTCTGCGTGAAGGACAAAAGACAGAGATGGTAAAACCGATCCCTTCCTGGACCGGAAAAGTGGGACTGATCCTCATATTTTCAGGGCTCGTTATCGCACTGGGAGTACCTGGGTTAACTGCAACGCTCTTCCATTACAGCCTGCCTGCTGCCTTTAACCTGACCTATCTGATGGTTCTCGCCGGTATCTATCTGTATATGCTCAGTCTGGTGGCCCAGTCTTCTGCCGGCCGCCATAAAGAGAAGTATTACAAAAACCTGGTTTCCATCAGCATGATGCGTTTTTCGGCGAAAGCGACAACAAAAAATATGTGTGTATCTACTCTCCTTCTTTTCTGCTGTCTGTTTGCGGCTTTCTTTGGGATGCTCTATGCAACCCAGACGGAATCCCTGGATCAGAAGGATCAAAAAGCATTCCTGCTTCATTTTCCGATGGAAGAAAAGCAGGTGACAGAAAACGAAATCTACGATCTGGCAGATGAACATGATATGACGATTACCGAATACCAGGAGAATACGGCCGCCAACCTGGTGATTTCCTACTATTATACAGATTTTAACGCTGCTGAAAGTAAATACTTCAAGGCAGATGGAAAACAGGCAAAACTCGCCCTCTTCTTCTCCGAGAGCGCTTTTACGCAGATGAGCGGACAGGACATTTCCGTAGAGAAGAATACTTACAAAACAATTACGACGGTTGACTTCAAGGAAACGATCTGGGAATTCATAGACGGACTGTATGCCGTGACAAACCCGGACACTGACCAGACTTATGAACTGGACTACGCAGGTTCTGTCGAATTTAACGCCTTAGCCTCAATCAGCGATCCCTTTGCATTTGTCCTGTCTGATGAGGATTATCAGACCATCACAGAATCTCTTGGAACTCAATATATTGAGAAAGTCATCGGTTTTGATGTAAAGAATCTCCCTGGTTCTTATGAATTTGCCAAAACCTTACAAAAGGAGTATGTAAGCCGTGCAGGAGCCCTGTCAGATCATAAGGGAGGCTATGACTCCTGGGCAGAAAAGCGTTCCCTGGAAAATGGGGAAGAGTATGGATATGCCGGAAGCTCCAGTCTTTCATATGATCCGGAGAGAGTCCTGGAAGACTGGAAATATGCCCCCAGGTTCATCGTGATCCAATACCAGGAGTATATGCAGAATGTAGCCATATACGTGATGCTCTGCCTCTATATTTTCATTATTATGTTAACTTCCGTGGTGATCATGAGTTACGTCAGAGGTATCAGTGTTACTGCCGAAAATCAGGCTCTGTTTTTGAGCCTGGAGAAATTAGGCGCCAATCCAGCCTACCGCAGCAGGCTGTTAAAACAGCAGCTGAAAAAAATCTTCCAGTATCCGGCCGCTGTCGGATGCAGCATTGCCTGGGTTTTCTCACTGCTCATGTCCATTATCAATGACTGGAGAATCATGAGCTATGAAGTACTGAATCTTGAAAGGTTATTACTTCTTACGGTGCTGATCTTCGGAATACTGTATGCAGTATATATCAAGACATACAAGAAGACTAAAAAAATGATCGGAATATAAAAAAGACGGTTGGGAGGGCCGGTTCCAAAAAGGACTGGCCCTCCCATCTATCTTATCTCAATTTTATCTGTTTCTCCCTGCATAGCTTCAAAAATCCCTCTGCAGGATTTCACTGTGCTCCACAAAATCCTCCACAGTCTCAAATCCCAGTTTCTCCAGGATCTTCATAACATAGGGGTTTTCCAAAGGAGTGGCAAACCTGGCTTTCCTTCCATAGTCTTCTACGTGTTTTCTGCCCTCCTCTTTATCAATGATCGCCTTCGGACCTCCCACACAGCCACCGTTACACCCCATTCCCTCGAAGAAATTCGCATCGGTCTCCTGGTTTTGGATTCTTCTGATCAGCTCTTTACATGCGGGAACCCCGTCTGCCTGCTCTGCTTTTACTTTGATCTTTCGATCAGGGTTTAGCTGCCTTTCCGTCTCTTTTACCGCCTCACTTACTCCTCCGGTTCTGGCATAGATCCGTCCGGCTCTGGAGGAATGCTCTTTTTGATCATCCTCCAATTCTTCCGGATGGATGTCCGCGGCTTCAAAGATATCCTGAACCTCCTGAAAGGTAAGCACATAATCAATGGCATCTGCAATGTCCGGCTCACGGGCTTCACTTTTTTTTGCAAGGCAGGGCCCTGCAAATACGGTCACTGCATCAGGATGAAGCACCTTGATCATCCGCCCGCAGGCGATCATGGGGGATACGGCTCCAGGCACATGAGGCATCAGCTCATGGTACAGCTTTCGGATCATGGCGATCCAGACCGGACAGCAGCAGCTGGTAAGCTGATAGTCGCCCTCTTCCACCACATGCTTGTCAAACTCCAGTGCTTCCTTTAAGGTCAGGATATCCGCAAAGAGCGCCACCTCCACCATCCCGGTAAAGCCAAGTGCACTAAAGGCAGTCCTTAGTTTCCCCGGAGTCACATTTTCTGAAAACTGTCCTAAAAATGCGGGAGCCACCAGCATATAGGCCGGACCTTCCGACTCTCTTACTGCTTTCATCGCAGGAAGAACGTCTTTTGCCGGGGAGATATTTTTACGCTCACAGGCATCCATACAGGTACTGCAGCCTGTACATAAGTTCGGATCGATAAATAATTTTCCGTCTGCGTCTTCCACGATGGCATCAAATATACAGCTGTTCTGACAGGCCCTCTCATAGGCGCAGTCCCCACACTGTTCGTTAAATACGACCGGGGCATACTTTTCCGGATGCAGCAGACAGTCCAGATGATACGGCTGATACTCCGGCGGCAGCGGAGCTTTCAGTGCTATCTTTTGTGCAAGGATTTCCCGGTAAAGGTCCTCAAATGTCTTCATTGGCTCATCTCCCATTTCATAATATGGAATATTATGGACAAAACCAATGTTCATTATACGTTTTGGCTGGCCTTTCCTGTAAATCCGATACAAACATCCACACGATCAGGGCAAAAATGACATAAAAGAAAGCCCCCATGAGCGTCGGGGGCCTCCTTCTTAATCGCATACCAATTTCACAAAAAATTTACTTTTGTAATAACTCTTCCAATTTCCTTTTAAGTTCCGCAATTTCTTCATCCTTCTTTGTGAGCTGTTCGTCCTTTTGTGTGAGCTGTTCGTCCTTTTGTGTGAGCTCTTCATCCTTCTGTGTGAGCTCTTCATCCTTCTGTGTGAGCTCTTCATCCTTCTGTGTGAGCTCTTCATCCTTCTGTGTCAACTGTTCGTCCTTTTGTGTCAACTGTTCATCCTTCTGTGTCAGCTTCTCGTCCATTTGAGCTAACTCTTCCTGCTTCTTTTTCAACAGCTTTTCCTGTTCTTCTATCATATACTGTACAGTATTTCTATCCAATTCTGCCAGTTCTTTTGAATACATCTGCATCACCCTTTCGATATTGCAACATATACCATAAACTTCTGCATACATGGCCCCAAACTCCGGGTATGCTTCCATCAGCTGTATGATCCGTTCCGGTTCATCAAATGACAAAAAAGACAGCCATGCATCAAGTTCATTTTCTACAATTTTATTGTGCATGTTTTCCCGGAAGATGTCAAGTGGAATCAGTATATACTCCTGCAGCGTATCAAGTTTCAGCCCTGTATCAAATATCTGTTTCGACCTGTGGATATATCGATCTTTCAACTGTTGAAACTCCTGTGTACTTTTTTCGAAAAATACAATCGTATATACATTCTTAACATCTCTATATGTAAAACGCTTTTTTCGTTCACTCTTCACTCTTTTATACTGTCTAAGCAGCGTATCCGCGGAATAGCATGCGACCCTTTGCCCCGGAAATGCATATCCCAGCTTCTGAATTTCGATATTTGCCAGACTTCCATCCTCAAGCTCCACGAGCATATCTGTAATCAGAAGGCTTTGTTCCTCTGCGATCCTAACAGAATCATTTTGCAGAATCTGGCGGATCTTTACTTTTCTTTTTAAAAGCAGAGAAAGGATTCTCTCTACTCTTTCGGGGTGGTATTCCGGACTAAAGATTTCTTTAAAAAAAGAATCATACAACATTTTTACTCCTCTTGCCCCTGTACAAAAGTCCAGGAATTCCTCTTGTTGTTCTTCCTTCCATAACTCAAAAATGTTCCACAGTTTCTCTTTATTCCCGATTTCCTTGAGTACCTCCTTTCTCGTTTGGATCATCGGGAAGTAGTCCTTGAGTGTTTTTGCCATAGGCTTTTTCCTCCTTTGTAATATAAAATTGTTCTTGTAAAGCGGTTGTTCTAAATCACGGATTAAACTTCGAAAATGAAGTACCGAAAAAAATAGAAATCTTGTGGATTGAAACCAGCATGAATGCTATCCACATAAGATAAATTCAGATTAACACAACACGAATGCGCAGTCAATTAACATTCTATAAAGTTTATACAAATTAAGAGGCACATAAAATGTGGGGAAAAAGTTTCCACTTTCTCCCCACACGCTTCATTAAACAAAAATCATAGCAGGCATTCGGTATCCACACCCCATCTTCCTCATAACCTCATAGAGGCTGTCACCTCTTGCCCCTATTCTTTATCAAAATGGGTGACTTCTCTGCCCCGGGTAACCTGTGAATGTAATACCTTCCACAGATATTCCATGTCCACCGGCTTCGGGATGAATGCATTCATCCCGGCGTCCCTTGCTGCCTCCACATCCTCTTTAAATGTATTCGCAGTCATAGCTGCAATCGGGATATCCTTTCCATCCGGGTGGTCTCCTTCCCGAATCTCCCTTGCTGTCTCAAGCCCGTCTTTTTTCGGCATCCTGATATCCATCAGGATCGCCTGATACCATCCTGCCTCGCTTTGTTCAAACATTTCCAGCGCCTGCTGCCCGTCTGCTGCACGGTCTACTTTAGCCCCGCGCATCTCCAAGAGCTCCTTTGCGATCTCTGCATTCAAATCGTTATCCTCCGCAAGCAGAATCCTCATGCCGGAAAAATCCCCTTCTCTGGCCTCCTCCTTCGAAGGGCCTTCTACAGACTTAATTTCCTCCAGGCTGCTTACCGGAAACGCAAGACTAAAGAAAAATCTGCTTCCTTCACCAACCTGACTCTCAACCTGAAGACTGCCGCCCATCAGACCAACGATATGGCTGCTGATAGAAAGTCCAAGTCCGGTTCCCTCACTCTTAGCCATATTGTTGCCGACCTGTTCAAAGGTCTTAAATATCTTTTCCTGATTCTTCTGTGCAATGCCGACCCCTGTATCCTGAACCTCAAAAGCAAAGACCGCCTTTTTTCCGTCGAATGTCTTCTCTTTGACCGTCAAGATAATCTCTCCTCCACTGGATGTAAACTTAATGGCATTGGATAACAGATTCAACAGTATCTGTCTGATACGGACCGCATCACCCAGCAGCATTTCATGCCTGATCTCTGTCCGGGCTTTAAAAGAGATCTCCTTCATTTCGGCCTGTGTCTCGATCATCAGGATCAATTCATCTGCGATCTTTCTGATCGAAAATGCTTCCTCATTGATCTCCATTTTTCCATTCTCGATCTTCGACATATCCAGGATATCATTGATCAGGGAAAGCAGATAACGGGAAGATGCTCTGATCTTTCCAAGAATCTCCTTGACCGGATCTGGAACCTCCTCTTTCATCCCCGCTATGTCAGAAAGGCCAATGATCGCATTCATCGGTGTTCTGATCTCGTGGCTCATCTTGGATAAAAATTCACTCTTCGCACGGCTCTTTGCTTCGGCCCGCTCCAATTCCCCCGCCATCAGTGTATTCTTCACCTTTGCTCTCGCCGCAAGGATCACTCCCGCCATGATCAAAAGTAAAACCCCACATAAGATTGAAACAAATGCAACCGGATTCGCATATATCAGTTCCGAAAAAGTGGCTCTTGTATATCCCATAGAGACAATGCTCTTATCAAGCATCGTATTCATCTCTTTTGTGGAAATACTGCCGATGGCCTTGTTCATGATCCCAAACAAAGTCTTATCGATCGGCCGGGACATAGCAAGTGATACACTCGTTTTATTATTAACACGGGTAACAGGAACAATGTTCGGGAAATGATGATTCTGCATTTCCTTGTCCAGATTTGCAGAAATCCCATAGAAAAAATCGATGTCCCCATCGTTCACTGCCTTCATGCCCTCTTCGGTATCACCATAATACCTGATCTCCTCTGTCTTAATGTCTCCGGGCATCTCCCTGCCTTCTATGATCCCGCCTATCATCCCTGTCTCGGGATAGTTTACTGATTTGTTCTTAATGATGATGCTGTTCAGGTTAATATAAGGCTTCGTCAGTGCCAGTCCCGCGTCAAATGCATGTTCATTTGAATCGAGATATGCCCCCAGCACATCCGCTCTTCCCTGATTGACCTGATCGATGGCTTCTTCGTAAGTGTCCGTAAATACATAGTGAAAAGAAATCCCCAAATATTCAGACATACGGTCAAACATCTCCGGCAATAATCCGTCATGCTCGTCCTTTGAATCATTTACACAGTAAAACGGATGCCAGTCCCTCACCATCGCAACCGCGATCTCCTTCTTCTCCCTTAAATACGCTTCCTCTTTCTCTGTCAGCTGAATGTCCGCATCTTTTACGTCCGGAAAATTCTCCTCATACTCTTTCTCCGCGAACTCCGGATCCGCATCCATGATCGCTTCCAACGCCTCATTCAGCTCTTTTAATATCCCCTGCTCAGAA
Organism: Faecalicatena sp.; assembly: GCF_058819085.1. Lineage (NCBI taxonomy): Bacteria > Bacillati > Bacillota > Clostridia > Lachnospirales > Lachnospiraceae > Faecalicatena > Faecalicatena sp. Next base: position 230,903 of record NZ_JBZUUL010000002.1, read on the forward strand.
ACCTGGGTAACCAGATAATAAGGCTGCGCATCAAAAGATGTAACGATACGGAAGTCCTCTTCTTTGTCAGAATCATTTCCCATGAGCATATCTACTTCGCCGTCCCGCAGCTGCCGGTACAGATTCTCGGATTCTCCCATATCTTCATGACTGTAATATTTTATCGTACAGTCCAGGCTGTTCTTTTCCAGAAATTCCTTCAGATATGCAATCTTTGCTTTTGCCCGGTCATACACTCCGATCGTTTTTCCGTTCAGGCTTGTCAGCTCATAGCTCTTAATCTCCGAGTCCTCTACTCTGCACAGAATAACCCCGCGGCTGCTGCCGATCCTGTACTTCGGATATGCAAAATACTCTTCCAGTTCCGGGGAATAAAAGACCCCGCCCATCAGATCATACTCGCCGGCAATAAAATTATCCGTCATGGTCTCTGCATCCGCCTCGATGTAATCATACTTCCAGTCCGTATACTTTGCGATCTCATTTAGGAAATCCACCATCAGCCCTTTATGGTTTCCGTTTTCGTCTATCTCACTGATCCCCGGAGTCTCCGGGAAAGCAACCCGCAGTACCCTGCTGACCTTGTTCGAAGGATCCCCTTTCTGTTCTTTTGCCTCTGCCGTAATTTCCAAACAGGAAACCATCATGATGATGATCAGTATCGCAGAAAACAGCTGTGTGATTCCAGTTCTTTTCTTTTTTCCTTTATCCTGTCCCATTTTTCCTCCCGTGCGCCCTTCCTGACAATCTGGGATTCCCTTATTTTCCATGTTTCTACGGTTTTTCCCGAATATATTTATTATACATGAATCACACAGTATTTGCAATTTAATCAAGCTTATTCCACTCATAAAAAAGCAGACTAAAAAAGCAAAGGAGTCTGTACCCCTTTGCTTTTTTTACCACCGTTTTGAGCTTATTCCATAGAAAATGAAATCTCCGTGATCAGCGGAACCGACTCATTCTCCCCTATATCAGCATTCTTATCATACATCTTAAGGGTAAACTGGTCCGCATCTGTCTGGTCAAAAATCATATACTTGATCCAGCTTCCGTCCTCCTGTTCCACGATCCGGCTGCTCTCCCCATAGATCCGGTTACCCGCTGTATCCATCAGGACCTCTGCCGGATTCTTTACTGCCCACTCGGCCGGAACTGCCAGTGTTATATACATATTACTTGGAGTCTTCGTCACCTCTTCTACCACGAAACCGTCCTTCTCTGTCTGTGGCTTAGCCGTTGTATTATTGGATGTATCCATCCTGGCATCGAATGCAAGCTTCCAGGAACCGTCGATATTCTTAAATCCTGACACAGCCCCTGTTTCCACCATACCATCTTTCTGCCCGCAGACACCCCCGACATCCAGTAAGACAGACATCTTCTCAGGAAAAGTTCCCTTCGGCATGCTCATTGACTGGACTCTGATAAGCGCTGCATAGACATTGTCATCCATTTTATTGACTGTCATCGATGACGAAGGATATACCTCCTCACCGTCAATCGTAAGCGATGCTAAAAATGGGATAGGATCTCCTTCCCGGTAAGACAAAAGGGTGATCCGGTCCGCAGTATTCATCTCCTCATCCTCCGTCGTTAGAGACAGAGTAAAGTACAAGTCATACCCATCACAATATGCATCTGAGACCTTCATTGTGACCCCTTGATCCACTGCCACATTCGTAGGATCTTCTACCGGCTTGGAATGCTCTGCAATTTTATCATAAGCCGTTTTATCCTTATCAGGATATGGACTTTCATCCCTCTTCTCCTGAATCCTTTTAAATACATCTCCTAAAATAGGGATATCCTTAGCCAGTGCCGGATTCGCATAAAAGATCCCTGTCAGGGCAATCACCATACAGGCCGCTGCTGCCGCGATCCCGGCTTTCTGATAAAGCCTCTTTCTTTTTCTTCCTTGAAGCCGCTTCATCTTCACCTCTCCCCGCCTGATCTTGTCATATGCATCCTCTAAACTATCCTCCACTGCCTTGGGTATCTCTATCTCCTCCTGCAGCATTTTCTTTACTTCCTGATCATAGTCAGACCTTGCCATATTGCACCCTCCTATTCATATACAGAAGCCGGATTTTCCTTTAGATAAACCTTTTTAAAGCTAATCCGGCCACGCGCCAGCCTCGTTTTCACAGTGTTCTCGTTCATCTCCAAAATAGCGCCGATCTCCTTGATGCTGAACCCTTCCACATAGTATAGCAGAAGGATGGTCCTGTACTGGTCCTCCAGTTCATTTAACAGCCTTAAAAACTCCCGCCCAGACGTATCCACCTGCATCTCCTTAGATTCCAACTGTTCCTGCATAGGCACCACCTTTTTACGTTCCTTCAAGATCCGCTTACAATGATTGATCAGTATCCTGGTCAGCCACGTTTTAAAATACTTAGGCTCCCTGAGCCCCTTTAGATTTTCATAGCTGCTCAGCACTGTGTCCTGGATCGCATCTGCTACATCCGCATCGTTCTTTAACATACTGACGGCAACCTTATAAAGTGCCTGCTTCTGCTCTTCGATCAGTGCTATAAATGCATCCTGATCCCCAGCTTGTGCCTGCTTCACCAAATTCACCACCATCAAACTCCCCCTTACCTGCTGTCTGTCACTTCGTATTTCCATTCATAAACTGATTCATAGTATCCATGCTTTTCTCAATCGATTGATACCTATTAGATAGATCTTGTCCGTGAAAAGTTTCAAAAAAATAGGAACTTTGGTGACAGAGCCCAAACAACGCTTTTGACCCTGTCAACAAAATCCCTCATTAATGCCCTGCATCCATTCAAAACGGATCTTTAAAGTCCGCTTTGCTGCTTCCTCATAGCGGCGGCTGCTGTATCATCTGGCTTTCCGCCCCGCGATCTGGTCAAGTGTGACATTGAAAAGATCAGCTAATGTGATTAATTCGTAGATATCGGGTGTTCTTTTCCCGATCTCATAGTTTGATAATGTCTGCCGCTTCATGTTCAGTTGCTGTGCCAGCTGTTCCTGCGTCAGATTATGCTGTTTCCTGAGACCTCTGATATTTCTTCCAATTGTATTGCTTATCATGGTTTCCACTCCTCATTTTTTATTTATTGCTTCAAAAAGCAGGAATGGCAGATGTATTTTCCCCCTCTCCTTCATTCATCACATCTGCTTTGGAAAATATCATACAGTTTAATCTGATCAATATCAATAAATTGTTACATATTGCAACATTTTATTATTTTGTTCCATATGTCATACTAACTATTTTACCAAATAATTATAAGGAAAAACAAACAATCTTGTGGTAAAATGTAAATACTATACTTAGGGAGGTACTGTTCATGAGCAAGATGAGTCAGGAAAATTTAAAAAAACTGATCGATGTAGCAGCCGGAAGAACTCCAGCCGATACAGTCATCAAAAATTGTAAAGTAATCGATGTGTATAATGGGGGGATCATCGACGGAGACATCGCTTTGTGTGATGGATTGATCGCCGGGGTCGGAACCTACGAGGGGAAAGAAGTAGTCGATGCCAAAGGAAGATACGCTGCACCGGGATTTATCGACAGCCATATCCATATTGAATCCTCTTATGTAAGCCCGGAAGAGATCGGACGTCTCCTTGTACCCCACGGCGCTTCCACGATCATTGCAGATCCCCACGAGATCGTGAATGTCTGTGGAATACAGGGGCTTAACTACATGCTGGATGCATCTGAGGGTACGGCTCTGGATATCAAATATATGCTGCCCTCCTGTGTTCCGGCCACACCTTTTGAGAATTCCGGTGCCAATATCGATGCCAAGGCTATGGAGGAGCCTATCCGTGACGAACGTATCCTGGGACTGGGTGAATACATGAACTTCCCCGGCCTGATCGGCGCCGATAAAAGCGACCTTGCCAAGATCATGACCGCAAAAGATACCGGTAAGCTGATCGACGGACACAGCCCGGGAATCTCTGGCAATGATCTGAACGCCTACGCTGCCGCTTTAGTCCATACGGATCATGAGTGTTCTACCGTCGAAGAAATGCAGGACCGCATTTCCCGCGGGTTATATGTGCTCCTAAGAGAGGGGTCCGCATGCCACGACCTTCGCCCGCTGCTGAAAGGGCTGATACAAATGAACAGCAGACGCTGTCTGCTCTGCTCGGATGACCGCCAGCCAAAGACGATCCTGGAGCTGGGGCATCTTGACAATCACTTGAGTATCTGTGTTAAGGAGGGCGTGGATGCGATCACAGCCATCCGCATGGCAACCTTAAATGCAGCAGAATGTTTCCGCCTGTACGACCGCGGTGCTATTGCCCCCGGCCTTCGTGCGGATATTGTACTGCTTGATAACCTCAAAGACTTCAAGGTCTTAAAGGTTTGGATCGAAGGAAAGCTTGCCGCCCAGGACGGTAACTATCTGCTGCCGGTAGAAAAGTATGATAATACACCCGTAAAGGGCAGTTTCCATGTAAAAGATTTTTCTCAGGAAAAGCTCAAGCTCCATCTTAAGTCAGGTCACGTCCATGTAATCGACATCCTGCCTGGCGGTGTTGTGACCGGAAAAGGCATTGCTGATGTAGCGATTGATAAGACAGGTAACTTTGTCCGGGATCCAAATGTAGATATCGTAAAGGTTGCTGTGGTGGAGCGCCATCACGAAACCGGAAATGTAGCTTCTGCTCTGCTTCGGGGATATGGGATCAAAGAAGGCGCCGTGGCCCTCTCCGTTGCCCATGATTCCCACAATATCATTGTGGTCGGTGTAACCGATGAGGACATGGCATATGCCGTAGAAAAGCTCATCGACCAGAACGGCGGGATCGTGCTTGTAAGGGACGGCAGAGTCGTTGAGTCCATGCCAATGCCGCTGGGCGGTCTGATGAGTGACCAAAGCGGGGAATGGGTGGACAAAAAACTGAACCTGATCCACGATGCCGCTTTCAAAGAGCTGGGGATCAGCGGGGAGGTAGAACCGGTCATGACACTGTGCTTCATGTCACTGGCTGTGATCCCGGAACTAAAACTGACCGATATGGGATTATTTGATGTCACAAAGTTTGACTTCATCCCTATTGAAGCATGAGAATAGTAAAGCAGTCTCCTATAAGACGATTTTTCTGCTCCACTGCTAAAAAGGAAGGTCCGGCCGGACTTTCCTTTTTTCTTTTCTAATTCGATGAGGACGTCTTACAAATGAAATTCTTACAGATCAAATCCATAGAGATCAAATTCTTACAGATCAGAAGATTTTATATTGACAGAATGATGATATCAGTCTATAATGAACAGTGTTCAGATTAAGGAGGTACGTCATATGAATACTGTAGTCACTTCCCGCGAAGCGATCCTGGCAGAAAGCAGACGGCTTGTTATGGAAAAGGGGATCTCCGCTATCAATATGCGGACTGTGGCCGCCGCCTGTAACGTTGCGGTAGGATCCATTTATAATTACTTTCCATCCAAAGCGGATCTGATCAGCGCCACAGTAGAGGATGTCTGGACAGATATCTTTCATATGTCCGGGGAAGCTGAGGAATTTAAACATTTCACCGACTGCCTTGCCTGGATGTTTGAACGTATCCAGACAGGATGTATCAAATATCCCGGGTTCTTTACCCTGCACTCGGTCAGCTTTGCCGTGGATGATAAGGCAAAGGGCCGGCAGATGATGGAATCCTATTTCAGCCATATGAAGCAGAACCTGCTGCATGTACTGGCCTGTGACACCGCTGTCCGAGACGGGGCCTTTCATGATACTTTCACCCCAGCGCAGTTTGTCGATATGATCTTTACGCTTGCCACATCCATGTTATTGGAGGGTCAGGAAAGCTGTGAACCTCTTATGGAAATGGTAAAACGCTGTATTTATTAAATTTTCCTGCATAAGGCGGGAAAATTTTTTACGCGAAACTGAACGCAGTTCATTTAAAAACACTGTTTCATCTGCGGAGCCGCGGATCAACGTTCTATTTAGGTGGCAAATAATGAAAATACAAAAAACGTTTCATTCGGATACCAGTTTATCAAACAATTCTATTAAGAAAGGAAAACTATTATGCAGGCAATTATGGAAACTCTTTTTGACACCGTTTATCTGATCACTGTCATTACCGTAGGGGTACTGATGATCCGTAAAAATGGAGGCAGGAAACAATATCTCCTATTCGGGATCATGGCAGTCACTCTGGGGGCAGGTGATGCCTTTCATCTTGTTCCCCGTGCCTTTGCACTCTGCACGACAGGACTTGAAAATTATACCCAGGCCCTGGGCATCGGAAAGCTGATCACCTCTGTCACCATGACTATTTTTTATATTCTTCTCTACTATGTATGGAGGCTCCGCTACCAGATCCAGGGAAAAAATGGGCTTACGACAGCTGTCTATCTTCTGTCTGCTGCACGGGTCATCCTCTGTCTGTTCCCGCAGAATGCGTGGACCAGTGCAGATGCTCCTTTAAGCTGGGGGATCTACCGCAATATTCCCTTTGCAATGCTGGGAATCCTGGTGATCGTCCTGTTCTATCAGTCTGCCAGAAAGCATCATGACCGCTCCTTCCGCTTTATGTGGCTGACCATTGTACTTAGCTTTGCATTCTATATTCCGGTGGTCTTGTTTGCAGATACCATTCCGCTTTTAGGAATGCTCATGATCCCGAAGACCTGTGCCTATGTATGGACCGTTCTGATCGGATACTTTGATATGAGATCCGCACAACGATAGAAAGCACGCCTGCGCGAACTTTCTATTGTCATGAACAAACGAAGACGCGGCAGGGTCTGTCCCCGCCGCGTCCTTATAGCCGCTATCCCAGCTTATGATATTTCTTTTTATTGATCCTTTTACATTTATACATCTCTGTATCCGCCCGCTTGATGATCTCCTCGATCGTCTGCCCGCCGGACCAGTCCTTGATCTCGACCAGACCGTAACTAAAGCTTCTCGGATAAGGTTTGTCATTCTCCAGGATAAATTCATGCAGAAGTCCGTCCAATTTTTTCTCCACGGATTCCCGGTGGTTATTCGGCAGCACGATACAAAATTCGTCCCCGCCGATACGTGCAAAAACATCTGTGTTGCGGAAGGCGCTCTGTATCAGGCTGACAAAGCTGCGGATGTAGATATCGCCCTCTGTATGCCCGTATTTGTCATTGACAAGCTTTAAGCCGTCCAGATCCAGATAACAAAGCGTGACATTTATGTTCCCTTTTTGGAGCATCTCCATATACTCATTAAAGTATAACCTGTTACGGATTCCTGTTCCAGAATCATAATATGCCTTGCTGGTCAGCTTTTCGGCTTCCTCTTTCTCCTGTGTGATATCTACGACGATATGAGCAAAGGCATTGCGCCCGCGCCATTCGATCAAGAAGGTGGTCACCCTGAAAACGCCCTTCTCGTCATCCTCCATCTCCCATACCTTATACTGCTCACTGTCCTGCCAGTTCAGGATATTATTCAGGAAACTGAGCCGGTCCATACATCTAACACAGAAGTCTGAATTCACCTGATCATCCCGGTTACACTTTTCCCTCCTGTCCACAATAAGCCCGTTATCATCTCTTCGTTTATTGCAGTACACGATCTCCCTGCTCACTTCATCCACAACCAGGATCCATTCATTCCTCTTATGTGTCATCTCTACCAGGAGTTCATTATAACTCTCGATCACTTCTGCCCTCTTTTGGACCTTCTGTGCCTCCTTCTTCAAGAGGGATTCCCTTTCCCGAAGCTGGTCTGTCATGGTGTTAAAGGCCTCGGAAAACTCTCCCAGATAGGAAACATGCTGTGAATAATCCCCGGCAGCAACCTGTTTGGCCTGCCAGGTAAGATGATTCAGATTCGCATGCAGGTTCTTTAAATTTGAACACAGCATATTTTCCCTGGATGGATATACTCCTGAGAGATTCCCCCTGGAAAGCTCCGCAGAATAAGCCATCATCTCCTCCACCGCATGCTGCAGATAGGAAAGTCCCTGCCCCAGCTTTCGGTATGGTTCGTCGAGTTCTTCTATATTCAATTCTTCCACATCAGAATCATAGAGAATGCTCCGCAGATATTCAAAAAGCTTCTCACAATTATCTTTCTCCATCATAATGTTCCATCACTCCACAGGGGCTACACGGAACCTGCAAACTCTGTCTCCCGTTGCCCAGCAGTCAACTTCCACAGCCCTATACTCTCTTTTCATATAAGTAGACATAATTCCTGAAATAAATCCTTCATCATAATTACAGACCGTCTCACCAAGCAGCGGCAGGCCTGAGCAGTCCGCATCCTCAGACACCGTAAGCATGATCACACCGGTCTTTTGATCTAAGCTTTCGATCCGAAGCACGCCTATCTTTAACTCCTCCATTCGTGCCTGCAGATCTGCAATAAACTCATTGACCGTCATGGACATATCCAGCATCTGCTTCGCAAAGTAAACCCCTGCACGGTAACCGGCATTCCGAAAAACCTGTATCTGTTTTTCCTCACCGAGCTGCTCTGTCAGCTCTTCCCTCAGAGAATATTCCATCAATCGGTAAACGATGACAGGAAGCTCCTCTCCCAGATTCCCCCTGTCACCCGGATTAAAATTCATATACTCAGCTAAACTTAACTGCTTTTTATTCTCAAGAAATACATTCTCAGCCATCTTATTACTCCTCCTTATAAGCTGAAACTTGCCCACCAGTTCTTTTATATATCATGCATCGGCAGAATGTCTCTCTCTTATGGGTATCATCATACATACAGCCATCTGTCCGGCCAAGCTTCCTCAACCGCTTATGCATACTTATGATTCATTATAGCACGAATCCGTCTTTCGTGGAAGTGTCGTGTGATTTATATTCCGCTTTATTGTCTTTTTCTTCCACGATCTTCCTGTTTTTTCTACATATTCCATTATATGCTGGAGCGATTATTTTTCTTCTTTTTCTTTAGTAAAGAGTTTCGCAGGCGAAACTTGCGCCTGCAAAAAAATTCTGTCCGGCAGGTGGTCTGCTCTACAGAAACCTCCCTCCGGACAGAATGGGCTGTGCCAGAAACGACACGGTTTTTCTATTGATTAACGCTTGTCACGCAGCATGACGTCATGCGCGCCGCCCTCTACGATACTTGTAGAGGAGACCAGTGTGATCTTTGCTTTCTCCTGCAGTTCAGGGATCGTAAGTGCTCCGCAGTTGCACATCGTGGAGCGTACCTTGCTCAATGTCAGGCTTACATTATCCTTTAAGCTTCCGGCATAAGGTACAAAAGAGTCAACACCTTCCTCAAAGGAAAGCTTCTTGTCACCACCCATATCATAGCGCTGCCAGTTCCTTGCCCTTGCACTTCCTTCGCCCCAATATTCCTTCATATAACTGCCGTTGATGTTCACCCTCTTCGTCGGGCTTTCATCAAATCTTGCAAAATATCTTCCGAGCATGATGAAATCCGCTCCCATTGCAAGTGCCAGTGTAATATGATAGTCATGCACGATTCCTCCGTCAGAACAGATCGGCACATAGATCCCCGTCTCCTTATAATATTCATCACGGGCCTTTGCCACCTCGATCAGGGCAGTTGCCTGTCCCCTTCCGATCCCTTTTTGTTCACGGGTGATGCAGATGGCGCCTCCGCCGATCCCGACCTTTACAAAATCTGCTCCTGCTTCCGCCAGGAAACGGAATCCTTCCGCATCCACTACATTTCCTGCACCAACCTTCACACGATCACCGTAATTCTCTCTGATGTAGTCAATGGTCAGCTTCTGCCACTCTGAAAATCCTTCTGAACTATCGATACACAGGGCATCTGCTCCTGCTTCTACAAGGGCCGGCACCCTCTGTGCATAATCCCTCGTATTGATACCTGCTCCCACCATATAGCGCTTAGAGCTGTCGATCAATTCATTCTCATTCTTCTTATGGGTATCATAATCCTTACGGAAGACCAGATACACTAATTCCTGATTCTTATTCACAAGAGGCAGACAATTGATCTTATGCTCCCAGATGATATCATTGGCTTCCTTGAGTGTCGTATCTTCATCTGCATACACCAGGTTCTCAAGCTTAGTCATGAACTCTTTCACCCTGGTATCCATCCCCATCCTGCTCACCCGGTAATCCTTGTTCGTAACGATTCCAAGCAGCTTCCCGCTGGGGCTGCCGTCTTCTGTCACCGCGATCGTAGAATGTCCTGTCCTCTCCGTCAATGCCAGCACATCTTCCAGCGTCATCTCAGGTGAAACATTGGAATCACTCACTACAAAACCTGCACGGTAATGTTTTACTTTCCTCACCATCCCGGCCTGCTCTTCGATCGGCTGTGAGCCATAGATAAAGGACAGCCCGCCTTCCTGTGCCAGTGCGATCGCCAGCCGGTCATCCGAAACAGACTGCATGATCGCGGATACCATCGGAATATTAATGGATATCTCAGGCTCTTTCCCCTTCTCAAACTTTACCAGTGGAGTCTTAAGGCTTACGGAAGATGGGATACACTGTGCAGATGAGTACCCCGGGATCAAGAGATATTCACTAAAAGTCCTGGATGGTTCGTCAAAATAAAATGCCATGATATGCCTCCTAATTTTATTATTTTACTCATCATACCACAAATAGCACCTTCGTGAAAGCCCTCGTTTTTTCTCGTTCTCTCTTCTATTTTGTCGTTTTTGCTTCCTTCTTTGTCTCAAGTCTGCTGATGATAATGGAACATGCAGCGTCTCCGGTGATATTGACCGTTGTTCTTCCCATATCAAAGATACGGTCTACACCTGCAACCAGTGCGATTCCTTCTACAGGAAGACCGACGCTCTGAAGTACCATTGCCAGCATGACCATGCCTGCTCCCGGAACTCCCGCCGTACCAATGGATGCCAGGGTTGCAGTCAGTACGATCGTCACCATCTGCCCTAAGGTCAGGTCCACTCCATAGCAGGTCGCGATGAAAATAGCACATACTCCCTGATAAATTGCAGTTCCATCCATATTAATGGTAGCTCCCAGAGGAAGTACAAAGCTTGCCACGTCTCTTCTTGCCCCCAATTTTTCCGCACACTCCAGATTCAGCGGAAGGGTCCCTACAGAGGAAGCGCTGGAAAATGCCATGATCATCGCAGGAGCCATTCCCTTAAAGAACTGGATCGGGTTAACTCCGCCCATAGTCTTCACTGTTGTAGAATAAACAACCACTGCGTGAATGATGTATGCGATGTATGCCGCCAAAAGTACCATTGCCAGTGACCCCAATATCTCCGGCCCGTTCACCGCTACAACCGGGATGATCAGGCAGAACACACCATAAGGAGAGAGCTTTAAGATCATCGTCATAACTGCCATGCTGACGTCCGCCAGGCTGTTGATCCCTTTTGCCAGAGGTTTCCCCTTTTCCCCTGCAACAATGATGCCAAATCCGAAAAACAAAGCGATCACGATTACCTGAAGCATGGTCGCATCCACCATCGGCTGGATAAAGTTAGACGGGAAGATTCCCACCAGTGTATCCATAAAGCTGACGGAATCCGCTGCCTCGTATTCCAGCCCGCTTGTCTGAAGAACATGAAAGCTTCCTTTAAATATATTTGCCAGGATCAGACCGATCACAACTGCAAATGCTGTTGTACACATATAGTATACGACCGTTTTCCATCCGATCGATCCTACTTTCCTGATATCACTCATCGAAATGACCCCTGATATGATCGAGGTCAGCACGATGGGCACGACAATAAACTTGAGCAGGTTCAGGAAGATCGTTCCAAACGGCTTGATATAGCTCTCCGCCCACGCTGCCTTACCAGTGAACATAAAAATAAGCCCTACGATAATTCCCAGGGCCAGACCAATAAAGATCTGCATTGCCAGTGACATTTTCTTTTGTTTCTGCATAATTCCGTCCTCCAATTTATATATATTTTATATACAAATTATAAAATATATATAAATATATTGCAATCTTTATTTTATCTTTTGTCATGTTAGATAATTCACAATTCTGCCAGACAATTCACAAGCTTAATTTTAAAAGCATAATTTTTAAAAAAGGTACTGCCCAACAGCTATCATCGCTTGTTGGACAGTACCCTCTTTTATGTACACACTGTCAAAACTGATATACGCAGCCCGCTTCGCTGCTTCCCTGATAAGTTTAAAATTCTCCGCACGGTACAGGCCTGCCGAAAAAGTACCCCTGCGCATATCTGCATCCCATTGACTGCAATAGCTCAGCCTGATCTTCTTTTTCCACACCCTCTGCGATCACCTGCATCTGAAATTCTTCAGCCAGATTGATAACAAACTGCATGATCTGCTCTCTCTGCCTTGTATTTTCTCCGCACCTTAAGAACTCCAGATCCATTTTCAAAACATCTACCGGAAGCTCCGAAAGCGTGTTCAGGGAAGAATATCCTTTCCCAAAATCATCCATTTCAATAACAAAGCCCAGCTTCCTCAGCCTGCCGATGACATCAAGCATCTGCCTGGAATCTGCCGCATACGCCGATTCTGTGATCTCAAGATGCAGCTCCCCGGGGCTGATCCCATACTTTCTGACCATATCAGAAAGCTTCTGTACCATATCCTCATGATAGATATCTCTTCTTGATACATTGACCGAGATCGGGATACGCTCCCTTCCCGCATCCTTCCAGCTTCTGAGCAGCTCACAGGCCCGTTCCCACACAAAGAGGTCCATTGAATAAATGAAGCCGTTCCGCTCAAACACCGGGATGAAATCCCCGGGTGAGATCAGCCCAAATTCAGGATGTATCCAGCGCACCAGCACTTCCGCGCCGATCCTTTTTTCTGTTGAGATCTCTACTTTAGGCTGCAGATAAATATGAAAATCTCCCCGCCTCAGAGAATCCTCCATTGTATTCAGGATCTTCTGCTCAAAAAGCAGCTTTTCGCGAAGCGACTCATCATAAATTGCCAAATTCCTGCCAAATACCCCTTTGATGCTCTCCGATGCAAGATATGCACGGTCACACATGCCGGGAATCGATATCGTCCGGTCTTCTGCCTGGTATACTCCGATCTTAACCTCCAGCCTCATGGAAAGAGGATAATTCTCGATCAACGTTTCAATGTTACGGCTCAAGATCTGGTACACCATTTCCTCCCTGGGCACCAGTGCGAAAAACATATCCGCTCTTGCCCTTGTATATAAGGACGGTTCCCCCATCTGGCTGTCCAAAAGACATAGGGCCAGATCCGCCAGCAGGCGGTCTCCCGCTGCACGGCCAAAAACATCATTGACGATCTTGAAACGTTTTACATCCATGGCAATGATATCAAAATCCAGCTCCGGATTTGCTTTCATCACCTCCCCGGCTCTGTCATAAAATACGTTCTCCAGATAAAGATTGGTAAGAGGGTCCCGCTCCAGGATTTCTATGGTACATTTTGCCTTTCGCGCCTCCTCCAGCAGACCCTTTAGCTTCGCGTTGGCCTTAGCAAGCGCTCTCTGGTAATTGACCAGCTGATTATTCATCTTCTGGATCTCATAATATCCCTCTCCATATTCTTCCAGGTCTTTCAGCTGCGATTCCTCACACAGCTGAGTGCACCACTTAGTCCAGACTGCTTCCTGGCCTGGATCTTCCAGGCGGCAGATCAACAGCAGCAGACCGCCGCCGGCCTTCTTTACCGTTACCGCTGCACTCTCATGTCCGGTATTGCAAAGATCCAGGCTGTCTGATACAGTCTCCTGGCCTGCCTTTTCTAAAAGGCAGGCCAGCTTTTTAGGCTCCGCAAATACGCTGCCTGCATTCTGTCCTTTTTCCAGGAACCCTTCAGGTACACTTTCGACCACTCTTTCTACATTCCCATATCTGTCGCAAAAAGCAATACATCCAATCATCATCATTTTTACAATGTATGTTCTGCCCACGCTACAAGCTCTCTTGCATCACAGGTATATACATCTACACTCCAGTTTCTCCAGATTTCATTTGTGCTTTTAAATGCATTTCCTCCGACTGCGATCTTCACCTCTGGGTATCGTCTGCGGATCTCTTCTGTCATCTCCCGGCACTTAGGCAGATGCTGCGGCATGGTGACCGAAAGGGCTACAAGGTCCGGCTTTTGCTCTTCTATTGCGGACAGAAGTGCATCCGATGGCACTGCTGCCCCCAGGTAAACACTGTCCCAGCCGTTATACTCAAAGAGGTCCGCAACCATACGCGCCCCCAGCTCGTGTAATTCACTTCCTGCACAGGCCGCCAGCATCCTCTTTGGAACGCTTCTATCGTGCCCAAACACGATCGGAAACATCTGAGAGATCGCAAGCTGGGTCACAGAGGTACAGTAATGCTCCATATCCACAGTGATCACATGCTGGTGCCAGAGCTCACCGACCCTTCGCATTGCCTCTGTAATAATATCCACATATACAGAAGACAAGGAAATACCTCTATTGATACATTCCTGGATCAATGATACGGCCCCCTTCGTATCCGACCTTTTCAGAAGCTCCAGATACTGCTCGACCTCCTGCTCATATACGCTTTGTTCCTTCTGCTTTACGCTGCCCTCTGCAAGATATTCCTTTGTCAGGGCATCCGCGGCACTGTGAAGCAGCCCATCCAGCCTTGTCTTTTCCTCTGGTTTCATGAATCCCATGGCATCGTGTATGCTCTTAAAATGATCCGTCAGCATCTTGTATATCTGTTCCCTTGTCTTTTCTAATTTCAGCGGGCACAGTAGCTGGTAAATCCATCTTGCATATTCTTCAAAAATCTTAGGCTCCTCCAAAATATATGCGGTATAAAGATAGGTTACACAAAACTGAACTCCCTGATACAGATTCTCTTTGTCACAATTAGTCAGTGTGATGCCTTCATAAAAGTCGAGCTGGAATTGTCTGTCATAAATCTCCCTGGCCAGATGCTGGAATTTTGGTTCGTTTTCCATCATTAGTAAACTCATCACATTACTCCTTGTTTCTCAATATTAACATCTCTATTTTAACATATAAATAGCAAAAGACCAGTATTATCTTGCAGGGCTTACGTTATTTTTCTTCGCATTTATCTACATTAGAGTCGACGGCTGCCTCTAATTTTGCATAGAGAACCTGCTCCAGGAAAGTCACCTTCGTGATGGTCTTCTGAACAGACCTGTTGATTTCCAGCAGCTTACAGATATCATCCGTAAGCTCCACCGCCCTCTCAAGCTTTTTCGCTTCCGCATTCAGGATACGAGCCAGTGCACATTCTGACTTTGCGACGGACTCAATGATACTTAAGCATTCCCTGTCCTTACAGCAGCAGAGACTGCAGTCACAGAGTTCCTTCCTGCAGAAATCCAACACACATTTCAGAATGCAGGGATGGGAATGCTGATCCAGTGCCAATATGAAAAGAACAAGCTTTTCCTCCTTAATACAGCAGGTACGAAGGATCACGGCCCTGATCTTATAACAATCCGGGATCGTCAGACACTTTTCCAGCTCCTCTCTGCAGAATATCTTAAGAAACAGTCTCTGCCGGCATCTCTGGACAAGGATCAAAAGCGGAGGAATTGACAGTATACATACGTTGCTGTCCTTTTCCGTCCTTTGTACAGCCTGCGCTGTTTTTCCGTCCTTGGATATTTCTATGACACAGTTTTCATATGCCGCCAAAATCGTATTACTTTCGCATTGAAAACTTAAACTGCATATGCAGGAATCCACAGTGCAGCATTTGCATATATTCACTTCCCCGGTCTCCTCAAATTCCAGATCCAGTTTAAAGACCATATGGGACAGATGATCATCCGAGGCCCAGAAGCAGTACTCCACACTGTCATAACAAAGTGATGAATAGGGACGCTTCACCTGGCAGTGATCCAGATAGATAAAATCCCGGCTGAATCTACAGATCTTCAGCTCCGAAGGAAGCGTCAGGTAAAAAAACTGCCCGTCAAACGCCATTCCCTCGTATGGCCTGCGTGATTGTTCTGATAAACTGGTTACTGCAGCCAGTTCTAACATTTGTTCCATAAAAATTCCCTTTCTTTATTATTTTATATTTTTCTTATCCCAATCCATATCTGCGGCTTCCATCAGGACAGACGCAGCCGTATTTTCCGCTCTTTCTATTCACTATATGCTGCCCGGCAAATACGGACACCGCCCTTTCGTCCTAACCAAAAGGCTGTCCTTCGCATATGAATAATTATGGAGCTGACTGAAAGCTCTTTATCATAAACTCAAAAATCAGGAGGATCTATTATGGGTATGCCTATTATCACGCCTGGAAACACAACAGCAGACCAGGCTATAACGAACTTGATAGAATCCGTTGCAATGCAGGAAACCTCGCTTTCGCATATTTTGAACGCGGAAGGCGAAAAAATGGAATCCATTATTGATATGGAGGGAACATCGACTGATGAATTATTAAGAATGAATCATTCCGCAGAATTGATGGTCAGTGCAGTCACAAGACTGGAGCTGATCCTGCAGGGCAAGGTGGAGCTTTTTGTCCAATGCCCTTATGTATCACAAGCAGATCTAAATGGAAGGGAGGAGTAATCTATGGCAACAATATCAGGACGCGTTATATTCGACAGGGACAGAAGTGCATCTTTCTCCTCTGGTGACTCCGGGATCGCAGGGATCCCCGTTGTTTTACAAAATACAGCAACCAATGTAAGACTGACCGTTCTTACAGATGCCAGCGGCAATTATACGTTCCTCAATGTGCCGAACGGTGATTACCGGATCGTCGAATCCTTTGGAACCGCCGGCGGAGCTCCGACGCCAGGAAACTTTCAAAATGCTGCCGCCGGGAGTATCCCGCAGGGAATAAATCCCCCGGTCAGCGCAGTTACCAGTCCCCCGGCCGGAACTACCGATCTGGATGCGGTGACACCGAATACCCTTCTTGTTACGGTAACGGGGGAAGATCTGACCAATCAGAACTTTTACAACGGCCCGGTCATCTATACACCGATCGAGGCACTTCTGGATCAATGTGCCATCATATCCGGTGAAAATCTGATCGAGGCCGCAGATAACGGGACCTTCGGCTCTTTTCCGGCAGGAACTCCTGCCAATACCGGCGCCCCCACGGAGCCGTATCCCGATGTCACGCCTGACTTCACGTATGTACTCCCGAATCCCGCTGTTTTCGCACCATTTGGCGGGGAATATACAGTACAGAACATCATGAACAACTCCATGAGTTCAGAAATCGGTGCGTGGTGGCGCATCGCGGATCATACTGCCGGGAATGAAACCGGGCGCATGATGATCGTAAACGGATTTAATCCCGGCGCCGTCTTCTTCAGAGCCGTGGTAAATGTACAGCCGGATACCAACTACCTGTTTACCGCCTGGATCCTGAATCTGTTCAGAGTAACCGGATATCCTGATCCGGAACTAAGTGTCCGCATCCTGGATGAAAATAGCCAGGTCCTCTACAGTGCTCCGTTGGGCGTCCTGATCCCGCCGAACGTAAACGCTCCTGAGTGGAAACAGATCGGTACCGTCATCAATTCACAGGAAAACACAAGTCTCACCGTTGAATTTCTAAGTGAAGGACCTGAGGTGATCGGAAATGATTATGCCATCGATGATGTGGCATTCCAGGAAATCCTCATCCGTGAATTCACTCCCGTTAAAACATCCAGCGTTTCCTCCGTGAGTATCGGTGAGAATGTTGAGTATACCGTCACACTGACGAATACCTGTACGAATCCGCTGACCGATATAACTTTCAGAGATCTGGTCCCAGAAGGGCTGGACTTTGTCCCCGGCAGTGTAACCGTCAATGGGACCCAGATCCCGGCGGCAGACCCGAATGCAGGCTTTACGATCCCAAATATCCCGGGAGGGCAGACTGCCACAGTTACGTTCCTGGCCCTGGCCGAATCCGTACCTGCGCAGAATCCGACGCTGAACCAGGCCGTCGTCAACTACTCCTATACTCCGGTGGAAGGAGGGATCCCCGCCGAATTTGAGGTGGAATCAAATGAAGTGCCGGTTCTCGTCACCGGAACACTGGCAGATTTGTCCGTCACAAAAACGGGCAGCACCACCATACAGCAGGGCCAACGACTGACCTATACGCTCACAGTTACAAATGCCGGTCCTTCATCCGCGGAAAACGTCGTACTGACTGATACGCCCCCCGCAGTTCTTACTGAACCAGAATACTCCATCAATGGAGGGGGAACCTTCCTGCCCTGGACCGGAAGCTTAAGCCTGGGGACCCTGGACGAAGGGGAATCCAGAACCATCCTGATCCGCGGGACCGTGGGGTCTCAGGCGGAGGGACGCATTTCCAATACAGCGGTCGTTACTTCTTCCACACCCGACCCGAACCCGGATAATAACACTTCCACATTCGTAACAACTATACTCACACCAAGATGCCAGGCTCTTGTGGATCTGATCAACTCAGTTGCACTCCAGGAGGCAGCCCTTGCCCGCATCCTGAATGCAGAGGGTCTAAAGATGCAGAGCTTTATCAATATGGAGGGGATCACCAGCGGCGAACTGTTCGACCTGAACCGTTCCGTGACAGGTATGATCGGCTCCGTATCAAGACTGGAGATCGTACTCCAGGCAAAACTTCAGAATGTATCCTGTCAGCTGGAGGAATGTCTGGATAACATCTAAACGATAGAAAGCACGCTTGCGCAAACTTTCTATTGTCATGAATTTAAGGCAGGCGGCACCTGGGCGCCGCCTGCCTTACTTATTCCTGTTTCTTTTTCTTGTGTCTCTTAGACTGTGTCAATTCGTAGCTAAGGTCGATCAGGCCCTTTACCTCCCCGTCGGACACTGCCGGATCAAGAAGGATACTGATCCAGCTGTTTTTATTCATATGGTACGCCGGAAAGAAACCGTTCTTGGTCCGCAGGGAACCGATGAGGACCGGATCGCATTTTACATTGATCACATCGACTGTCTCATCTTTCGTCAGCCCCAGCTTATCCGCGCCTACCGAGAGTACGAGTGCATACCACTTTTTGTTGTCCGCATGACGCAGCACTGCATTTTGATCCATCCACGGGTAATCCGGCTCTGTGCCATATTTCTTCTTTACATAAGCAAATACTTCTTCTCTGTTCATCATTTTGTCCTTATCTCTTATGCCAATGATAAAATTCCTTTAATTGTGCTTTCCGCTCATCCGGCAGTAAGGTTTTCTTCATCCCCTGTATCGCTCCTTCCAAAGCCAGAAGCCTGTGAATACAGGCAGACTCATCGATTTCCTGAATTCTGAGCCAGGCCTGCTCTGCCCCCAGCTCCTTTAACTCATCATAAGTGCTGATTCCTGCCTCATTTAACTGTCTCTCCACTTCTTTACCGATATTCGGCAGCATTGATAATTCTCCCACACCGCACCTCCCCTGCTTTTTTGTAATTTTATTCTGCAAAATCCAGCCACTTTGAATATACTATAAATTATAGCATATTCAAAGTGTACATTCAAGGTGATCTCTAGTAATTATACATGTTTCTGAGTTTTTGCAATATGAGCTTTCATCCTGTGTTCCATTTTACATTCATATTTTTAAAAACAGCTTTTCAAAATCTTATCACTTCGTTTTTCTTTAAAATTTCATGGTTATCCATTTAAATCTCGTCCCTTCTTTATGTGTCTCATAAAATCTCCATAAAATTTGGATCTAATTCACATGGCATTTTTGATTACATATACTTTAATTATAATGCTCCTTTCTTTCTGATTTGTAAGGTTTACGAAAGCTTATTTGTATACATTACACAAAAAACGCTTTTCATACCAGCTGTTATTTGATAGAATGAAATAAAAACAGAATAATCCATTTGCGGGACGCCCTTTAGGTAGACCTTATTCTGCAGCTTATGCTGCGGACCCGCCCGCCAGGGCATGCATTATTCTGCAGCTTATGCTGCAGATCCGCACATCACATAATAGTAATCTTTTGGGGGGATTTTCAATGAAAAATAAAAATGACAAGCTTTTGAGAACAAATGTCTTGATCAGCATTATTCTGATCCTGGGGTTTGCTGCTACAGCCATATTCAGTTACCGAGCCAATTATCAAGTTTCTTTAAATAATATCGAACAAGTATCCTCTCTTTCTGCCGACGGGATTTATCACCAGCTGGCCTCCCTTTTTTCCAAACCTGTCAATATTTCTCTCACGATGGCTCATGACAGCCTTCTGATCGATCATATAAATAAGGAAAACAGTACTCTTAAGGATCAGGAATATATCGATACTGTTGCAAAATATCTGAAGGCTTACCAGAAGAAATATAACTTTGATTCTGTCTTCCTTGTCTCCACCGGGTCCGGACGCTACTACAACTTTAACGGGCTGGACCGCATCCTGGAAAGAGGAGATCCTGAGAACGATTGGTATTTCAATCTCCTTGACAGCGGGGAGGAATATTCTCTAAATGTCGATAATGATCAGGTGTACGGCGCCGAAAATGTCATCACCACCTTTGTAAACTGCAAGATCCAAGGGCCTGACGGCAGCATCATCGGTGTAGTCGGCGTCGGCATTCGGATGGATTATTTAAAGGAACTGCTTCAGGTATATGAAGATAAATTTAACGTCACGGTCAGCCTGGTCGATAAGAACGGAGATATCCAGGTATCCACGTCCTATACAGGGTATGAAAAAAAGAACTGGTTTACGGTTTATGACCAGGAGAGAATTAAATCAAAAGTCCTGGAATATAACGACGCTTCCAAGAATCTGGAATTATGGACAAAGGACTCTCAGAACGTAGACAAAAGTTACGTCGTAAGCCGATATATCCCCGAATTATCCTGGAACCTGATCGTGGAGCAGGATACCAGCCAGATGATCCATGATATGAGGATACGGCTTTATCAGTCCTTTTTTATCATATTGCTGGTCATTCTGATCGTATTGATCGTCATTACAACTGTCATACGCAATTTCAACGGACAGATCAGGAAGCTGGCTGATGAGCATCAGACTATGTTTAAAAAAGCAACCGAACAGCTTTACGACAGTATTTATGAGCTGAACCTGACTAAGAATTGTTATGTGGGTGAGCCTACTGAAAAGTATTTTTGCAGCATGGGGGGAGGGAAGCTGCCCTTTGACCAGGCACTGCGTGCCATTGCCAAAAGACATATCAAAGAGGAATTCCGTGATGGATATGTACAGACGTTTACACCGGAGAATGCCATCCGGGAGTTTGAGGCCGGCAACAACCATTTAAGTTATGATTTCATGATCTCCGAGGATGGGAGCAATTACCATTGGACGAGGGTGGAAACCTACCTGTTTTTCTCAAAGGAGGATCAATCCATCCATATGTTCTCCTACCGCAAAAATATAGACGCCGAAAAGAAGAAGGAACAGCAGGCTAGGCTGGATGGAATGACCGGCTTCTATACCAAGACAACTACGGAGCGCCTGATCCAGGAACAGCTTTTGAAACATCCTGATGATCTGTACGCATTTTTCATTTTTGATATCGATAATTTCAAACAGATAAACGATCAGTATGGTCACGCATTCGGAGATTACTGTATCACCAGCTTTGCCCATACTATACGCAGAAATTTCCGGGAAACCGATATTCTTGGAAGAATCGGCGGCGATGAATTTGCAGCCTTTATATCAGTTCCCTCGGAAAAATGGGTGAAAGAAAAAGCAAAGGAGCTATCGAAAGCTCTGGATATGCACTGTAACAAGGATAAGACACACTGTCATATCACTGCCAGTATCGGGGTCGCATTGTCCTCTGACACCTGCAGCGGCTTTGACTGTTTCTACCAATGTGCAGATAAAGCTCTATACCAGACAAAACAGCAAGGGAAAAATGGGTTTACCATCTATCATGAAAAAACACCTATCTGATGAAATTGGTCGGGGTCGTCTTCTCCTTCACAGGCAGTCCATAGGCTTCTTTTCCCAGCTGGATACTCTTGATGAGGAACGCCATATTTCTTGCCAGGGTGCGCATGGTCTGCAGTCCTTCGAAATCCTGGCCGGCCTCACCCGGAGTTCTTCCGTGAATGCTGTTCCAGTACTGGCTGGATGCCACCGGCATTCCTGCAATGGTAAAATACTTGTTCAGTTCATCAAAAGTGGCGGATAATCCGCCTCTTCTCGCTGCTACCACACTTGCTCCTACTTTCATGGTCTTATCAAAGTGTGTACTGTAAAACAGACGGTCAAGAAGTGCGACCAGTGTTGCATTCGCTGATGCATAATAGACTGGGCTGGCAGCTACCAGCCCGTCGCATTCCTCGAACTTCGGCGCGATCTCATTGACCGGGTCTTCAAACACACATCTGCCCTTTTCGCCGCAGGTATTGCAGGCAATGCAGCCTCTGATGGCTTGATTCCCCACATGGACGATCTCGGTCTCAATTCCTTCCTCTGCAAACACCTTCTCCATCTCCCGCAGTGCTGTATATGTATTGCCATTGCTGTGCGGGCTTCCGTTAAGCATTAATACCTTCATTTTAAACGCCTCCTAATCATATCGTGTTTCCATATAAACTTGTGTTTCTGTTGATAGGGTGAATACCACTTGTCTGTTCTCTGTCATATTCATGTATCATTTTACCACACGCTTCTGTCTTTTTCCATATTAAAGAGGCAGCTCACACATCAACGCTCATATAACAATAGGGCAGCTCAAAAGAGCTGCCCCGCCACACCTTAGATCTTCTTATTTTTTCTTCACCGGGAAGCATACTTCTGTCACCAGTTCTTCCGGATCAGATGTCTCATTCGGACTGACATGATAGATACAGAATGATTTTCCGTTGAAATCATATCCGTTTTCCACAACCCAGTTTGCCACTGCCTCATTTACCCTCGTGATCTGGTCATAACTGCCTTTATATGTGGCAGATGCAATATCGATCGGAGGAACCGTTTTAAACTTCACATGCTCCGTATCCTGATATTCCCCGACCACACTGATCTGGATCTCCACATCCGGGTCGTGCTCCTTATGTTCTTCGTCATGGAATACCGCCAGGCCATAACTCGGGGAGGCATGCTGAATCTTCTGCGGCCCTGCTTCCCGTGCCAGAGTTTCCCACAGCATTCCCTCACAGTCATATGCAGGGATCACCTGCCGTACACTTGCTACATATCTCTCAGGTATTGTCTTTAATGATACATTGTAATCCATAAAATTACCATCCTTCCTCAGCCATTTCAATGTGCTGTCAAGAAGTGTCAGCTTCTGCCGGGTTGCTTCTGCTTCTGTTTCCAGTTCCTTTTTCTTCACAAGCAGGAACTGCTCCATCTCTTTGGAATCCTCGTATTTGTTCAGGATCTCTCTGATCACAGAAAGTCCGAATCCCAAACTCTTTAAGGTCTGTATCCTGCCTGCCAGAGGAAGCTGGGCTTCGCCGTAATACCGATATCCGGTATCACCATCCACGCTGTCCGGATGAAGCAGGCCGATCTCGTCATAGTGCCTGAGCATACGAATACTGATTCTTGACAGTTTTGAAAAATCTCCTATTCTTAACATTAGTTCCACCTCACATATGTGTGTATTTCTGAGCTCAATTATAGTGTAGAGTATACCATAGTGTGAGAGTCAAGCCTATTTTAAATTTTTCTAACACTGCCTTCTGTGATCCCGTTTTCATTGAATGCATCGACACGCACATAGTATTCCTGTCCTTTTACCAGTGCCCCTATTCTCTGGGTGGTGCCAAAGATCATATAGCTGTGGTACAGTTTATCCGGGGCGTGTCCCCAGAGGATATTATATCCGACCGCCATAAAAAGAGACTGTAAAAATTCTACTCTTAGAATTTCTACAGTCTCTATCAACTTTTTTACTTGCCTGTTTTCATTTGCCTTCTACCGCCGCATTGCAGGCCGCATCGATATCCGCCGCCACTTCCTCCGGAGTCTTGTCTCCTGTCAAAAGATTCTGCATCTGAGGATAAAACACACTGCGGACATCTGTCCAGTTCGGCAGATTGCCTGTAAAGTTCACCAGCGTAGGTTCATTGGCCGCATAGGCATCGCTCATCACGATCTTATCCTTGTAGAGTTTTTGATAAGAGGTGCGTACCGGAACATTTGGAAGCGTTGCCTGCTGCAGCTCCTCATCATTGCACACGAATTGTACAAAGGCCTTCGCCGCTTTCACTTTTTCCTCATCGCCTTTATCAAAAACGCCGAAACCGCTCACAAAGGTTGTAGACATTCCCGTACCATTCACACTCGGGAAATTCACCTG
This sequence comes from Faecalicatena sp., assembly GCF_058819085.1. Taxonomy (NCBI): domain Bacteria; kingdom Bacillati; phylum Bacillota; class Clostridia; order Lachnospirales; family Lachnospiraceae; genus Faecalicatena; species Faecalicatena sp. The sequence goes on from NZ_JBZUUL010000002.1 coordinate 255,049, forward strand.
GCGCGCATCCAGACCAGCTTTCTCAAAAACAGCCACATTGGCCGGATTCATCATACAGACTGCCAGCTGGTCATTCTGAAATAGTTCCATCATATCTGACAGCTCCAGATTCTCCGAAGCAGGAGGATACCAGCCACGTCCCACACCGTCCTGAATCCATTTCAGAGCTTTTATGCCTTCCGGAGTATTAACGCAGAACTTTCCATCCTCCGTGAAGAACGGACAGCCAAACGCCCGCAGCAACATCATAATATGAGTGTCTCCCTGATTATTCTTTGCATACATCATCATAGGAAACTTTGTTGGAGGCAGCTTCTCTTTCAATGTATCTAAGATCGTCGCCCACTCATCCAGTGACCAGTTTGCGATGGTTCCCTTCTCTGCAATATATTGATCCAGCCCAGCTTCCTGAAACAGCTTCGCATTATAAGCCATTGTATTAGGCAGATGATAAAACGGGATCATGTAGGTCTCTCCCTGATACATACCTTCTGACCAGATACGATCCGAGATATCATCACGCAGCTCCTCATCAATGATATCATCTAAAGGCACCATATAGCCGGAATGGATGTAACTACCCATGTTAAAGAATCCTTCAAAGAGTACATCCGGTGCTTCTTTTGTTCCGAGTTTTTCCTTGACCGCCTGTGCTTCATCAACATAGTCGAATCCCCGGACCTGATACTCTATCTCAGCCTCGGTATACTGTGCAGCAAACTTCTGCGCAGCATAATCGAGAAAATCTGTATAAGCCGAATTCTCCGCGTTCTCTCCTCCCAGTTTCCCGTAAAGAAGAGGCGGCGTGCTGATGATCAGTTCAACCTTTTCTTTTGATGTTTTCTTTGCATCCTTTTTGCCGTCTTCTCCCGATTGTGAACCACCTGCACAACCGCTGATCATTACGGTCATGATGAGTACTAATGCCAATAGTGAATAAAACTTCCTGCTACTTTTCATTCCTTTTGCCCTCCCATAATTCCTTTAAAATCCTCACCAGTTTTTCCATATCCAGCGGCTTTGAAATGTGTTCATCCATTCCCGCCTGTTTTACACTGTCAATGTCTTCCTGAAATGCATTGGCAGTGCAGGCAACGATCGTTACCTTTTTTGCATCAGGACGCTTAAGTGCCCTGATCCTGGAAGCTGCCGTACAGCCATCCATGACAGGCATCTGCATATCCATCAGAATTGCGTCTATCTCTCCTTCTTTCGAATGTTCAAACAGATCTACGGCCTCACTTCCATTCACGGCTACAAGAACCTCTGCTCCCATTTCCGTCAGCATAGCAATAAGAATCTCACGATTCAGTTCGTTGTCTTCTGCCACCAGAATCTTACGCCCGATCAAAGGCTCTTTTTCTTCCTGTACCGCTTCTATTTTCCGTATTCCGTTTTCATCCGGATAAAGAGCTCTTTGTACCAATTCTACTCTAAAAATACTGCCTCTTCCGATCTCAGAAGTGACCGAGATGGTTCCATTCATCATTTTGGCAAGCTCGTAAGAAATGGCAAGTCCCAGGCCTGTCCCGCCATGAAGCCTGGCAGTGTCTAATCGTTCCTGTTCAAACGGCATCCAGATACGCTCCTGGAAAGACTGACTCATACCGATCCCTGTATCCGAAACGGTAAATCTCGTCCGCACGTTATCCCCGTCTTCTTTCTCCTGCCAGATATGTAACTCTACCGCTCCCCCCTCATCCGTAAACTTCTGGGCATTTCCTAACAAGTTAATGAGAATCTGCTGGATCCGCACTTCATCCCCTTTGATAACCCATAAAGGCTGGTCCAGTTCTATCCTAAAACTGAGCCCTTTTCCCTTCATCTGGGAACGGAACATCGTCTCCATGTTGGTGCAGATCTCCCTCAGGCTCACTTCCCGCTCTTCCAGCATCATCTTATGACTCTCTATCTTAGACATATCCAGAATATCGCTGACCAGTGAGATCAAATACTTAGCAGTGGACTCTGCTTTTCCCAGATATTCATGATACTGTTCTTTATCATCCGGGTGTGCTTTCAGCATACCAATGCAGCCTACAATCCCATTTAGCGGGGTGCGCATCTCGTGGCTCATGTTGGAAAGAAACAGTGTCTTTGATCTGGCTGCATCCTGTGCCTGCATCATGGCAGCTTCCAGTTTTCTCTGATTTTCCTTCACCTGTGTGTAATCTGATATCACAATGATCAGGCAGGATTCTGACTTCCCGGTAATATCCGTCACCACATTATAGATTACCATATGCATCCATTTCTTCTCACCACTCTCCGGCATCGTCCATGCAAATTCCATCTCGACATGTTCGTGTTCCTCTTCACCCGGCAGATTCCTTTTATCTTTTATCTCCTGCACCTTCTCAAGCAGCAGCTCTCTGCTGTCATCATCCAAAAAGGACAGGTCGCTCTTCGTACCGATCTTGGGTGCTATTCCAAGAGTACGCACTGCATTCTCACTGATAAAATTCAAAACGCCCTTCTCAATGTCCTGTATCACAAAAACATCATCCGTGTGATTTGTCAGCAGATTAAACAGCCTTTCTCTATAAAATATTTCTTTGCTATTCTTCAAGATCATCGTGCGCTTATACGATATAAATGCAAAAATCAATACGATTGCTATGACTACACATAATATCGTCAAAAGAAATGCCGTCATCTTGAGGAAACTCATCGTCTGGCTTGAGGACACAGAATACGGCACTGTGACCACTACCATCCACTCCCCGTTTTCCAGAGGCTTAGCCGACATGATATAGGTCTCCCCGTCTAGTTTATACACGGTGTCAAACTTTTTCCCGGCAGATATTTTCTTCTCAATACTGTCATAATCGTCATTCCTGATGATCGTGCTTTTTTTTAATTCATCCAGTACATTTTCCAGCTCGATCCCCCGCTGGGTAATATCGGTAGTGATCACTACACCGTCCCGGCCAATGACCTTTGCCTGACCTTCATTGTTGAAAAATTCTAACTTCATGCTGTCTTTTACAGAATCTATGGAATATTTTCCCACCAGACCGATATAAGTGACTCCATCCACTGTCACGGGATCGATGGGGACTCCATACATAAGATTGCTGTAAAGGACAACAAATTCTTCTCTCTCCTTACTGCGCGTAACGAATCGTGTCCGATCCTCCATAAACTGACTGCCCCAGTCCTGCTTATTGATATCCTCGACCACATAATTGCCTCCATAGGACATGCCGTTCTCATCGATCAGCATTAAATCTTTGAACCCCGTTGCTTTTGTCTCCAGGTTCAGGAAATATTGTATATTCACAGCACTGTCATACCGTTCCAGCGCGAACTTCTTCCCCACTGTCTCCAGACGGTCCCACTGCTTCTCGATCTCCTGATCGACACTCTTCATATCGTGATCGGCAATCTCGCTCATATAAAACATGGTATTCGTTAAAAAGGCGTTCTCTAGCTGATGGACATAAGAATAAATCGCTGCTGCACAGGCAGCGATAAAAATAAAAGCTACTAACAGAACAATCGGCTTTCTGGTATGGACCTTGTCCTTCTTCAACTGCACATTGTGACTCTTCCCCATATCCGAACCCTCCACGTTAACCGCCACTTCTTCCTTAGTCCGAACCAGGTATAGAAACTTACACATGCAAAGGACTAATTGTAAATCTTTATCTTATAATCATACAGCAGTTTGCACATAATGTCAAAATGTATCGACAAGAAAATATGAATCAATATAGCGGCGGATGTGCCTGTATTTCTGCTTTTAGACACATTCAATCTCTACGTTTTTTCCCTGTGTCCGTGAGTAGAGAATATCTTGTTTTATCCTGCTTTTACCTCACATGGATTTGGTGGAAAAAATGCAAGTTACATAAATGAAAAATGCCAGTTATGATCTCCCTTTTCATAACTGGCATCTCTTCCTCATTCTACACAGAAACGCTCTATTTCAAAATATCTTCCTTCTTTTTAAGGATCTCCTCAACTGCTGCACAGGCCGGACAGTCACAGTACTTTGCACCTGCTGCCTTGATCTCCTTTGCATGGGCCGCCACCTGCTTTGCCTTCTCTTCTCCAAATACCTGAGCGCCTGCTTCTGATTCTGCAAAACCGATCAGCCCGTCAATCGGCATGATATCCTCTTCCAACTCTGCGATCAGATTCTTTGCCTGCTTCTCCTCTTGGTCCGTTCCAATGGCATCCAGCCAGTTCTGTGCCGCCTCTTTCGCATCCGCGCAGCAGGTCGCTGTATTCATCAGTTCCTTCACTTTCTGAACAACGTACTCTTTTGCATTCTCACTCATCTTTCTTATCCTCTCTTTTCGTAATATTTGGAAATTCAAGACAATTATCCCTACTTAAAATTGTACTATATCCTTATATTTTTGTAAAGAAAGGCTTACAAAGACATCCGTCCTTTTACATGAGCTTCAAAGCTATATCCCAGATTCAACAGCTTTTCTTCTTCACCGGGCTGAGTGACAAAAGTGACTCCCTGCGGCACGCCCTTCTTATCCTTTCCAAACGGCACCGCCAGCTCCGGATATCCCGCAGCCGCCGGAAGTGTGGAGCCTGAGCTGTTCAGGAACACGATCCCATCCAGACTTTTTGACTGAAAAAGATCACCCAATATCTGCTCTGCACTCTGAATGGAGCGTTCCATCTCGTCCGAATCTGTGTCCTGCGCTGCCTGTGCATCCTCCAGATAATCCTGTCCATATTTGATCCGGCGCTCCGGCTCCTTTTGATTGTACTTAAGCAGTTCATCCAACGTTTTTATAGGAAGACCATAGGTCCTGGCATACTCCTCAAACTCCTGTTTAAAGGAAAGCCTGATATTGTTGAAGATAATGACATCCTCTGAAGTTAAATCCACGTCGATGACATCTGCACCCAATTCCTCCAGCTTTGTCTTCATCCTGGAAAGCATCTCCCCGTCGTTATATTCATATCCTGCAACACCGATTCTTTTTCCGGTCAGGGCATCTTTTTGAAACTCCGTGGATATCCGGATACCGGATGCTGCCTGATAAGCTATGGCAGCATCTTTTACACTTTTAGCGACCGGCCCGGCTGTATCTACTTTCCTGAGCAGAGGAAATATCCCCTCACTGGAAATGTTTCCCCGGGTAGGTTTGAATCCAACCACGGAATTGGCAGATGCCGGGGCAACGATCGAGCCATCTGTTTCCGTCCCGATCGAAACCGGCACCAGGTCGGCTGTAACCGAAACTGCACTGCCGCTGCTTGAACCGGATGCCGATATCTTTAACGGAGAAAATGGATTCACCGTCTGTCCCTTTCTTCCGCTGTAACCGGCCGGCATCACGCCGGATAGATAATTCGCAAACTCTGACAGGTTATTTTTCCCTAATATAATGGCTCCGTCCGCCTTTAACTTCTCAACTAATTCGGCATCCTTTTCAGGGTAAAAGTCTGAAAATGCCTCGGCACCGGCACTGGTCGGCATATCCGCGGTATTTATATTATCTTTCAGCATGACGGGAATCCCGTAAATACCAGAAATATCCTCCTGCCCGTCAGGATATTGTGCATCCTTCTCCCTCGCCTCTTCCATAGCGTGTGCGTTTACGCAGATCACTGAATTGTAACCCTTTTCCTTCTGATCCAGTGTCTTGATTCGCTGCAGACAGATGGCAGTCAGTTCCTCATAGTTTAGTTTTCCCTCCTGCACATAGCTCTGGATCTCCTGAATGCTTTTCCCTGCTACATACGTCTCCTTTTCTGCCACAATGCGTTCTATATCCATCCCCTTAAGCTGCCCGTCGATCGTCCCGATCACCTCTTCCCTGCCGTATGAGATCCATTCTTCACCTGGAGGGGCCATTTTCTTTACATATAAAAGAATACCTGCTGCCAAAACTACACTGAATATTAAAATACTGCTTAAAATTACTTTTGCTTTTCTGCTCATAGAATCCTCCATTTTTGTCAAAAGACATATATGAGTACTTCTATTCAGTATATACTTTTTACATTGTTTCTAACCGTCATAAGAAAGGAGTGTCATAGAATTTTTTTTAATCAAAGTGGATATCCCACATTTATTTTGCTGCTTCCCGATGAGGTTAACCCGCAATATTCTTGGTAATACAATGAATCCCGCCGCCCAGTATATTTAAGGCCGTTGTATTAATCATAACCACTTTCCGGTCCGGAAAAATACTTTCTAAAACATTTTGAGCCTGCATATCTTTCGCTTTGATGGACTCAGGAAGCCCTTCTTTCCAGTATTTCTGCCCTAACACGACCCCATTGAGGATCAGAAAATTGCAATAACTTAATGCCGGCTGCATCCTGATCTCCCCTTCCGGAAAGTCTGAACCATCACTCATACTGCTGCCTGGCAAAACATCGTTTTTGAACATCTGCCAGCTCTCATATATATAGTCTCCCTGCCTTGCCGTGAAGTAGACCGGATCCGGAACCGGGATACGTTCGATACGAAATGGTTTTCCATCGCGGTCTGTCTCTTTTGACAATATCTCATATGCCCGATCCAGCCGTTCCTTTGTAATTCCCGCGGATGGCAGCCTTCGTGCTTCCTCAGCGGTAACCTCGGCCAGCAGGATCGTATTTTCTCCGACAAAACGGCACATCTCATCAATATGTCCATTTGCAGATAAGGAACGGTATACTGGTTTGCCATCAATGATATCAAGAGGGCCGTCAAAAATATCCTCATCCTCATAGGCAGGCTTCGGAAGCCATATCACCTTCTCCAGATGGAACAGACGCTTATACTCCTCCTCGATTTCATCTCTGGTATAAGAGGGATTTCTTTTTTGTACTTCGGTCTGCTCGATCGCCATACAGATTCCCGCGCCATTGAATTCCTTGTCTCCCCCTTCCGTGATCAGAGCGGATTCGATCACATCTGTACAGCCCAGCTCATAAGCCATACGCGATGCAAATTTTCTTGCCCGGATGGATACAGGATCGTCTGTATCCCGGCCCCCGTAGCAGTCAAAATTAAAATCAATCAGACGCTTATTCCCATGGTCGTCTGTCAGGATATCCGGGCCATAATCTCTGGCCCAGTAAAGCTCGTCTTCGAATTGTGTAAAATGTATCTTTTCGATATCAATACCGCCTCTTTGCAATACATTTTTACAGCGGGAAATTGAACCCTCGAGGCCACAGTTTACATAGACTTCTGCCTCCGGCATTATGTTTTTAATTACCTGTATGAATACCTCGTGAACATCGTATCCTGCCGCAGAATAAGGGACGTCTGCCCAGCAGAGTACAACTGCTTCCTGCTTTTCAAATTCTCCGGCATATCTGAAATTATCTTTTTTCATAAATATTTAGTCTCCATTTACCATACTGCTGTTTCTAAACTCTAAATATACTTTTTTCTACACTACTTTTAATTATAGTCATTTATCTGTGGAACCGCAACACACCACACTCACATCATCATAAAAGTTTTCTTTAGCATTTCATACAAAAATAAACACCCACGATTCCATTATAGCTGAACCTTGGATGTTTATTTTCTTAGTTTGGCTGCATTAAATGCCTCCTACACACCTTCCGACAAATATGCCATTTCTCTTTCTTCTTTTTTCTCACTCTTTACAATAAAGCTGTTCATTATATAGGTCAGTGCAGGCATTACAAAAATGATAAGAATGACTGTACATAGTGCTCCATATGCAATTACAGCGCATATCTGCACGATAATTTCCTGTATCATGATAAATCCAACTATCATGCAACAGCTGATCAAGATCAAGGAAGAGGTCATGATTGTTTTTATATATTGATTTAGATGCCGCTTATTTCACCTTATTCTACTTTCATAATCTTTTCTGCTTTACCACATTTACCTTCCTTTAGAAATTCGATGGAAGAATATTCATCTGTATTAGCCACTGCAATGACAGTTATATCTGAATACCCCGCAGCCCTAATTGCTTTATGGTCGACATGCATGAGCAGTTCACCGCATTTTACTGAATCTCCTTCTTTGACTTTTACTTCAAACCCCTGTCCATTCATTTTTACGGTATCGAGACCAACATGTATTAAAAGTTCGATTCCATCTGCACTTTTTAATCCAATTGCATGTTTTGTTGCTGCTATACTTTCTACGTTACCATCAAATGGAGCAAAAACTGCTGACTCTGCAGACTCAATTCCACAACATTTCCCTAAAACCCCCTCTCCGAATACAGGATCAGGAATTTTTTCCATCGGAATAATGGTACCTGCCAACGGAGCATAAACATAATTTTTTTCACATATAACCGGCTTTCCAACTTCCTCTGACAGATTCTTAAACTCTTTCTTGACTTTTGGTTCAATCCCTATCATCACTGTTGTTAGAAAAGATACCAAAATTGAAGCAGCAATCGCGGCACAAATCGCTATAGCAGTTTCCTGGAAAATTGGAATTGCAAGTATGCTGGAATACCCCATCACATATGCTTTTGCGCCAAAAATCCCTGCTATAAGTCCTCCGACAGCCCCGCCTGCACAGACACCAATCAACGGTTTTTTCAAAGTAATCGTGATACCGTAAATCGCAGGTTCTGTAACACCTGCAAAAATTGCACCAACACCACACGAAATTGCTTCTGATCTGAGATCGCGGTCTTTTGTCCTAAGAGCAACACCAAAACAAGCACCGCCTTCTGACATATTATGAAGAATTAACGCTGGACGGAAAAACGCATCATAGCCAGCCCCATCCAAAAATTGAAGCATAAACGGTCCAAAGAGTGAGTGCATTCCTGTCATTACCAAAAACGGCATAATTCCGGCAAGAACAGCTAATGCTACAGGTCCTATCGTATTTTGAAGGAAAACTAACGCCGCTACTATATAATTTCCGGCATAGGTGCCGATCGGTGCTAAAACCACAAAGGACAATGTTCCGCTTACTAATAGTGTTAAGGGGCCCACAAAAACACTTCTGAATATACCTGGAACGATTTTATTCCATAGCCTTTCAACATAAAATGTAACAAGACCGATCAACAGAGCTGGAAGTAACGTTCCACTATATGACTTTAATAAAACAGAGATACCAAAGAGTGTTACTTTTTCTCCTGCCTCAACTAAATTAACAAAATCCGGTACAACCAGCGCTCCTGCAACAGCCATCGCATAGATGGGAGTGCCTCCCAGTTTTTTTGCGGCACCATAGGCAATGAAAATTGGCATAAAATAAAATGGAGCATTTGATATAATACTCAACATCACATAAGTACTGCTTTCTGCAAACTGCGGAGCAATCAAAGTAGCAATCAGCAGAAATACCTTCATCATTCCCCCCGCAACCAGTGCAGGTATATTGGGATTGACAGACGCTGCAATAAATTCAATAACAGCTGCCCCTATTCCTTTTGGTTTCATTGATTTTTCTGTTGATTCAGAAATGGTTGTTTCTTCTTTAAAATGATATTCGGACACGATTGCATTATAAACCGGAAGCAGATTCTCCCCTAAAATTATCTGATACTGTCCTGTTGAAAATATTGCACCTTTTACTCCTGCCAAACTCTTAAGCTTATCGGTTTCAGCTGCATCTTTATCCTTCAAAATAAAACGCAGACGTGTCATACAATGTGTCACACTTATGATATTTTCCACACTCCCGACCAGGTTGACTATTTCTTCTGCCAATTTTGCCGCATCTATACCCATAACCTTTACCTCTCTTATATGTATTTTTATGATTAATATGGTGGATCAAATTCAACAACTTCTCTTGCTTCCTGTGTTAAATTCGCATAAGGTACTTCCTCATAAAGTTCCCGGTCAAGATTCGCACCTTTTGTCTGAAGAAATTCTTTCATCCAATAATAGCTCTTTTTAGGATATCTCTTTAAAGAGCCATTTCCCTTATCATCCATATCAACATAAATCCATCCATAACGTTTCTTCATCTCACCAGTTCCTAAACTTACCAGATCAATGCCGCCCCACATGGTATAACCCATGACCGGAATCCCGTCCAACTCTACCGCTTTACGTATCTCATTAAAATGATCTTTTAAATACTCAATACGGTAATCATCTTCAATATAGTTATTTTCATCAGGCTCATCAAGCATCCCCAAACCATTTTCTACTATAAACAATGGTTTCTGATAACGATCCCAATATTCATTCAGCACATAGCGCATTCCCATCGGATCAATACTCCAGCCCCATTGAGTCAACGCAAGATAGGGATTCGTATCAAATGCCAGCACATGCATATGTAACTTACTGTGCGGTGTACAAGTCGTACTACGGTACATACTAAAACTAATAAAATCAAGAGTTCCTTCCTTTAATACTTTAAAGTCATCCGGCTCAGTAATCAGCTCAACACCTTCCTCTTCAAAATACTTCCATTGCCAGGCAGGATATTCTCCCCGGCACATAACATCGATATAAAACAGTGTGCGGCGGTGAATACAAAGTTGAGCCCAGACATCTTCCGGCTTACAGGTACGCGGATAAACCGGACTGCTTGCGTACATAGTGCTGAATTGTGCTCCCGGCATCATTTCTTTTCCCATTTTGACCGCTTTTGCAGAGGCAATAAACATATTATGTGCACACTGATATGTAGCCGGTATAGAACTATCCGTAGTGCCGACATGACTATATCCGCTGAGGACATTAATTTCGTTAAAGGTCAGCCAGTACTTTACCTTGCTGCCAAGGCGTTCAAATAATGCTTTACACAGCTTAAGATAACAATCAATCGCGCCTCTCCACATCCATCCCTGATAATGTTCTGCAATATAGGCAGGAATTTCATCATGACAGATTGTAATCAACGGTTCCATGTTATATTTTCTACATTCATCAACAACAGCTTCATAAAAATCAAGTCCTTTTTGATTGGGCTCATCTTCTATTCCTGTAGGGAAAATTCTTCCCCAGCAAATAGAAAATCGCATACAATTAAGTCCCATATCTGCAAGCAGTTTGATATCCTCTTTGTAGTGATGATAAAAATCAACCGCTTGATGACTTGGATAATATTTACCAGGCTGTACTGCTCCAACGGCACCCTTCGGCATGCTTGTTCGCATAGGTGTTTCTCCCGTTGTACCATCTGGAAGCACATAAGTCATCATTCGGGGCGTTGTGGCCGTGCCGTCAGTACAATAATCTGCGGTAATCGGCCCCCGGCCATCCAGCCCAAATCCTCCTTCGTATTGAAAATCTGAAGATGCACTGCCCCATAAAAGATCCTGTGGAAATTTCATACTCTCTTCCCCCCTATTTTAATATATAATCAGCAATCCCCTGCAGCAACAGCTGGCCCGCAACTGCCCCCTGATCGGCTGTTCCCTTTGCTGCTTCTGCATGCACTGCCGCTTTTCCGTATTTAGGCTTCATCGTTTTTGTAGCCTCAACGCCTTTTTTGGCGCCTTCCAAAGCTGCACTGCACACATCTTCTAATGATGCACAAGGATTTGCTTTCAAAACAGCTTCTGCATCATCGGCAGCCTGTCCTATACTATCCAGAACTGTACGATCACCTCTATCACACTTTCCTCTTTTTATTATTCCTTTGCAGAAACCTTTCAAAAAAAGCGCAAGACCTTCTCCATCTATCCCATTTTTTCCTTCTAACTCTTTTCCCCCATATGATACTCCAGTTCCCATAAGCATCCCCATGGTAGATGGAACAATCTCCGTCATCTCAAGACCCGCTTTACGAATTTTCTTTGAAAACTCTCTTTCTTCCATATCTCTGATGATTCTTGGTAATGCACCAAATCCTTTCTTCATCGTAATACCCAGGTCACCATCTCCCATACGACTATCCATTTTACACAATTCGTCTGCATGGATGATAAACTGATTTGAAATAGCTTCGAATAAATCAGGCAGCTCCTTCATTGTTATTTGTTTCATTTCCTATCCCTCCTGATCCTAATATTGAGAATAAAATGGTGTATGAACCGGCATATCAAACCACTTTTTCAATTCTTCATCAACCTTGCAAATAGAAATTGATGCTCCTGCCATCTCCATACTTGTTGCATATTCTCCCACCCAGCTTCTATAAACTTTCACTCCTTTTTCATCCAAAATCCTTATCACACTTCTTGCTAAAATATACTGCTCATCAAGCGGCGTACTTCCCAGCCCATTAATTAAAATGGCTGTCTCTGCCCCTTTTTCACAAGGCATATCTTTTAAAATCGTTTCTACACATTCTTGTGCAATTTCATCTGCTGTTTTTACAGGTCCATTCCATATACCAGGTTCACCATGAATTCCCATCCCCATTGCCATTTCATTTTCACCAAGAGTAAAATTAGGCTCTCCCTTTTCCGGTATAATACAGGAGGTCAGCGCAAACCCGACAGTTCTTGTATTCTCTTTTGCTTTCTGTGCAGCCTCAAGAACCCCATCTAAATCTCGCATTTCCATTGCTGCAGCTCCAGCTGCTTTATACATAAAAAAGATTCCCGCGACTCCTCTTCTAACTGAAATATCCTGGTTGCTGTTAACGTCATCAGCTCCCACAATACTTCTGGTTTCAATGTCATCCATTTCACATCGTTCCGCAGCATCTTCAAAAACCATGATGTCTCCTGTATAATTTCCAAAAAGATAAAGTACTCCGGCGCCGCTTTCTACCTCTTTCGTTATTTGGTAAATCTGCTTTCCCGAGGGAGACTGAAACACATCGCCAACACCACAGCCATCCAGCATTCCAGCTCCTACATACCCTAAAAACAAAGGTAAATGTCCATTGCCGCCTCCTGTTACAATGGCTACTTTTCCTGGCACTTTATGCCTCGTACAATAACATCTCACATCTCCGTTGATAAATTTAACATCTTTACTATGTACAGCATAAATTCCTTCCAGCATTTCATTTGTGTAGTCTTGTGCTGCGTTCATTATCTTTTTCATATCCGTTCCTCCTTCCATCAATAAACACACTCTCTATACCGGAGCATATCCATTTTTTCTAAGACAGCGTTTTCTTCTTCCTCCGTAAGCTCCTCCAGCGGCTTTCTCATTCTCATGCTGGCAATAACTCCCTCCTTTTTCAGGATAGCTTTATAAACCGCAATATTTTTCCCTGTATCCATCATTACTGAATTTAGTATATTTGTCTTTCTTTGAATCTCCAGTGCTTTTTGATAGTCTTTCTTTTCTAAGCATTCCCACAATCTTTGATAATGTTCCGGAATACACATAGCATTTCCGGATACAGTCCCCTTGACGCCAATTGCAGAAGAGGCTGTCAGCAAATGATCCGGCCCTACCAATACATCAAATGCTCCCTGAAAGATTGTTGTCAACTCCTGAATGCGTGTCATATCCGGATAACTATATTTTACACCTATTACATTCGGGCATTGCTTGGCAACTTTCTCACATACCTGATAATTGATATCATTTACTGCATTCTGCTTAATTCCATAAAGATAGACTGGAAAATCAGATGGAACACTCTTAGCAACTTCAGTGAAATAGTCTGCCAAACCTGTATCACTAATAGAATAAAATACAGGAGTTACAACCCCTATTCCGTCCGCCCCTATCTCTACCGCGTGTTTTGCTAAGCAAAGGGTATCTTTCAAATTCCATGCACCAACATGAATAAATACCGGGACTCTTCCTCTGGCCTGCTGTACGACTGTTTCAGCAGCTAACTTCCGTTCTTCAACTGACAGATACATCATTTCACCGGTTGTGCCACAGGGATACAAACAATGTGCTCCTTTCTCTATACACCGGTCTGTCAGCCTCTTCAAAGACTCTACATCAATCTGATCATCCTCCGTTAACGGGGTGATCATTGGAATTACAATACCATATAATTTTTTCATGAAAACTCCTTTCGAAAATCATTTAATTTATTTTCTTTAACTTTATATGTATCATATCATTATCAATTATTCCTTTCAATTCTCGAAATACCTGAATTTTCATGTGCAAAATTACCTATTTTAATTAAGAAACAATGTTTCGTAATTAATTTCTTTCTATTGACCATATTATAAAACTCATGGCATAATAAGTGAAACAGAACAAAAAGGGAGTGAATTACGACATGACGATCAGAGAGATTGCAGAACTGGCAAATGTTTCTATTGCAACCGTTTCCAAAATTATAAACCACAAAGATCATGAAATCAGTGAACCTACCCGACAGAAGGTTTTAAAAATCATCCAGGAATACCAGTATACTCCTTATTCAAACCTAAAACTTGCCGAGGATTCCGGACATACCCATCTGCTTGCTCTAATAACTCACGGCAGTGCGTATACTTCTCAATTTATATTTCATGTAGAAAAGATCGTTTCACAGCTCGGTTACAGCTTAATTCTTTGTAATCTGACAGAACCACTATCAGACGATCTTAGAAAATACATGAGCATTCTCACTTCTAAAAGGGTGGATGGTATATTACTTGGGTTTAGTTCTCCTGCTCTTCTGGAAGAAGCCGCAGCACTAAATTATTCCGCTCTTCCGATGGCGGCTTTTACCTTAGAACCTTTTAGTGGCTGTGCATCTTTTATTCTTGATTACAGTCTATGTGCAGAGCTAAGTGTAATGGAATTAATTCATAATAAGCATACCAGAATTGCCTGCATTTTAGGAGAGCAGGAACCAGAAATAGAGGCTGCTGTTATAAAAGGTTACCAAAAAGCCATGGGGGCTTTATATCATTACGGATCAGACTTTTATATTGCGAAAAGGAAAGCACCAAAGGAGGCCTTTATAAATAAAATTCACAACTTTCTTCAGGCAAATGTCACTGCCTTTTTCTGCCAGACATTACAAGATGCAGATACTATTTATGATATTTTAAAGGACAGTAAATATTACATCCCTGCTAATATTTCTGTCATTTGTGGAGAACCTGCCTCCTACGGAAATCTTTTTACGCCAGCTCTGAGTACCTGCGCTCTTCCTCTCGGAGACATCATTTCTGCTGGTGTAGAATATATTGCTAACTCTATCCAGAACCACATGTCAACAAAGATCGTATCAAAAACATTTAAACCGGTCACTATTTCCGGTGGAAGTATTGCGCCTCCCATTTCATCAGGGAAACAAATCATGGTCATCGGGAATTGTAATACAGATATCAATCTCCGAACACACACTCTTCCTCAAGGGAAAGATTTGTTATTAACGAAAGATCCTATTATTCTTCCTGGGGGAAAAGCAACCGCACAAGCGATTGGCGCCGGGAAACTTGGCGGAACAGTGTACATCTTAGGATGTATTGGAAACGATGAAGAGGGAAACAACATCAAAAGCGCCCTTCGGCTTGCAAATGTCCATATTGATAATTTAATCTGTCATCCGAATCTCCCAACCGGAACCTCCTTCATTTTGGTACCTGATACAGGAGACAGCAGTATTATTGTTCATCCTGGCGCTAATGCAGCCTATCAGCCCTCTCACATTCGTGCTTCAAAACATTTATTTGAAACTTGCGACTATTGCTTATTATCAACTGAACTAAGTGAAGATGTAATTTCTTACACTATCAAAAACTGTGCGAAACATAATATTGAACTATTACTAAAACCATCTTCTATCGAATATTTTTCGGATGAACTGCTGTCTTATGTTGATTATCTGATCCCCAATCAGTATGAACTAGATAAAATAATGCCCGGTCCTCTCTCTTATCAGGAAAAGGCGGATATACTTCTTCAAAAAGGTTGTCGTAATGTAATTATTACATTTGGAAGAGAAGGATGCTATTTAAGAAATAAGGATTATGCTGTTTCTATTCCTGCTGCAAATTTCCGTTCCGTAGACTCTACTGGTGCAGCCAACTGCTTTATTGCCGCTTTAGTCATAGCTCTTAGTCAAAATGCACCTTTACTCTATGCCCTCTGTTATGCTACTTATGCGGCAGGGCTAAGCACTACGCAGCCTGGCGTTCAAAGTTCGTTTCCTGATAAGTATCAGATGGATTTATACTTAGACGATATAAAATCTCTATATCACTCGTTAAAAGAAAAAAACTGTTTAAATATACCTTAAAATCAGAAAAGGGAATGCTACTGTTACAGTACCTGCATTCCCTTTCCATTATTAATTTTTACGAAATACAGCTCAAAATTATGACATTTTCTTATATCCATGAGTTCCTTTAGATGTTCTAAAATATCTCCTGAGTATCGTGATCTATACAAATTTCATTATGGTTTTAAAACTACTTTAATGCAATTATCCTCTTTCTTATCAAAAATGCTGTAGGCATGGCTTCCTTCCTCCAAAGAAAGTGTATGGGTGATGATATCTGTCGCATCAAATTCCCCTTTTTGAATTTTCTCTAACATCAGGTCAACGTACCTGGTTGCAGGGCACTGTCCCATTCTCAAAGAGATATTCTTTGAGAAGAAGTTTCCAAGAGGAAAATTATTATACTTATTGCCATACACTCCAACTAACGCTACCGTACCGGTCTTTCTGATACACTGAGAGGCTGTTTCAATCGCTGATTTTGCTCCTCCCTGTAACTTGAGCGCAGTTTCGATTTTTTCTACAACCGAAGCTTTCCCATCCAGGCCGACGCAGTCAATTACACAATGGGCTCCTCCATGTGTAATTTCTTTGATATGCTCTCCTACCTGTTCGTATTCTTCAAAATTCAAGGTTTCCACGCCATAACCTCTTGCATGCTCCAGCCGATACCCTACCCGGTCGACCGCAATGATCCTGCCTGCTCCTTTTTGGATACACCACTTGATCGTCATCAAACCAATGGGGCCGCAGCCTAACACAACAACGGTATCTCCTGCTTTGACATTTGCAATTTCTGTTCCCCAATAAGAGGTAGGCAGAACATCTGTGACAAATAAAACCTGTTCATCCGTTAACCCCTCCGGTACCTTTTTCGGTCCTACATTGGCATACGGAACCCTGATATATTCAGCCTGCCCACCGGCGTAATTCCCATGATATTTACTGTAACCCAATAATCCCCCGGCTTCTCCATAATCATTGGAATTATCGCACTGGCTGTATTCTCCTCTGTCACAAAATTTGCAGTGCCCGCACGCAACGGGAAAAGGAATCACCACCCGGTCGCCTTTCTTTAGATTTTTAACTTCCTTTCCGACTTCTTCGACAATCCCCATCGTTTCATGGCCTAAAACATATCCGTCATACATGCCCTTTACCAAGCCGTGTACTAAATGTAAATCTGAACCACAGATAGCCGTGGAAGTAACTTTTACTATGACATCATCCTCTTTTTCAATCCTCGGATCTTCCACTTTTCTGCATTCAACCTTCTGCACTCCGTCATATACGATCGCTCTCATTGTAATACCTCCTGATGTTGTTTAGAGATATTATCTGTAGATCGTGCAAATCTATGACAATGTTTTTTATGTATAGAAAATTTATCTTGCTGGTTTTCTTCTCAATTTTAATATGATATTTTTCTGTCCGGCTGCCTCTTTTAATAATTCAGTCAAATAGGCAGCTTTGTCTTTTGCAGAAAGGTTTCTTTCCTGCTCTTGCCTTTTTATCTTCTCCATAGCTGTATGTAGATCATCCAGCTCCAGAAGGTTTACCGCAAGACAAAAGAACGTTTTCTTGCGATCGTCATTGTAATGATCGAGTAAATCTTTCAAGATTTCCGTCTTTTTCATCTGCTCTTTTCGATACATCTCCACACCAGCTGCCTTCATTTTTTCAAAATCCTTAAGCCTGTTTTGGTGCGTGATAAAGGAATCATATTCCTCCACTGCTTCATATCTCTCACAGGGAAAACCGCCGCACTGATAACAATATTCTATTTTCCCATGCTGCAGGCTGCACTTTGCAATCTTACAGGACTGATTTCCTTCTCCGCCGCCACAGCCGGGACAATATCCGTCCAAATGCATTGTACATAAGCCGCAGTTTAAACCACATAGAGAAAACAATAAATCTTTTCTACTAAACCCCTTCAATTCCCCATCACCTCCTACTAATCAAAGTATTCTTAATTCCACTTCTAATCGAGTAGGAGGCGGTGATTAACCGCCGTCCTCTCACACCACCGTGCGTACCGTTCGGTACACGGCGGTTTCAACAGTTGACGTGCACTGACTGATAAGCTGTGGCTAGGTCATAGAAGCCGCTGCTTATCAGTCTTTCTTTTGTTAATGCTCTGTTAACCGCTCCCATTCCCGAAACATACCAATGCTTTCTCCGACTATTCGCCGCTTGTTGTGCAAAATATTCGGGTATCCCAAGTTTTATCAAATTTCTTTTCTTGGTTTTCGGTTTCTTCCATTGTTTCCATATACACATTCGGATTCTATGGTATAGCCACGAATTAAGTTCGTCTATCCGATTCTTCATATCCGCAATCCCGTAATAATTCAGCCACCCCCGCATATACTCTTTTATCTTTGCTAATGCAGACCGTATACTCTGAACAGACCTTCGGGAACTAAGTTCTTTCAGTTTCGACTTCATTTTCTTCCATGACCTTCCATGAACACGGACATAGATGCCCTTTCCGTTCTTTCCCAGTGTAAAGCCAAGAAATTTAAAATTTCGGATTGCAAACACGCTCACTACACGGCTTTTCTCTTGGTTCACTTTTAATTTTAGCGTCCCTTCCAGATATTTCGTGCTTGTCTCCAGCAGCCTCTTTGCGGCTCTGTCGCTTTTCGCCAACAGCACAATATCGTCTACATAACGGACAAATATAACTCCACGCTTCTGATACTCCTGGTCAAACTCATTCAGATAGATGTTTGCCAGCAGGGGGGAAAGATTTCCTCCTTGCGGCGATCCTTCTTCTGTTTCCATGACTACTCCGTTTTCCATCACGCCACTCTTTAAGTACCTCTTAATCCACTGGATTACCCTTTCGTCCTTCACATTTCTGCGCAGGATATTCAGAAGTATCTCATGGTTCAGGGTGTCGAAGTATTTCGATAAGTCCAGTGCTACCGCATGGGTGTATCCCTGCTCCGCATACTTTTCCACCTTCTGAATGGCGTCCTTCGCACTTCTTCCCGGGCGATAACCGTAACTGTCCTCCGAGAACAACGGCTCGTAGACCGGTGTAAGGCGCTGTGTTATGGCTTGTTGGAAAATGCGGTCTTTTACGGTTGGAATACCAAGCTTTCGTATTCCACCGTCTGGCTTGGGAATCTCTACTCGTCTTACCGGGTCGGGGGTGTATTTTCCCCTTCTGATTCTCTCGATAAGTTCTTTCTGGTTTTCCCTCAGGTATGCGCCTATTTCCTCCACGGTAATCCCGTCGATTCCTGGCGCTCCCTTGTTTGCCTTTACTCTCTTAAAAGCTCTGTTGAGGTTGCCCTTATCCAGTATCTCCTCCAGGAGTTCCGGCTGTGCACTGTCCCTTTCCTTCCATATCCGGCGGAAAGAACGGTGCGCTCTCACATACCCTTCACGTTCCGCGCTATCTCTTTGCGAGCAGCTGTCATTGTTTTCTGTACCCAATGTTCTTTCCTCCTTTCCCGGTTGTACTTAAGGCTCCTATTGATTCGGTCCTTCGCCTCTCGGCTACTATGACCTCGGCTGACTTCTGTACGTTCTGCATTACCTCACGGTAATGGTTATCCCTTTCAGGACATTCCGTACAGACCTCCCCGGGTACCACACGTTTCTTTCTCTCCATACATCTGCCACATTTACCATACATGATCCCGTGCAGTTATCGGGCTTCGACTTGTCAAGCAGCCTTACCCTCATGCATAGCCTGATGTGATTTCTGTTCGTCAGACCAGAGATTTGCCCACGGGTTAGTATGTTCCCCGCATCCAGCTTCCTTCACATTCCACCTCACGATGGACACCCTTGCCTTCGGCTATATCCTTCCCACTGCCGGGCGGATTCCGGACTTACACCGGTTAGAAACGTGCGCCGCCGGGCGCACTTGAAAAAGCATGGACAGCCGCTTGTCCATCAGCTTCCTGCCCATGCTTTGTGCTATATTGGATTCTGTCAATCTATCTCTGATATCCACAATTCAAAAAATCCCGGATCACTTCTGCTGCCTGCTCTCCATTGGAAGCAATTGCCGGATGAAAACCTGATTCAAATACACAGACTCTTGCTCCGGTTAATCCTGCGATTATTTCATATTCTGTCAGAAAATCTTTCCGCACCATCTCATCCCCTCTGCTTCCCATAAGAAGCATGGGATTTTTTAACTGCTCCAGGGGTTTCCAGAATAACGGCCTCTTTTCCTTGGCACAGCGAAGAAGGACTTCGGTATTCATATCCACTATCTTTTCCCAGTCTTCTCCCTGACACCATTCATAAAATCCCGCCGCCATTTCATCCTGTTTTGCTGTATTTCGTTCCTTTACCAGATTTTCTCCAAAATCCTCTGCCAGCGTTCTGCCGTCAAAGCTGTCCGCAACGATCCGTCCAACCAGATCCGGCCGTTCCAAAGCCACATTAACTGCCACCCAGGCGCCTCCGCTGGTTCCCACAAGATCTACCTTTCCATACTGTAAATGTTCCAGCAGGGCAATGGTCTGCCTCGCTTCTTCCTGCCATAGATCCACCGGAAATTTCTCGACTCTGTCCGATTTTCCATTTCCCAGGAAGTCTATCAGAATCACCTTGAAATGATCTATATATAACGGTACAAGAAATTCAAACATTTTCGATGATGCGGTATCACCGTGGAGAAATAAAACTGGTTTTCCTGATCCCTGTTCTGAATAATAAATTTTCTTTGACTGATAAATAAAATATGACATGTCCTGCCTCCTAATCGAATCTTAACTTCATCTGCATTCTGATCAGCAGGGCTTGTCAAACACGTAAGCCCTGCTTAGTGTTTTAACATCCAGATACCCATAGATTTCAACCTCCGTTCTATTTTCTAGTTACAGTATAACATGAACATTTGCATATGACATCTGTTTTTCGGCTATTGCTGCCTTTCACGGCGCCCTCCGGCTTAAAAGCAGCCAACCACCAAGCTAGGTAAAAAACACAGCATACTACGAGTAATATGTTGCCTTGAACAAGAAATCTTAATTCAGACTTCATTTACCTTTTCCATCACATAATTAGTAAGAAAAATCCCCTGCCGCTCTACCTGCTGTTCTTTTACAACCTTGTAGCCTCTTTTTTCAAAAAAGGGCTTTGCTGTAATAGAAGCATGAGTAATAATATTCTCCTGTACTGCCTGCTCCAGGTGATCACAGATTGCTGTCCCAATCCCTCTCCCCTGATATTCTGCATGGACAAATAAATGGTCGAGATATCCTGTTTTGTCTATGTCCCCAAAGCCTGTGATCATGTCGTTATCGACTGCAACGACACTATAATGTTCCTGAAACATCCTGTTCCATTTATCCAAATCCACCTGTCCTGTTGCCCATACTTCTAATTGCTCTTTTGTGTAGTCTTTTGCATTGATTGTATGGACCGTATTGTAAAATAACTCTGCTAATTTCCTGCAGTCTGATGATTGATATTCTCTGATTATCACTTTTCTTCTCACTCCTGATTCTAAGTTGTATTATTATGTCCCTTGCAGTTTGAAAATCATGAGTGATTTCCCGTTTCATAACACCAGACAGCAATGTCCGCAATCAGTTCCAGGGGCAAAGGTTCTTTGTATGGAATTTGAATCGTTCCTTTACTTGTTTTATATGGTCTGAGTCTTTCCGCAAATTCAATCACGGCCTCTTCTCCTGCATATAATCCAATATGTTTCTTATTTGCGGCAAAATGTATGATGTTATGCCCTTTCCAAAAAGTAGGCATACTCCATGAAATACGCTCCTCTGCTTCTGGAATCGCATTATATATCGCTTTGCGCACCTCTGACAGGTATGGCTGAATTTCCTCCGATTGTGCCTCAATATATTGTCCGATTGTCTTTGGTGCATCTCCACAATAATGGGACTGATTCTGCTTTTTAAATTTTCTTCCACATTTCGGGCAGACCCACATTTCAACTGTCTCCATGTCAAATACTCCCTTTTTTCTTTATTTTACCACATCAACCAATGCTTTACTAACCGAAAAATAGCAAGTTATCAGTTTTCCTTGCTGGCCGGCAAAGTCTGCATGAGAGCGAAGAAATGTTTCGGCTCCCCCGTACTAAAATAATCATACCACGATTCCAGTGTATCTGATTGAAATACGTCTAAGTATTCAATAATTTGTTTCGCCCACAGCAAAGCCCCAGTGGAGCCTGCAGTAATCAGGTCGTTATCCGCTACTGATGGCTTGTCTATATAAAAACTTTGCCCCTTATAACAGGGAGAAACCATTTCAAGAAATCCTGGTCCATTGCTGGTATGTGAACGTTTATCTAACAGCCCAAAATCGGCAAGGGCTGCGGTCGCCCCACAAATTGCACATACAACAGCCCCTAAAGATAGAAATTCACTTGCTTTTTCGATGACAGCACTATGCATTGGATCATTCCATGTTTCTGCACCCGGCAGGATTAACACACTTGTTTTACTTATAACAATATCATCAATTGTAAAATCGGGTACGATCGTAAACCCACTCATTGTTTTGACTGGTTCTTTAGAATGACTTACCGTTTTGAGTGAGATAGGCTGCGCACCCTTTTTGAAAAACCGGCCAGAATTTAACTCCGCGGTAACATATCCCAGCTCCCAGTCGGCTAAAGTATTAAGAACATAAACATAGATTGTACACATAAGTTTCCTCCATTTTCACTGTTTTATTGATTTGTATTCGTTTTTATTGTACTATGTGATTGTTGACAACAATATGGCAACAATCAAAATAAATGGGGGAATTACATGAAAATAGACAGGCTTGTTAGTATTATTATGATACTGCTTGATCAAAAGCGGATAAGCGCACAAGAATTGGCCGATATGTTTGAAGTTTCCCCCCGTACGATTTATCGTGACATAGACGCTATCAACATGGCGGGGATTCCTATTCGTTCAACATCAGGAGTAGGCGGCGGCTTTGAAGTTATGCCGGAATACAAGGTTGATAAAAAAGTGTTTTCGGCTAACGACCTTTCTGCACTTTTAATGGGGCTTTCCAGTCTTTCCAACATGATACGAGGAGATGAACTGATACATGCTCTTGCGAAAGTCAAGAGCTTTATCCCCGCCGACAGAGCGAAAGACATTGAGCTTAAAGTAAATCAAATATGGATAGATTTAAGTCCGTGGACGGGTAACAGAAACACACAGCCATATTTAGAAATGATCAAAGAAGGCTTACAGGAAAACAAACTGCTGTCCTTTGAATATGTCGCTCACCACGGAAATAGAACAAAACGAATCGTCGAGCCATATCAGCTTGTATTGAAAGGCAGTCATTGGTACCTGCAGGCGTATTGCCGCAAAAGAAATGATTTCCGACTATTCAGATTATCCCGCATGTCAAACCTGCAAATGCAAGAAGAGATTTTCACACCACGGGATTATCAAAAACCGCAGTTGGATTTTGATGACATTTTGACATCTATGCAGACAAAAATAAAACTCCGTATTCATAAATCCGTGATGGATAGAGTGCTTGATTTTTGCTCTTATGAAGATTTTTCACCAGATGATGATGGGTATTATATTGTTGATTTTCCTTTCGTAGAGAATGAATATCACTACGATATTCTTTTAGGTTTTGGAGATAAGTGCGAGTGCTTAGAGCCGGTGCAGATTCGAGAAAAAATGAAACGCAGAATACAGGATATGGCGGCTTTATATGGAAGTTGATGTGCCAAGTAAGAGAAATGCTGTTTTCTTAGATATTCTATAAGGTTATACCCAAAAAACTCCCAGAGCGTTTTATTTCTCTGAGAGCACTATGGCCGTAAAACAGCCTCGCGGCAGGGACTAAAATATATCGGGAATCATGAAACATTTTCCCCCGCGTATATACGCCTGCCAAATTCAAACGCTTGCTGCAGATACTCTGTATTGGAGATTTGCGGCTTACCATTTGTATCACCGCAGCCTGCTGCGAGAAGCATTCCTTTATCATGAAATCCTATGTAATTCACCAAAGTAAAATTGTAGTAGGAAACAGCCTGTTCAAAAGTCCAGAAGTAGCTATCTGCCGATGTCATCAACAAAGCGCAGTCCTTCACCGGATATTTTTCATACCTGCCCAGCGGCGGGTTATCATCTTCCTCAGCGATACAATAAAATCGTTCAATAAATGCTTTCAATTTTGCCGAAATAGTCCAGAAATACAGTGGCGATGCAAAAACAATCAAATCAGCCGCCTTTATTTTAGGTACAAGTTCGTTAAAACTATCCTTTTGTACACATGGTTTCCCATAACGGCATGCATTGCAGCCAATGCATCCATTCACCTGGTATTTTTGTAACGAAATCAGTTCTACTTTGTGCCCGGCCTCATCTGCCCCTTTTTTAAAGGCATTGGCAAGCTGTGCTGTGTTACCATTTGACCTTCCGCCACCTAGTACGATTAGTATATTTTTTGACATTGTTGTCTCCTTTCAAAATCCGCTGCTCCCTTTTCTTCCTGTCCAAAATATCTTCATTGCAAATGACATACCATGATATACTCTTCATCATTTTCATCAACAATTTCAAACCCTGCTTTCTTATACAGATTGACCGCATAATTCGCCTTTTGTACTGCAAGCGAAGTTTGTTTATATCCTCTTTGTTTTAATACGTGCAGCATTTCTTTCATTAAAGCAGTGCCTATCCCTAAGCCCCGGTATTCTTTAAACAATGAGATAGCAAGCGAAGGAGTTTCATCATTGATATGTCCGTAATCATCCATAATACGAGCCCAGACAGCGCCAACTACCTTTGATCCAACTTCCGCCACCAACCCTGCATCATCTTTTTTCTTCCCAAAATCCGTTAAGTATATCTGCAATTCAGGCTGTTCAATGATTGATTCCGGCGGAGTGGCCATACCTTCCGGTACAAATATAGCTTCATATAAAAAAATTTCGAGTAGAGGATACTCTTCTCGCAATATTTCTCTGATTATGTATTCCATGGGATCTCCTGTTTATTAAAATAATATTTAACTTACCAGAGTTAAAAATTTTTCTTTCATCACATTCGTCCCTCTAACCTCGTATGTAAAACTTATTTCCTTTCTATTTCGTATCAGTCTTTTGCTCCAACAGTTTGATTGAATCCAGATAATCCTGTTCCACCTCACTGAGCGTTTTAGACTTATATTTCCGATATTCTCCCGTCGCTTTATCGACAGCCTGCTTATGAGTAAAGCTTCCATTTCCAATCAACATTTGCTCACCACTCATTGTAAGAATACGATCCAGATGTTCTGCCCAATCCTTCATTGTCATCACCTGTTCCCGTTCTGCCTGGCGCTCCGCAAAATCCAGATAACCGGACACAAGTTGTCCCATTGCCCGAAGCTCTTTTTCATCTAGATAATTTTTCGCAACAACCGCTTCTTTCAAGGTTGGCTGATTCCCAGCAAACGTGGTAAGTCCCATAAATTCTTTTTCTGCATCAGCTCGATTGAAAATCACCTCCGCCGCTGTCTGTCCATGAATGGCATAATGAATTTTATTTTGAACCTTCTTAAAAAACTGGATAGAGATTTCTGCTTTTGGATCATAGTCAATGCTTGTAGCATAAATTTCTAAAATCTGACGATAAAACACTTTTTCGGATGCCCGAATATCACGAATCCGTTCCAACAGTTCCTTGAAATAACCGCCTCCACCCAGATTTTTCAAGCGTTCATCATCAAGAGCAAATCCTTTTCTCATATATTCCTTTAAAATTCCGGTTGCCCAAATACGGAACTGAGTGCCCCGTTTGGACTTTACACGATAGCCAACTGAAATAATTACATCAAGGTTATAAAATTCTACTGGCTTATCCGATTTTGCAATGTGCAAAATTTGCACATTGCTTTCTCTGGGAAGCTCACCTTCTTCAAAAACATTTTTTATATGCTTTGAAATAACAGAGCGATCTCGCTGAAATAATTCTGCCATCTGCGCCTTTGACAGCCATACCGTATCACCGTCAAAAGTTGCCTCGATCTTTGCCAATCCATCCTCTGTCGTGTAAATAATCATATCTGATTTTTTACCTTGTTCATCTCTACTGTTCATATCGCTCATCTCCACACACAATTTTTCACAAATCTTATCATTCTAAAATACTTTAACGCTTCTTTAAATACCTTATGCTTATTCGGCAGGCATTTTCTTCATTTGTCACTTTTTCTATGCAGAAGTTAAATCCGCTCCCGTTTCTCCCTGTCATCCATTTTATCATAGTTTTCATCAAAGGACAGCAGAATCTTATAAATCGTCTCTAACTAAAGATTCCTATTCTGCTATCCCCCTTCTCCTTCTCATAGCTTTTCTCTCTTCTTATATCTTCGTCGCATCCACAGCAACGCCTATATTTTTTCGTTTTATATTTTTAATTATTATGATAAAATTTTATATCTTTTGATGTTACATCAACTGTGGATTGAAATATTAGCTTAATCGCTTTGTATACAAAAAGGCTGACACTTTTATATGATTAAAAATCACATAAAATGCCAGCTCTTTGTATTTCTATATTCAATTATTTACTCCACACATCTCTCACAATATACAATACATCGTCTTTTTTATTCATTTTACCACCTACGCTTTACTAACCGGAAAAAAGCAAGAATCTCAGTTGTTACTGTCAAGTAATCGTTGGCAACTTTCTTTTTGTTTTATCTTTTTTGTTTAAGTAGCTTTTATTCTGGTACACTTCGGTACCTTGACGACATTTTTTTGAGCAACATCACAACTCTGCATGATGTTGCGTTGAGTGAACCCAAAACTAGTCAGCCTTAGGATCTTACGATACTTGGTCATAATTGTGACCTCCTTATAATGAATTTGCATCATGGATGCATAACATCATTATAAGATTTATAGAAACCGATTCCTTGACCGGAATCATGCTTTCTCATAAGACGGAACTTTGATTTCCAAACGCCGGAATACTCACGCTTTGATTCTGTGTGAAACCTGATACTTCTTAATCTCTTTATACAAAAGAATGATTATATTGTCAATCACACATTGCTTTGAATTTCCCACTCTTTCATTGCATTCCAAAATATCTGTTTTTTCTGCCAATAAGATTGATCTGCTTTATCACCTAATAACTCCTCAAAACTTCTTTGAAGATATAACACAAAATTTGTTATCAAGTGGATATATGATTCCACAAAAGTAAACCGATAAACTTTATTAACAGCATTTACTCCATGCGAGAAATCGCATAGCCACCGATAATCATTATATATACTTTTATCAATATATTCACATAAATCAAAAAACGTTGGCCTCTTTTTATTTATTATATCAGAAGTCCAACCATAGGCAGCTTTCAAATCACACTCATCGGATATGCCGCTTTCATGATATAACTCGTTAAAATCAATCTGAAACTGTTCATTATCAGCAACTTTCCCGTTCGATTTTCTCAGAAGATTACTAGTAGATATCATGGAGTACAAAAACCATTTCTGCCATACTCTTTCTTCTTCATATCTTTTAATAAAACATGCACATACATAATTTTCTACAATACATCTCTGCATCATCGCAAAAGATATAAAATTTCCTATTCGAGCACTATTATAAGCTTCTTTTGCATACATTACGATATTCTGAGCCCATATTATGCAGCACCCTTCATAAGAATCAAAATTACCGCCTACCTTCGGAAGACTTGTCTCAATAGATACTATTAGCTCATATACCAATTTAAGCAACTTTTTCTCTTCATAAACCAATTCTAAATTTGCTTCTTCACAGAAAAAATCTTCATCCGTCAGCATATATTTTTCATTTCACCTCCTGCAACCACATCATCCCGCAATTTCCATTGCTATTGGATATTTGTAATGCTTCACTTATGGATCCCACCCTTTTCTATTCCTTCAAATAAATTTTCTCTTCTATATCTTTGAACGCAGAATGAATAATAACAGGAAGAACTGCCATTATAGGATACTGTTTTAGGCATCCCGCTACCTTTTTAAGCATTCATGAATCTTATATAATTCATCATTTTCCGGTAAATCTTCAAGTACTATTTCAAACTCCTTTAAAAGTGACATATATTCCGTTTTATTCCCTGTTTGTGTTTTAGCACCATTAATAAATTCATATGCCCTTTCTTTTAAATCCTCCTTCGCTTCTTCTTTGGTAACCAACTCATTATGTGGATTCTCATTTACATTACTCTTAATGTTACAATCTTCTTTTGGCGTTTTATCCTTCAAGTAGTGTTCTTTATAAAAATGATCAACGCACAGCCAGCCTATAGATTCTGTAATTACGGCTGCTGTAATTGCATTACTTGCATTACCAATCCCTGGTACCCATCCCCATACAGTTTGTGCTACACCTCTACCAACAAAATTACCGATAAAACCGCCTAATAAGCCTTTTGCTATACCCTTAGTAATTTCTTGCTCAAACACTTTTCCCAACGAAATAATCATAATTCTCTGTATTGGCGTAATCACTGCATTATCTGCTAGCGGAATCTGTGCTAATCCCGCACCGACACCGATAGCGGACACATTTGCTGTATGAATAACCGCATGACATGCTTTCTGTTCTGCTGATGACAAAGCATACTTTGATTTAGTGATTTTTTTATTTGCCAAAATAGCCATCTCCTTGATTTTTCCTTTCACAAATCATCCCCAAATCCTTAATTAGCTTGTATAATCTGGCCATATTAATATTCTTATTGCTATATTCATCTGGCCAGCCTATCAATAGAACTTCTCCTCTTTTTCTAGTGGCTGTATAATCGACATTATTATAACTATGTAACAGTTTGATTTTATTTTTATAGATGAGTAAAAGACCCTCGCTGGTCAAAACAAGATCACAATCTTTCTTGGTTTTATCATCGATAATTCCTAATGCTTTTTCCTTCAATCCTCCAGCATCTAATTTTGAATTTTCAAAGTATAAATCAAATTCATCACTTCCAGGAATCAAAATATTCACTTCACTACTAATCCCTTGTGACAATTCTGATGCAGCCTGTTTTACTATATTTTTCATTTCCGAAATGTAATATTTTCGTTCGTTTTCGTTAACTCCATCCAAGCCAAATATGTCATAACTTAAATATGCTTTCACTTCCTTTGCCCGCTTTTCATCTGAACTTCTGCTACCACTTAGTGATATATCATGCTTTTGGCAAAACTCTGCTAAATTGTATTCGGCCCTTTCCACGCTCTCCATTGAAGTCATACTATCGATTGCATTCATAATAGTCTCTTTTAAATCAGTTAACAATGTGCCCATAAATTCCTTAAAACTCATCTCATTCCGCATAGTAATATAATCCGCTATGGTAAAACTATTCGAATCCATATTCTCTTGTATTCTCTTCAATATTGGACGCTTTTGAATAATATTAGCTCTTACGGATACAGTGAGAGCATCATGATTTTCAGCTTTCTTCCAAAGTTCTAAATCATCACAAGCATCCATGACTTCGTTTAAAATATCTATATACTTAAACCTAAATCCGACTGATGCAAGTTCATGAACGAATTCATTACATTTTGTTGAATCCAGCAGAATTCTCTTAAAATCCGCTTCCCTTCTCATAATAGCCTGTTCGGAATAAGAAAAATAATCATCATAGTCTGAATAACCATAAGGTGCTGGCATAACTGAGTTAAATTTAATCGTATATTTGCGTGATAATTCATTGATGGCAGCACGATAATCCATCTGCAACTTTATCTTCTGATCAACCAAATATTCCAATTGAAGTCTGGAATCGTCTTCTATTCTATCCGGCATAGGAAATAAGTAGTCTGCATTACTCTCGCCAATTCTTAATTGCAAAGTCTTGTAATCAAATTTTGCCGTCTTACTATTTCCTGTCAAATATTGACTCACATAAATTCTACTCAATAATTTTGCATTTGTAATTGTGTTATAATCCTCGTTTACTAATTGTTTTAGCAATTCAGCTGCCTCGTTTGTGTTTCCAATCTTCAGGTATGCAATCGCACATAATTCCTTTACATCCAGAGAATTACCGGACATATCTACTGCAATATGAATCAATTCATCAATCTTTGGTTTGTTATCCGGATTTTCTTCTAACAGCAATAAATCAACATACTCTAAAGCAAATGAAGATGTCATTTGATCCTCTCTTAAGATGTTAAATTTATTGAGATTAGCATATTTCTGAAAGTGCATTTTTGCTTTTCGCCTATATTCTTCTCTCTCCCACTCCTCTAATGGTAATTCATCATTCTCAGCAATGTAACAAGCGGTATGCCCAAAGAAATACCAAAACGGTGGAAATGCTTCAAATTTACTTTGTATCGCCTCCAGCCTAACATATTTTCTTAATTCATCCTGATCCATTAAAATTTCATTATACTGTTTTATCTGTCTTTCTGTTAGTCTTAAGCGATCATCAAAATTATATTCTTCAGCAAGTTCCCACGCAGTCGTAAAAAGCTCTCTTCTAAGTGCATTGAACTGTTCTATAGCGGTTATCCTTAGTTCTAAGGCTTCTTTTTCTTTCTCATTTAACGCATTGTTTTTTTCTTTTCGGTAATTCATATATCCGATTCCAACCTGACTGGCCAATGAATAAGCAATAGCAGCTGGTCCTCCTGCAACAATCACATTGAGATTAGGAATGGCTGACCAAATTGCATTTTTCATCCTTTGTTGATATTTCTTTTCTATTTCTGACTTTCTGATTTCCTGTATTCTGAAAAAAGTTATTGTATTAAGCAATTCTACCAGAATATTTTTCAGTGCATCTGCCTTTGGCATCTTTTCTAAATTTAGATTATTTAAAATCGCATCATATTCCTGCTCCAATATGTATACATCATTATAATCAATAATTTGGGATACTGAGACAGTACACATATTTAATGCATATACTGCTCTTAATACGCTTTGATCCATCTCATCGATATCTTCTTTTTCCATTATATTATCCATCTTTCTTCCTCCCTTAAACGTCTATTTCTATAATTATTGGTAAATGATCTGATACTTCTTTCCGATAAGTATAATATTTTGAATTTTCATCCTTAATATGCTGTTCAACCGCATTGATAGTATGAACGCTTCCAGGTACAATTTGATCTCTGACTCTACTATCATACGAAAAATGATCGTAATTGTTTGCAAATCCATCTTCATTGCTTTTTAAAGTTGAGAGTTCATCCTGAACAGTATAAATAGTACAATAGGAATCATTATTATTAGTGATCATCCTTCCTGATGTGTCAAAACATGCTACAGACGGCATATAGGCTTTTTTCGCCGGACTTGTTCTTAAATTCAAATTATAATCTCCCAAGATTATGGTGTATGGAGAAGTACAGTTTATGTCCTTATAATATTCACTAATTCTTGGATATATCTGACCTGCTAGTATTTGAAATTCATGATTTCTCATTTCAATAGCTCCACAATCCAGATCAATATCTAAACTATCTGCATTTGGTTTCCCATATACAATATGTGTTGTAATAAGTCGAATTTCTGCAGGCCGGCCTTTGACAATAAATCTTCCATAACACGGGTCTCGCATTAATCTAATCAATCCTGAACTGCTGTCAGTTTTGTAATTTCTCCATATTCTAGGAAATACTTTACTTCCTTTATCATTTAACGGCAATTCAAACTTAGTTGTATTCCACAAAAAAGCATAACCTTCTCCTCTGGAATCTCCTCCTAAAAAAGGATAATTCTTTGCGCTAGTTTCGGGATCTCTCCAGCAAATGCCCCAATCTTTACCCAAACGACTTTTTAGCGAATAATCATATGCTTTTGCCTGTCCAGAAACACTTTTTGAATTTATCCCCGTCAGTATTTTTCCTTCACTTAATACTTCCTGCATTGCAACAATATCTAACTCGTTTTCTAATATAATAGCCGCAATTCTATCCAAATCGCGCCCAGTTGCCAAAGAAAGATTCTTAACATTAAACGAACCTACTTTAAATGACATTATCATCCCTCCAATACTTCAATATTTGCTCCTTGACTTTTCATCCAATACATGCAAATACTTGATATGCTCAATACGATATATAGTGTGGAAGGCGTCATTAATCACATCAAACCCCTTCCAAACATCGTCATTATCAATAATTGTTACATATCCTTCAATGATCATTCACCTCTAACAGAAAAAAAGCACTGCCACTATTGGCAATGCAATCAATATATAACTGGCTACCATTTTACAAATCCCATAGCTTCGTGTCATATAAATTATTGTATTCTTTTAAGCAAAGTTTGTCAAATACCAGTTGTATATTTTTTCTGTTTTTCTCCTCATTATCTGCAACTTTTTATAATCTTTTCACAATTAATTGTAAGTTTATTACCATTTACATCTGCCATTATAACTGCATTTGTTTCTTGCTCATATCTATAAAAGTTATATTTTATATTCCCCTCATTGCTTATTTACCAGCCATCTGTTTTTCCTGCTAATCTCTTGCAAATAACCAACTTAATATTTCCGTTATCTTGCTAATCTTCTGTAGTCTTTCATAATATACAACTGGATTTCAGGTGAAATCCAAGTTGCAAAAGACATGGCAATATCACTTTGCGAACTTCTAACAAGTATAATCTGAGTTTCCTATACTACTCCCCCAGCCAATTCCCCCGAATCTCTTCTTCCAGCGTCATAAACATCCCGTAATACTTCTTACGCACATCTCTCACAATATCTAGTGCAACCCCCTTATTATAAGCTTGTGCCACATTATTCCTGCTTGCCAGCGCATCCAGCCACAGTTTTTCATCCTTTATCATCCCTGCTTTATAAGCTGTTTTCAAAACCTTTCGCGGAGACCCCGTCGCACTTTCATCGAATCCGTTTGCCTCTAAGACTTCCTTCATGGCTTTCCATGACTGTTCAAAACAGATCTCATATAAAGCAGTCAGCCCTGTCAGCACAACATTACTATATGGTTCATCATATTCATAAATATCTTTCAGATTTTTCAAAGCAAGGCAGAAATTATCAAACTTCTTCATAAAGAATCCTCCCCTCATCCTGAATTATCTTCCTCAATTCGTCTTGTACAGTTTTATCCATATTTACCACGTCATATTCTAAAAGGGTGCTCGTTTCCTCATCTACGGCACTTGAAAATCCGGCTATATCTCCACCTGATACAGCCAGATCGATATCGCTTGTCCTTTTGAAATCGCCTCTGGCTCTTGACCCAAATAAAACGACTTTGTTGAGCTTGTATTTTAGGGCGAGGCTTCGAATTTCATTCAAAACAACCTCGCTAATCCCCGTATCCTCTAATGTCTGTTTTCTCACTTTGAGCTTCCTGCTCCCATTTTGAACTTTTTGAAGGAGGCATACCGTCTCCACATGCACCGTCTCACAAAACTGATCCACCGCCACGCATTTCACGACTTCATACCCTCTCCCCTGTATCATCTCCAGATCTCTCGCCAGGCTTGTCACCTTACATGAAATATAAACGATCTTATCCACCTGATAATCCAGGATCTTAGGCAGTGCCTTCGGGTGGATCCCGTCTCTTGGCGGATCAAGCACGATCACATCCGGCTTCTCTTCTATCTCATCCAGCACTTTAAACACATCCCCCGCAATAAACCTGCAGTTATGAAGGCCGTTCCTCGCAGCATTCACTTTGGCCGCCTCAACAGCCTCCTCAATGATCTCGACCCCGATCACCTGCTTTGCCACCGGAGCCAGCACCTGCGCGATCGTACCGGTCCCGCTGAAAAGATCGAACACCGTCATATCTTTAATGTCCCCGATATACTCCCGAACCGTGCGGTATAGCACCTCAGCACCTCTGGAATTCGGCTGAAAAAAGGAAAACGGCGTAATTTTAAATTCCATCCCCAGGATCTTCTCATAGAAGTAATCCTGACCATATAAAATCTTCGTCTCATCACTCTGCACCACATCTGAAAGAGAATCATTCAATATATGAAGGATCCCCACGATCTTCCCATCCAATTTAAGACTCAAAAGCTCCTCCACAAGTCCCTTCAGATCATGCTCTTCCTGGGTCGTTGTCACTAAGTTTACCAGGATCTCCCCGGTCGTATCCCCGCGTCTTAACAGCAGATGGCGCAGATATCCCTCATGCTGCATTTTTTTATAGTACCCCACACCGCGGGATCTAAAATATTCCAGCACACACAGCAGGATCTTGTTCATATCAGGATGCACCAACCTGCAGTCTCCGGCTGTCAGCACATCATAAGTACTTCCTTTCTTATGAAGTCCCAGTGAGAGCGGCCCATCCTTATACTCGTCCCCAAAGGAAAACTCCATCTTGTTCCGGTACTCAAATTCCTTCGGACTCGCCTTAATCCCCTGAAAATCATATTCTGTTTCTGCCGCAGCATCCAGAATCTCTTTCACCTGTCCGGCCTTCATCTTTAGCTGCTCCTCATAAGGCATCGTCTGATACATACAGCCGCCGCAGGCAGGAAAAATACTGCAGACCGGCTCTCTTTTTTCAAGCTCAGACTTCTCCAGCACCTCCAGAAGCCGTCCTTCCGCATTTCCTCTTTTAAACTTATTCACCACAAAACGGATCTTCTGCCCGGGAATCCCATTCTTTACTGTTACATACCGCTCTTCCTCCGGTATCCATACCAGACCTTTATTTGGAAATTCCACCTTTTCGATCGTGCCTTCAAAAACCTGTCCTTTTTTCATCTCTACCTCCAACTGCTCACATCTATTCTATATCATGACTCACGGTTCAAAAGGAATTTTGCCCCCTGATACCTGCGGATCGTTACACACGTCCCGGTATCGTATCATAAAAATAGACAGGGTGCGCAAGCTTCCACATCCTGTCCATTATTCGTTTCCTTCATGCGGTTGTCTATACCTGATCTTCCTCGCTGAAATAATCATCAAAATCATCATCGAAATCTTCTTCAAAATCTTCCAGGTAATCTGGTGTGAAGAAACGGTATACTGCATATGCAATACCAGCTACTGCTGCCACTGCTCCAACGATTGCCAGAACCCAGAGTACTGTATTTTTCTGCTTTTCGTCTTCCTTCTTACGCAGTAATTCATTCAGTTTTGTCTCAGCGATTAATTCCTCTACTTTGCTCATATTATCCACGTCCTTTCCCCATCTTGTCAAAACAGGTTCATTTTTAGTTATTATATCACTATCATTTTCAGATTACTACTCATTTATGCCAAATTTTCTTTAAATCTTAAACAAACTTAAGCCCCTGATCCAGGTTCAGCCACAAAACTGCCTGCAAAGCTTCGTGTTTACACTTTTTGTAAACGTGCAAAAGAGGCAAACATTTTCTTTACTCCTGCAGCATCGAACTGCACGGTCACCTCATAGTCACGTCCGCCCTCTGTGATGTCGGTCACAAGTCCTTCCCCGAACTTCATATGCTTCACTCTGTCACCGATCGTATAATCCAGTCCCTTTTCCTTTGTCACAGTAAACTGCTTTGCCGTTTTTCCTGTGGAAAATGCTTTCTGCTTAAACACCTGCTTCGCCTGGAAATAAGCGTTCTGGGTCGGCATCTCAGTCTCTTCCGCAAAAGCGGTTCCTGCCTCCATCAGCTCTGCAGGGATCTCTTTCAGGAACCGGGACATTTTATTGTACTGAGTCTCCCCGCGGATCATACGCCTTCTGGCACAGCTGACTGTCAGGTCTTTTTCTGCACGTGTGATCCCCACATAACAAAGGCGCCGTTCCTCCTCCAGATCCTCGTTATCATCGGAGGTGATGGTCATATAACTTGGAAACAGACCGTCCTCCATTCCTGCCAGATAGACATGGGGGAATTCCAGTCCCTTTGCACTGTGAAGTGTCATCAGGATCACATAATCCTGTTCCTCATCCAGACTGTCGATATCTGCTACCAGAGCAACCTCCTCCAAGAATCCACTCAGGGTCGGTTTTTCATCCTGATCTGCACAGGTTTCCTCATAGGCTGCGATCTTACTGATCAGCTCTTCAATATTTTCAATCCTTGCCTGCGCATCTTCCTTATCATCAGCCTCCAGATCTTCCACATAACCTGTCTTCTCGATAATTTCCTTCATCAGATCAGAAAGGCTTTCCTTCCCGGCCACGCCCTTGAAATATTCGATCAGCGCCACAAAGGAGTCCAGCTTTGCCGCGCTCCTTCCAATATTCGGGATCAGATCCAGCCCTTTGAGTGCTTCGTAAAAGCCGATTTCTCTTTCCAGGGCAGATTCCTGCACCCGGTTGATCGTTGTCAGGCCGATTCCTCTTTTCGGGACATTAATGATACGGCGCACTGCCAGATCATCTTTCCCATTATCAATCGTCTTCAAATATGCCAGCAGATCCTTGATCTCGCGGCGTGCATAGAAATTGATGCCGCCCACGATCTTGTATGGGATATTTCCGGCTACAAACCGTTCCTCAAACAAACGGGACTGCGCATTGGTCCGATACAGGATCGCATGTTCATTATATGCTGCGCCGTCATTTACGTGCTTTATGATATCCTCCGCAATAAAATCAGCCTCGTCGTATGCGGTATCAAACTGGCGGAATTGAATCTTTTCGCCCTCGCCGTTATCCGTCCACAGAGACTTCTCCTTACGGCCCACATTATTACTGATCACAGCATTTGCCGCATTCAAAATATTACTCGTTGAGCGGTAATTTTGTTCCAGCTTAATGACCCTTGCATCATGGAATTCCTTCTCAAAATTCAGGATATTCTTGATATTCGCTCCCCGAAACTTGTAGATCGACTGGTCATCATCACCAACTACACATAGATTCTTATATTTTCCTGCTAAAAGACTGACAAACTTAAACTGTACCGTGTTCGTATCCTGGTACTCGTCCACCATGATATAGCGGAAACGTTCCTGATAATATTCCAGCACATCCGGCTGCGTCTGCAGAAGCTGGACCGTCTTCACGAGCAGATCATCAAAATCCAGTGCGTTATTGGCCCGAAGCTGCTTTTCATACTCCATGTAAACCTTCGCGATCTTCTGTTTTCCATAATCCCCCGCCGCGTTCAATTCATACTCCTGCGGTGTGATCAGTTCATCTTTTGCAGAGGAAATGGCACTTAACAGATTCCTCTCCTTATAAACCTTGGTATCGATATCGATCAGCTTACACACATCCTTCATCAGCGTTTTCTGATCATCCGCGTCATAGATTGTAAAATTGTGATCATATCCCAGCCTGTCGATATGCCTTCTTAAAATGCGGACACAGGTGGAATGAAAGGTACTCACCCAGATGCTCTCAGAGCCGAAACCGACCAGATTGTCCACACGTTCCCGCATCTCTCCTGCCGCCTTATTGGTAAATGTGATGGCCAGGATGTTCCAGGGATTTACCCCCTTTTCTTCTATTAAATATGCGATTCTATGGGTCAGAACCCTTGTTTTCCCGGATCCCGCCCCTGCCAGTATCAAAAGTGGGCCGTCCGTATGAAAAACCGCCTCTCTCTGCTGTTCATTCAAAGTATTATAAATGCTCATATGTATCTCCTGTCTGCTCTGCACAAAACTTCATTTTACCCATTGGACCTATTCTGTCCGTCTCACCTTAGTGATTATAATATAAAACAGCCTTCCTGTCACGCAAAAAAGAACACCTTATATACTTCTCCTTTAGTTTCCCTCTCTTGCCTGGTAAGCGGTGCAGATCGTTGCTCCCTCTTCTTTACTTCTTCGCCCGAATCTGTTCAAGCCTCTCATCCATCGCTTTTAGGAGAGTTTCCGCGTCCATATCCCCCTCCAGATACCCGGGCAGATTTTCCGTAAAGAAATCATTCTGGATCTCCTGCTCCCACTTCATTTGATAATTGGGCATTACCGCAGCATTCTTCTTGACAGCATCGATATAGGCATTCTCTACCGCACTCAAATCTTCCTGGCTCATCAGCCTTTCTGTCTTTTCCAAGTCCTGCTGCACTCTAAATGCCAGAAGCTTGGCCGCCCCATCCGTGACCTTTGCATCATATCCCACTGTCATCGCCCATGCACTCATGCGCGGGGAATTCATCAGGATATTTCCAGGAAACGGAGAAAATTGCAATTTTTCCTTCACATTATCCGGTAATTCTTCTATCATCCAGTATCCGTTAGCAAAAATTGCAGCTTTTCCGTCACAAAATCGTTCTTCTGCTTCATCGTAATCGATTTCCACGGCATCGTCAAAGGTATACTCATACAACCGGTCCAGCATAGCCATCATTTCCTCCATCTCCGGATTCTGGTAACTGTCAGGAAAATCCTTATTTAAAAATTCCTTTCCCGCCGGCGTACCGTAAATGTAACTGGTCGCAAAAAGCATCGGCACCCAATAGCTGCCAGATCCATGCAGGGATATCGGCACGGTCCCTATTTTCTGAAGTGCATCCAGACACTCCCAGAATTCTTCCCAGGTCTCGGGAAAACGATCGTATCCTGCCAGCCTGAGAAGCTCTTTGTTATAAATAATGCCTGCGTAGGACTTCACCTCACTTCCCAGCGGTGCCAGATAGATCTCCCCGGACTCCTCTGTACAGTCTTTTAAGATCTCTGGCTTGACCGCAGCCTTCCACTCTGGAATCGCATCCATATACGGTCTTAAATTGACCAGCCTTTTATTTTCCACAAGCAGCCGGTAAAAATCATAGTCAAAACCGGCATCCGTAATAATGACCGGCATTTCATCCAGTACGTTCCACTGTTTTAGCTTCTCCCTGTATCCGCTCGCACTTTCCGTCAGCCACTCTACTTCTGCCTCGTACTCTCCTTTGTACTGCTCATTAAATCCTGCTGCAATCTCCTGGTTTTCACTCAGGTTTGTTGCCGGATTGATGAGAAAAGTGACGGGTATGGATGTAATCTTTTCCTTTTCTTCCACCTCTTTCTGCGGTGTGCTGCTGCATGCAGTAAACAGACACGCGGTTACTAAGAGCATGCCAAGAACGCTGCTCCCCCTTTTGATCCCTGTCTTTCTATCCTTCATCTTTAATATGATCTCCTGTCTGCACAAGTCCATTTTCCAGTTCTTCCAATTTGATCTTGAGCACGCAGCCGGTTACCTCTGTGCCAGCCTCATAACAGAAACTGATCTGATCGTTGTAGCGCAGGCGAAGTCGTTTCACAACGTTACAGATTCCAAAGCCGCCCTGCCGCCTCTGGATCAGCCGGTCCATCTCTTCCATGGATACCTGCTCCATCTGGTTTAATCTAACCAGCGCCTCCTGCTCAATGACAGTACCATTATTCTTCACGGAAAAGCAGAGATATCCCTCCTCCTGATACGCCCTGATCCATATCATCCCATCTGAATAAATATCCCGGAATCCGTGCTTGATACAGTTCTCCACGATCGGCTGCAGGATCATTTTCGTCACAAGAAGATGCTCTACCCCTGCCTCCGCATCGATTTCATACTGGAAAAGGTCTGCATTCCGAATCTTCTGAATCTCCAGATAAGAGCTTACATGTTCCAGCTCCTGGCTGACCTCAATGCTTTCCCTGCCGTTGCTTAAGTTGATCCGCAGAAACTTAGACAATGACTGCGTCATCTTCATGATGGTTTCTTCCTTCTGGATTCTTGCCAGCATATAGATCGTATCCAGCGTATTATATAAAAAATGCGGACGTATCTGATAGAGCATCGTCTGCATCTCACTGTCCTTGAGCTCCTTTTCCTTGTGCATCACGTCATTCATAAGACTTTTGACCTTTGCAGTCATCTTATTGTACGCCTGCCCGATCAGATCCAGCTCCGTGTTCGTATCCAATGAAACCTTATCCTCCAGCTTACTGTCATCAAATGACCGCATCGTAGAGCTTAAATACTGGATCGGCCTGGTCAGCCTGTCTGTAAATGCCGCGACACCCAGAATCGTCAATACATACATAAACCCAAAGATCAGCCCCATGACAATCCGGATCTCCCTGATGATCTGATTCGTAATACTTCCCGGTGCATAGGTGACCACGGTAAACTGTGTCTTCTCATCTGTCTTACCGCTCAAGATCCCATGCCTGAGGTCATTCGAGATTAAGATCTGTGCTTCTTCCTGCTCCTCTTCCCGCTCCTCCCGGGGACCGGTCACCTGTTCCAGTTCCTGCTGCCATCCCTCCGCCATACTCTCAGGAAGCTTCTTGAAACAGACCTCCTGATTCGGATTCACGATAAAATAGGCCAGCTCCTCATTTTCCGCACTCTCGCGCACTGCCTCCATGACCTTATCATTGAGCTTTAGAATCAAGACTCCCGCATCATGCACAGAGTTCATCTCGTGGATGTAGCGCACCGCAAAAAAGCTCATCTCGTTCGTTCCAAAGATCACATCCCTGGTCCAGAGAATCTTTGTTTTCGAATACTCTTCACCCAGACTTTTATATATAGTGCTTCTTTTAAATTTTTCCATATCCAGACGGACATCCCTCTGCGAATAAAGGTTTCCCTTATTATCGATCACCACATAGGAATCCAGAAAACTCTTATTATAATAAGAAAGAGTCTTCTCCAGCATTTCCCGGTCTGCCGGGGTGATCGGCTGGTTCGTCAAGGTCTTCTGCACATAATCGTTGGTGATAAAATCCGCTGTCAGTGCATTCAACTCTTCATAAATACTTCCAAAAGCTCCTAATACTTTATCATTCAGATAGGAGTACTGCTCCGTCAAAAATTCCCTTGTATTATCTTTTACGACCTTATCAATTCCCAGATACGTCAGGAAAAAAATGATCCCGAAAATCAGGGAAATGGTGAAAACTGCTTTCTTTTTGATTCCGAAGAAATATTTCCTGTACCTGCCAGATCTCATGTTTCCAGGCTCCTTTTATATTCACTGGGAAGGATTCCCGTATACTGCTTAAATACCTGTGAAAAATAGGAGGGGTTGGGGATTCCCACCTGCACACAGATATTTGCAATGCTCTCCTTGTCCTCCAGAAGCATTTCCTTCGCCTTTTCCATCCGCATATTCTGGACATACCGCTTAAATGGCATCTTCATCACATTCTTGAAAATCCTGCCGAAATAAACCTGATTCAGATACACGTGCTCCGACACACTTCCGATGGACAGATTTTCATCCTGAAGATTCTCCCTGATATACTCCAATGCCACAGGGATGTAATCCTGAAAATACTGCTCCGTCGAGCTTTCCTCCATACTGCTGCGGAGCTCGATGATATGTAAAAACAGCTGGTATAGTATACTGACCCCCTTCGGCGGCATCACCGTATCCACAGCATCATAAAAGTTGCAAAAGCTCTGCTTCATCTCCTCACTCAGTCCATAAGAATCTTCCATAGAAAATTCCACGCGGACGGCAAGTCTGCGCAGATATACACGCACCGCATTTTCCTCCTTTGGAAGGATATAAACAAACTTTTCATAGGCACGCTTCATCTGTCCGCTGTCATTTTTCCTGAGAGCCCCCAGGATCTGCGTCTCCACATCCAGGGAATATTGGTTCTTTGTCTTAAGCGGAACCTTTCCCTCCATAGAAAGAAGCCCGGCTCCGGCCTCTGCTGCCACCTCAAACAAATGCACTGACTGTACATAGGCATCCTTAAGCCCCTCCAGTCCCGTCTCACTGTTCGAAAGAGTTGAGATCATATCCCCTTTTAACTCTGTCCGCAGGTCTGTCAGAATGATTTTCAGCGGCTCCACCCTGCCGTTCTCACCCAGATCCACGATATAGCAGGTCGCTCCCTCCTGTGTCTTCTTGGTCCAGACCTGGTACTTCTCCTTGAGCCTCTTATAAAGGCTCGTATCCAGGACATACTGCTTCATATCAAATTCCTTCTGGTTTACCACACGCTGAACAATATCGATCCCCGCCGTGATCACGGCAAATGAATGCTCCATCTCCTTTTCCCTGGACAGACTGACGAAAAACTCCGAAAGTTCCTGAATATCCATGGCATCGTCCAGATACTTCCCAACCATCTGATTCAGGAAATTATCCTTATCCTCCAGAAGTACTTTTTCCCAAAGTGAATAATTCTTCTCTTTAAACTTCTTCTCCGTACACATCTCGTAGATTTCAGACATGGTACGTTTTAGTTCATCCTCATCAATGGGCTTCACCAGATATGACAGCGCCCCGTTCTGGCATGCCTTCTGTGCATATTCAAAGTCGCGGTATGCACTGATCACGACAAAGTTGGTCTTCATATCCATAGCCTTCACCTTCTCGATCAGTCTTAACCCGTCCATCTTCTTCATCCGCACATCCGTCAGGACCACATCCGGATCTTTCATCGGAATATCCTTAAGTGCCTCTTCCCCGTCGCGCGCCCAGCCAACCACTTCAAAGCCCATGCGCTCCCAGTCATATGTCTCTAAAAGTCCCTTTAAAATAATCGGTTCATCATCCACTAAATATAAAGTAAGCAGTTCCATCATATCCGCCCCCCTTCTGTCAATACATCTTCTACGACATTTTGTGAATCATGCATAACCATCATGATTCACCATTATAACAGAGATTCGGAAATTTAGGAACTGCCTTGGAAACCCTACGGGCATATATTTATTGGTATAAGCCGCCGGCTTATAAATTCATCATTTACTTTCCTGCTTGTTCTCCTTCGCTTTCGGCAGGATAAGATTTAACAGTATCGCTACACAGGTGGCTACTACTACCGGAGACTTACCGAAAATAGTCGTTGTCCAGTCCGGAAATGATGCGAGTGCATTAGCTGCCTGGGTAACCCCCATTCCCAATGCTACGGAAAGTCCAACGATAGATGTGTTTCGATAGTTCATCTCTTCTGTCATGATTAATTTTATACCTGTCATTGCGATTGATGCAAATACACTAATTGTCGCACCGCCCAGTACACACTGGGGAATCGTTGTAAGAATAGCGGAGAACTTCGGAATGACTCCTGCTATTAAAAGCATTACTGCTGCAAGTCCAAGAACAACGCGGCTGATGACCTTTGTTGTTACAACGATACCAACGTTCTGGCTGTATGTAGCTGTCGGCAGACCGCCTAAGAGTGCACCGATTATGTTCGAAATACCATATCCTACGATTCCGCCCTGTAATTCTTTATCCTCAGGCATACGGTCCATT
Organism: Faecalicatena sp.; assembly: GCF_058819085.1. Classification (NCBI taxonomy): domain Bacteria; kingdom Bacillati; phylum Bacillota; class Clostridia; order Lachnospirales; family Lachnospiraceae; genus Faecalicatena; species Faecalicatena sp. Next base: position 298,089 of record NZ_JBZUUL010000002.1, read on the forward strand.
GACCCGGTTGTTGTTGCAGAAAAGTCTCCGATGGCCTGGATCGAATTGATCGCAAACAGAAGTCCGATCGCAATGCAGGAAGAAGGATCAAATACTACACCAAAATGAAGAGGCGTAGGCAGTTGAAAATACCCCGCTGCCGCAATACCACTGAAATCAACTAACCCCATACATAATGCTGCCACATATCCAACCAGCACTCCGATTAAGATAGATGCTAACTTAAAGATTCCTTTTGCAAAATGATTCAAACCGGTTACAACAACCAATGTTAAAATAGCAACCGTCCAGTTCTGCCATGACCCAAAGCCAAGCTTGCCAACTTCCTTGGCGAGCGGTTTTCCTGCCCCGCCTGCCATGTAGTTCACTGCTGTAGGGTATAAGGACAGTCCGATCGTAAAGACTACGGTGCCGGCAATCAACGGCGGAAAGAGCTTCCTGATTTTTTTGATACTAAATCCAACGATAATAGCAACTACTCCCCCCACGATCTGTGCCCCGAGAATCATCGGTATTCCTAATCCGCTCTCATCTCCTGCGATGGCCTGCATACTTGGAACATAAGCAAAACTAACTCCCATGATCACAGGCAGCGCTGCTCCAACTTTGAAACCGTCCTTCTTCCCTATCGGAAACAACTGCAGCAGTGTGGCCAAACCTGAAATAACTAAAGCCGCCTGTATCAAGAATACTTTGTCTGCATTATCCAGTCCTGCTGCTCCTGATACGATAATTGCCGGTGTAACAATTCCTACGATTGCAGCTACCACATGCTGCAGTGCCAGTGGAAATACCTGATTAAGGCCCGGTTTTCCATAAAAATTAAATAACGCTTCCTGATTTGTCTGTTTCATGATTATCCCCCTGATCTTCATAAATTTTATGTGCTGTCTCTAAAGAAGTATAAAAGAACGCTTCCCCTTTCCTCCATATATTTACTGTCAGATAACATGTAGATTCTCCTAATATTCTGTCTACCGTCTTCTACTATTCTTTTAGAAACCCACAAAAAAAGAGACAGCAATATAGCGCTGTTTAAATCAAAAACAGCAAACCATATAGCTCTCTCAAGCTTCTTTACTATAACACTATTTTTGTGCAAAGTCAACAATTTCTCCTGAATTTTTTTTAGGTTTTCCGTTATTACCTCAAAAATTTTTAGGTTTTCCAAAACTGTCATTTTACTAAATACAGCTCTTTCGAAAACCAGAATAAAATAACGGAGAACCCCCGCATTTCCAGGGTTCCCTCCGTCAAAGAGGAAATTCACACTCCCCTTTACTGTTTCCTCATAACTTTACTTCCACCGCGGCAGGCTCACGATCTCCGCCTCAGCAAAAAATTCCGGCAGATGAAAGCTGGGAATGCTTGTCAAAATCGGTGAATAAGAAACATAATGTTCGATCTTGGCCGTCTCAGATATCTTATAAAAGTTGCATGTAAAGTAGCTGCCTTCTCCCAGATCCAACGGCCCGTAGATCTTCTCCAGTATCCAGATGGGAACCCGCAGATCAACACTCCACTGCTTCTCTTCTATCTGCGCTTTGCATTCGAATGCTTTGTGATCGTCTCCAAGCAGATATGTACGGTAAGTCCTCATTTCTCCATACGCCGCCAGTAATGTCCCGTTCGCATTTGCCTCCAGAGACAGGTAGTTCTCCTTTGCGCCTCTCCCTAAAGGCGGCTCAAACATCAGAAATGCCTCCATCGCACTGTCCTTATAGACAGGATCATTTGCATTCGTATAGGTCCGAAGCGGATCAGATTCCTCACATACCATCTTAAGATAGAATCCATCTTCTGGTACAAACCCTATATAACCATAAGTCTTCGGAAATTTTTCTGTTCCCCACAACGCATGATCTACATAAAACGGTTTTAATGTTGTCAGTTCCTCTTTTGATTTGATGATCGCAACTTCCAGTTCCATAAACTGTGCCTCCTCCCAAACTATTTTAGGAGTATCCCCCCAAATATTATATACCTTGAATGCGCAGCTTATGCTGCGTATCCGCCCGAAGGGCATGTGTTACGGAATGCCCTTTGGGTATACTTTAGATACGCAGCTTATGCTGCGTACCCGCCCGAAGGGCATGTGTTACGGAATGCCCTTTGAATATAGTTTTAATTTATCAGATAATTCAAAGGTTTGCAATTCAATTTCTAAAACTAACCAAAAATCCTCAAAGATATGGTAAGGATTTTCTTTACCAATATTGCGCGGATCTCCTGTGTCCAGTATAATGGTTAACAAATCTTAACAAAAGGAGATTTGAAATATGAAACGTCACCAGAGAATAAGCAACATATTTAGAGAGGTTTAAATATGGCAGATGAATGTAAAGAAATGTTACAAAGTATCGTAAACGGATTTCAGGATTGCCGGAATGCATTTACTGCAATCGGTGATGAAACCAGGCAGTTGATACTGCTTGTGCTTTTAGAAAGCAATCTCTCGGGGATCCGTGTTGGAGAAATTGCACAAAAGGCGCATCTTACAAGACCTACAGTTTCTCACCATCTGCAGATTCTAAAAGAGGCTGGGATCGTCGCAATGCGCAAAGAGGGGACAAAAAATTATTATTATTTGAGTGTGGATGAGACACAGTGGAAAGAAATCACTCATTTAATCAATCTCATTTATAAAAGTATCCAGCATATCAGTACTCATCCCTAAAACATGACCGGAGGTAAAATCAATGATCTTATATTTTTCAGGCACAGGAAACAGTGAATATGCAGCAAAAAGGATCGGCAGAGAATTAGATGACAAGGTCCTAAATTTAGTGGAGAAAATACGCAGCCGCGATTTTTCAGAAATGCACTCGGGAAATGCGTGGATCATCGTCACCCCTGCCTATGCATGGAGAATCCCGCGTATCGTCCGGGAGTGGCTTTTGAATACCACACTTACCGGAAACAAGAATATTTATTTTGTGATGACCTGCGGCGGAAGCATCGGAAATGCAGGCAGATACCTGGAAAAGCTTTGCAGGACAAAAAAATGGAACTACATGGGATGTAAAGAGGTTCTCATGCCGGAAAACTACATCGCAATGTATTCTGCCCCGACACAGGAGGAAGCCCTGGAGATCATCCACCAGGCAGACAGTGTCCTGGATGAAACCGCTCTCACGATAAAGAACCGCAAGAAATTCCCCCAGCCTGCCCTGACTATTAAGGACAGGATAGACAGCGGCATTATAAACACTGCCTTTTATCCGTTGTTTGTACACGCGAAAAAATTCTATACTACAGATGCCTGTATATCCTGTGGAAAATGTGTCCATGTCTGTCCCCTGGACAACATTCAACTGAAAAATAGCAGGCCTCTCTGGGGGGAAAACTGCACCCATTGTATGGCCTGTATCTGCCGCTGTCCCAGTGAAGCGATCGAATATGGAAAACACAGCCGGGGTCTGACACGGTACGTCTGTCCTGCCGGGGACGAAGGTTAATTGCAGGCTTGTCCCTGCTATTTTTTCATGCTAAAATTGTAATAGATCTTATTTTTGACAGAGGTTACCACCAGTCTGCATGATTGGACGGACCGAAAGGAGAACATATAATGCAGGAAAAGCGTCATCCCGTGGTTGTCATGTACACAATCATAATTATTTTGGCAGCACAAGTAAACATGAATCTTTTCATTAGCAACTTTAAAATTTCTATAGGTATTATTATGTTTTCTGTTTTTGTCCTGCTTAATGGGAAGTTTCCTATTATTCCTGTCACATTACTGTCTGCGGCCGGAGTCTATATTTCCCGTGTTGCCGTGTACTGGTTTAATCAGGGATCACTTGGGACTGCTGTCCTGGACTGTTTCCCAGAGATGGTATTTTATCTGGCTTACGGGCTCCTGTTCTTTCTATACTGCAGGAAGCACGATTACAACTGGGGAGGTTTCCATATTCCCCCACTTTTTCTCTTTGACTATTTATCGAATCTGATAGAACTGATCCTGCGATTAGGTCTTGGGGCCTTTACCTGGAAGAACCAGCTCAGTATTCTTCTGGTAGCGGTTTTTCGTACGGCGTCTATCTGGTGTATTTACCTGGTGCTGCGTTATTATAAATTTGGTCTTTTGCACCGGGAACATGCACAGCGCTACCAGCGCCTGCTTCTTCTCATCTCAAAGCTCAACGGGGAGGTCCTTTGGATGAAGAAGAATACAAAACTGATCGAAGACACGATGAATACATCTTATCATCTGTACAGACAGATACTAGAAGAGCTTCCTGAAAGTGAATTATCCCGGCAGGCACTGTCCGTGGCAAAGGATATCCACGAGATAAAAAAGGAATATGTGCTGATCCTGCGCGGACTGTCTGAGGCACTTGACCTAAATCTCAATGAGGAGGGAATGCACTTAAAAGATATTTTCTCTGTGCTGGAAAACAGCCTGAATACGCCTCCCACGCCAGGTGGACGCACTCTTTCCCTGGAGATATCAGTGGAAGAAAATCTTTACACAGAAGACCATTATTTCCTGATGTCCATTTTCCGCAACCTGATCACAAACGCAATGGAAGCCTCTGAAAACGAGACCGTTCATGTAAAGATCACACAGACCTCCAGCGATTCTGACTGGCTGTTTACGGTCACAGACGATGGCCCGGGCATCCCTCATGAAGATTTAGAAGATATCTTCCAGCCCGGTTTTTCCACTAAGATCAATTATGATACCGGGGAGATCAACCGCGGACTGGGACTGAATCTGGTCCAGGATATGATCAAAAACCAATGGTGCGGACAGATATCCGCATCCTCCCATCCGGGTGAAACTGTCTTTTCTATTAAAATACCTAAGACACAGCTGAAAGGAGCAAACTAAAACATGAACCTTTATATCGTAGATGATGACCGTAATGTGCAGAACATACTCAAAATGATCATCCGTGACCGAAACCTAGGGACACTTTGCGGTACTGCCTCCAACGGAGCAGATGCTCTGGAGGATATGCCTTATACAAAGCCGGATATCGTGATCGTAGATCTTCTTATGCCGGAAATGGATGGAATCACCTTTGTAAAAAAAGCCCGCACACTCTGGCCGGACACCGCTTTTATCATGCTTTCTCAGGTCGCATCTAAGGATATGATCGCAAATGCCTACGAAAGCGGGATCGAATTCTATATTCAGAAGCCTATCAACAGCGTAGAGGTGGAGAGGGTGATAAGAAGGGTGGAACAGTCTATGATCGACCGCTCCACTCTCAGACAGGTGCAGAATATTTTCTTAAGCCAAAATGCCGGAACTGCCAATCCCGGCATATCACCTGTGAATGGAGCTTTTAAGGCTGGCTCCTCTTCTCCCTCTTCCCGCCTGCCTATAGATCCTGTTTCCAAACCGCACACTGTCCGTCTGCGAAGTATTTTACAGAAGCTTGGGATCTCCGGGGAGAGGGGCAGCCGGGACATCATACAGCTTGTAGAATATCTGATCGAACATCAGACACGGTTAAGTGATGCCACACTCGGAGAGCTCTGCAGCAAGTTCAGCGATAATCCTAAATCCATGGAACAGCGTATCCGCAGAGCTGCCAGCATGGGCATGGTGAACCTTGCCAATCTGGGATTGGAGGACTACTCCAATGACATTTTCACAACCTACGCAAACACCCTCTACAATTTTGAACAGGTGCGCAGGGAAATGGACTTTATCCGGGGGAAAAGTACCAGACACGGCAATGTAAAAATCAAAAGCTTTTTGAATGCCCTTGTTCTTACTTGCACAGAATCTTAACTATACATAATCGGTAAAGTGGGTACTTAAAATCCGCTCTGTTTCTTCCTTGAGAAGGTCAAATACCGCCCGTCTGTTATGTATTTTGCATAATAAAAGACGGGCGTTTTTGTATCATTTGTAGATCTTTCAGAAACTTCTGTTACTTTTTGTAATTTCCCGAAACCACTTCGTTAAATTTTAAACAGTTGATAAAATATGAATGGTACATAAGGAGGATTACATGCTGACAATCATTTCTGGAGTTGGACTTTTGTTACTGACACTTGCGGGATTTTCCCTTTTCAGCCTCAAAATGCCCAAAGGGCAGGCTGCCATGTCTGGTATGGCAAACGCTGCGATTGCCACTTTTTTAGTGGAAGCCATACACCGCTATATTACCGGTGACCTGTTAAAGCTTGAATTCTTTCAGGAAGTAGGGGTCACGTCAGGAAGTCTCGGCGGAGTTGCCGCTGCAATCACCGTTCCGATCAGTATGGGCGCGAACCCGGTATTTGCTGTTGTGGCCGGTGTGGCCGTAGGCGGATACGGAATTCTGCCTGGTTTTATTGCCGGATATATCGTTGGTCTGATCGGACCTGTTCTTGAAAAGAAACTTCCGGAGGGGCTTAATATCATCGCGGGTGCATTGATCATCGCACCTGCCGCACGTATGATCGCCCTGCTCGTAGACCCGGTTGTTAATTCTACACTGGTACGCATTGGACAGACTATCTCTGCTGCTGCAGAACAGTCACCGCTCGTGATGGGACTTCTGCTCGGCGGTATTATGAAAATGATCTGTACTTCCCCATTAAGCTCCATGGCGCTTACCGCCATGCTCGGACTGAACGGACTCGCAATGGGAATTGCTGCGATTGCATGTGTAGGCGGTTCTTTTACAAACGGACTGATCTTTAGCCGTCTCAAGCTTGGGGATAAGAGTAATGTCATCGCTGTGATGCTGGAGCCTCTGACCCAGGCGCACATTATTACGGCCCATCCGATTCCGATCTACTGTTCCAACTTCTTCGGCGGAGGGCTTGCCGGTATGGCTGCTGCTGCACTTGGTATCATCAATAATGCTCCTGGTACAGCTTCTCCGATCCCCGGATTGTTGGCCCCCTTTGCCTTCAATCCTCCGGTCAATGTGCTGATCGCACTTGTGCTGGCTGCATTGGGCGGAAGCCTCGCAGGATTTGTGGGTGCTGCCGTTTTCAAGAAAAGATTCGGAAAAGAAGAAGTGGTACAGATTCCCGAGGATGTTGTGCCGGAGTAGGATAGTTCTTAAAACCCGAAACAGACTGCAGAGCGCTTTCGCTCATGAATTTAACGAAAAACGGATTCTCCATATCCGTTTACTACCTATAAACCCTTTCTTCATAGAAAAAGTGTCATCACAGTATTGAATGTGTGGTGACACTTTTTTATTTTTATAGTCATTTTTTCATGTCTTTTAATTATTGAATCATTCATAAAAGCTCCTCCATTTTAGAAAAGGAGACAATCCTCAACTGTCTCCTTTTCCACTGCTATTTGTCTGTTTTAAATTATTTAATGTTTTTTTATCTGTGATTAAAATGTTTTCTATTATTTCATCTGTACTTACATCGACCTAATTCTGTACCCCTGCCGCTTCTTTTCTTGCCTTGATCTCGGCCTCCATCTTTGGAATCTCTTTCCCAAGTTTACTCAGCATGATAGACAGGATAACGATCAATACGGTACAAATTCCCGGAAGAATAGAATACAGGCTTCTGATCATCAGCATGGCACTGTCCGGCTGTGCAGCACTTCCTGTTGTCGAGGAAATGAAACCGGATGCCCCAAGCAGGATTCCGCACATACCGGCTCCGATCCCGCCGCCTACCTTGCTGGTAAATCCTGAAACAACACCGCTGGAACCTTCCATTCTCGGAAGCCCCATATACTCGTTATAAGTTGCAAGCTGCATGATAACCAATGCGCCTAAGTACCCCAAAGGCAGGTTTAAAAGCGTTGTGAGCAGGACACCCACAATAACAACCGGAAAGCTTGCATTTCCAAAAAATACGATCACATATCCTACTGCAGCGATTACTGAGAAAAGTACAAAAAGCTTCGCAACACTCATCTTCCTCATCATTGCCGGAAAGATAAACATGACCGGAAGAAGCACAACAGAAAGGATGCTTACGATTCCGAACTTGGAGATGTCTCCGATAATATAGGTAAAATAGTATGTACCCGCACCCAGGCTTACTGCGATCTGATATAATCCCATGATTCCTGCAAAGATCCAGCAGTATTTATTTTTCTTTAACATGGTCAGAATTTCTTTAAAATGTACCCGCTCACTGTTTCCCGCATCAATGGACGGGTCCTCCTTTAGAAAAACAAATCTTAGAATACCGATCACTGCCAGCGGAACCGCATAGATCAGGATCAGCTCTCTCCATCCTGTCGGGCTGGATGCCAGCCTTGCCATCAGCATCGGAAATGTCACGGACACTACCATACCGCCTAACATGCTGACAATCCCACCATAGGATGAAACCTTCGTGATAACACGCTGGTTATTTGAAAATGCACGGATCATGTATGGAGTCTGATTTGCATTCAGCAGTGTATTAAAGATGCTGAATACTGCCGTGTACATCACAAATACCCAGACCGCCTTCACAACGCCGCTCCACGCAGGTGACGCAAAGAACAGAAGTACCGTACACAGCCATTCCCCAAGAATCGCGAATTCGTAGGGCCTTGCCTTTCCCCATTTTGTCTTTGTGTTATCTACCAGGAATCCGGCAAATAAGTCTGTCACTCCGTCAAATACCTTACTGGCCATTAACAGTGTTCCGACCAGCGCTGCATTCATTCCCAAGGTATCTGTACAGTAGATCGTCAGATATCCGAGGATGATCGTATTCACTGCTGCCAGAGAAACATCCCTTGATTTCCATGCAAAAAATTTACCCACCGGAAGTCTGTCCGGATTTTTTTCTTTTTTACCCATTTAAGGTAACCTCCTTCGTATTCCTTTTGATATATTCATTTTATTTTACTTTTCAATTCTCCGCGTCCGAAAATATGCTTTTATGAACAATAATTAGCTTTCATTTACTCCCAAAGCGACTTTTTTATCTTTATAGCGAATTTATATACATTTCACACCATATTTTTATCGCCCTGCTTAGGACTTTGTATTATACTATATATAAAATATATTGAAACGGAGGGCATTATGCTGGTCGATAACAAACTAAACTTTTTCAGGGAACTTGTTTCCTGCAATTATCCACTTTATTTCTGGGTATACGATTCGAATCTCGTCTTAGAAAGCAGCTGCTGCCCGGAAGAAAAGGCTATGGATGGCATCTTTTCTCTCAGTGGCTGCAAGGAATATCTGAAAGAATATACACAGACATCCAGCCTGCCCATTATTTTAAGTGATCCACTCGGTCTGATGTGGGCTGCTTCCTTCGAAGTAGACAATGACCAAATCAGTAAAATCCATGTGCTGGGACCTGCGTTCATCAACCAGAACTCCCTGCCGCATATAGAACAGGAATTGAACGCGCATCAGATGTCTGTTGCGATGAAAAAACAGATGATGAGACAATTAGAGCAGCTCCCCTTGATTTCCAGTGTTACTTTTTATCAGTATGTACTGATGTTTCACTACTGTATCCGCGGTGAAAAGCTCACGATCGGAGACCTTCAGCATCAAATGCGGGGGACTAATGAGCACCCTGCCAAACAAAAACCGGAGGCAGATGACGATTCCCACCTGGGTGTACGCAATATAGAAAGTAAACTGCTGCAAATGGTTGAGCAGGGAAACCTGAATTATAAGGAAATCCTTGCACAGGCTGCCACTACAAGCCCCGGTGTCCGCACCAACATTGGGAATCCGATTCAGCAGGGTAAGTATTCCTCTGTCACGTTCACTGCCCTATGCAGCAGGGCCGCGATTGCCGGAGGCCTGCCTGCCCCCACTGCATATTCACTGAATGATCTGTATACCCAGGCGGCTGACAGCTGTAAAACCTTGGGAGAGATCGCTTCGCTGAACGCTCTCATGTATGAAGACTTCATTTACCGGGTACACAAATGCAGGCAGAATCCAGAGGTCTCGGTCCCTATCCAGACATGCTGCGATTATATCAACATGCATATCACAGAAAAAATCGATATCCAGAAGCTGGCGGACATGGCCGGATATACCGATTACTATCTAACAAGAAAATTCAAAAAAGAGACCGGCGTCAGTATCAACAGCTTTATTAAATCGGCTAAAATAGAATATGCCAAGACACTGCTCTCCACCTCCTCTGAAAGTATTCAGACGATCAGCGAACAGCTTAATTTCTGTTCCAGAAGCTATTTTGCAGACACTTTCCAGAAAGAGACCGGGATGTCTCCCAGTGAATACCGGGTGAAAAATAGATCCATATAAATTGGAGTCTCCCTCCAGGCGTACATTATTCTGCCTTAATAGTCATTTTTTTGTCTTCCATCCATTTTTCATCTAATTTTTTAACATATTCCCCATTTTTTGTACGGGTCATTTGCTTATTCCCATTTATAATGAATTTAACAAAATCAGAGTGATCGAAAAGATGATCCGGGTATCTGTCCCCGGCTTTACTCTGAATTTGGAAGAATAGGAGGAAATGTACAATGAGAAAGATCCAAACTCTGAATGAACATTGGAAATTTGTGAAATATGCCGCTGACGCGGCCGATGCCATATCCGTTTCCGGAGAAGATGTGAACCTGCCCCATACATGGAATGCCATTGACGGACAGGATGGCGGCAATGACTATTACCGCGGGAAATGTTATTATGTAAAGGAATTAAAAAGGCCGGAAACTTCTGATGGGGAAGAAGTATACCTGGAATTCAGGGGCGTCAGCTCTTCTGCCGAGGTGTTTGTCAATGGCAGGCTGGTCTGCCGGCATGACGGAGGATATTCTACCTTCCGTGTCAATATCACCCCTGAGTTGAAAGAAGAAAATACCATCATTGTATCCGCTGACAATTCGCCAAACGATACGGTCTACCCCCAGCGGGCAGACTTTACGTTCTACGGCGGGATCTACCGGGATGTCTGCCTGATCACAGTTCCTTCATCCCATTTTGATCTGGACTGGCACGGCGCTCCGGGAATCAAGGTAACCCCAAAGATCGAGGATGACCACGCCACCGTCCTTGTTGAGACTTATATTTCAGGAACCGCAGATACAGTACGCATCACAATAGACGGAGCCGAAACCAGGGAATGCCCGATCCAGGATCAAAAGGGGATTCTGTATATGGATATCCCAGGCGTCCGCCTCTGGAACGGCAGAAAAGACCCGTATCTCTATACTGCCACAGCACAATTACTCGTAAATGGTACCGTGACTGATGAGATCAGTACCAGATTCGGATGCCGGACCTTTTCCTTTGACCCGGAAAAAGGATTCTTCTTAAATGGGCAGAGTTACCCGCTTCGCGGTGTCTCCCGGCATCAGGACCGGCGCAGCACCGGAAATGCACTGACACCTGAGATGCACCGGGAGGACATGGAGCTGATCGCAGAGATGGGTGCCAATACGATCCGCCTTGCGCATTATCAGCATGACCAGTATTTCTATGATCTGTGTGATGAATGCGGTATGATCGTGTGGGCAGAGATTCCGTATATTACAGAACATATGCCAAACGCAAGGGCCAATACCATTTCCCAGATGACCGAACTGATCGCGCAGAATTACAACCATCCTTCTATTATCTGCTGGGGGCTCTCCAATGAGATCACAGTCAGCGGAAAGAGCGATGATCTTGTAGAAAATCACCGGATCCTCAATGACCTTGCGCACCGCATGGACACCACCCGGCCCACAGCCATGGCACATGCTTTCCTTTTGGATATGGATGATGACCTGGTCACACTGCCCGATATCTGTTCCTATAACCTGTACTATGGCTGGTATTTAGGATCACTTTCCGACAATGACGATTGGTTTGACGAATACCATAAAAAACATCCCCAGCAGATCATTGGTCTGTCCGAATACGGTGCCGATGCCTGTCCGAAATTCCAGACCGAACAGCCAGAACAAGGGGATTATACCGAAGCCTACCAGTGCATTTATCATGAACATCTGCTTAACATGTTTGAAGAACGCCCTTATATCTGGGCGACACACTGCTGGAACATGTTTGACTTTGCGGCAGACGGAAGGGATGAAGGCGGGGAGCATGGGATCAATCAGAAGGGACTTGTTACCTTTGACCGCCGTCATAAAAAGGATGCCTTCTATCTGTACAAGGCTTACCTGTCTGACGAACCCTTTGTCCACATCTGCGGAAGAAATTATGTGAACCGCTGCTGGGAGAACACTCAGATCAAGGTATATTCCAATCTCCCGGAAGTTTCCTTATACGATAACGGCATGCTTCTGGAAACCAAGAAAGGAAACCGTATCTTTGAATTCACACTTTCACTGTCCGGTAACCACGAGATCACAGCCAGATCCGGGGAGCACAGTGACCGCATCACGATCTGCAAAGTCACTGCTCCCGATGAGTCCTATATCCTGGAGGGCCGCGCGGTGAAAAACTGGTTCGATGAACCGGGAATGGAGATCCGGGAAGGCTATTATTCCATCAAAGACTCCATGGGTGATATCAAAAAATCACCTGCAGGAGCCGCACTGCTCCAACGGATGATGGAAGCAGCGACTGCTTCAAGAGGTGATGTCGCTAAAAATGTACAGCCCAACGCCCAGATGCAGAAGATGATGGACCGGCTGTCCGTGGAGGCGCTGATCAAGCAGGCTGGCGGTGCGATTACCACCGAAATGGCCGTGCAGCTGAATCAGGCCCTGAGCCAGATCAAAAAACCAGATTAAAAGACTAAGGAAAAGCCGCACATTGTTCAGTTGATGATACCAAGATGAACCAAACAATGTGCGGCTTAAAATTCACAATTCTTCTATTCAAAGATTGTTATGATGTCAAGATCTCTATCTCACCAAACGCCTTTAAAAATTCCTTTTTTCCGTATCCGTCAAATTCTACGATGGCTGTCATCTCATTTTCCTCCACAAGAATCCCGACCCCATATTTCGGATGCCTTGCTTTTCTGACCACCTTTTCCTCCACTGTTTTATCCTGTTCCTGACGCACCGCTTTTCTGAGCTGTTGGAGATTGGCCTGCCTTTCCTCCTGGGTTTTCATTCCCTCCCAGTCCAGCAGATGCTTTGGCAGCATATTTAGATATCTGCCCGGCCCGCCATTGACACGGGGCTGTCCCGGATTCGTATAGTAGGATAATTCCAGCTGTTCTCCTGCCCGGGTCATTCCCACAAAGAGGAGCCTTCGTTCCTCTTCCTCCTGCTCGAAGCTTTGCCCGGTGAGCGGAATCAGACCATCATTGACTCCAATGATAAACACATGGGAAAATTCCAGGCCCTTCGAAGCATGAAGCGTCATCAGCCGTACCTTGTCCTTTCCTGGATTTTCCTCCTCTTTTAAAATCTGTATTCCATAAAGAGCAGAGGAGCATAAAAACTGCGCCGTTCCCTGTGCGATACATTTCTTATTCTCACGGCTGTAAACCTCCAGCCTCTTACAAAGCCCCAGCACTAATCCCCTGTCCCGGACATAGGAGGCAGCATTCGGACGCAGATAATCATCCAGGGCAAAATATTCGTAGATCCCGATCCCATCGTAAACTGGCGCTTCCATCGCGTTCACTTCACATTCGTCCGGGTTTCCCCCTAAAGTCTCCCCTCCTGCTGACATGGAGGCTGCTGACATGGGCTCTGCTGACATCCGTTCTGCTGAAAATGCCTGAGCGAATTCCAGCATCCTGTCATAAATCAGCGATTCCCCTCTCTTCGGCTCTGCGAGAAAACCCTTCAGCCGCTTTTTTTCCATTCTCTCCCCATAAACCGGGTGTGACAGGACAGCCTCCAGGGCAAATCTGTCATTCTGATTGCAGGCAAAGGTCAGCACCTTTACAAACCAGTCCAGCACCGGAATATCCCGCAGTGTCTTTTTCAGCGATACGGTAAAAGGAATCCCTTCCTTTTCAAACACCTTTTTAAGGACCTCCGATTGGTTCTGGAGACGATAGAACACGGCGATCTCCCCGTACTCCACGCCTTCCCGGTGCAGTGTCCGGATCTTCTCTGCCAGATACTGTGCCTCCAAAAAGGCATCATAGTGATTCCTTACAAGGATCAGGCTTCCCCCTTCTTTCTTACCTGTCACCGTATTCCCATATTGAAGAAACTTTCCTGCCGCCTCCAGAATATTCCCGCTGGAACGGTAGTTCACAGGAAGGGACAGTTCCTTTGCTTCAAACTTATGCTTCAGATAATAAAACATCGTCTCCACACTGCCCCTCCAGCTGTAGATCAGCTGATTGGGGTCGCCTACGGCAAACAACCTGGTATTCTTTCCCTTGAGGGCCGTGATGAATTCAATCTGCTGTTTATCACTGTCCTGCACCTCATCCACGATGATCCAGGCCGGCTTCGCATGCGCCCCTTCCCGGTCTAACAATTCTGTACTGACCTCGATCAGATCGGAAAATGCCATCTTATCCTGCCGTTTTTTCTCCTCCCGCAGACGTTCAAAGAGCACAAACAGATCGTCCTGATACCTGCTCTCTTGTTTCCCCTGCCGGAAGGCAGTATATTCCTGTTCCAGCCGTTTCTTCAGTCGGTTCTTGTACTTGATCTTTAACTTTCCCACCCTGGCAAGACGCAGCGCAAGCTCCGTCTCCTCGTCCGGCTCCATGATCATGAAATTCTTCGTCCATCCCATGCTCTCTATATCCAGACGGGTCCGCAGGAAATTCATCGCCACACTGTGAAATGTCCCGAATCCGGCCAGTTCTTCCTCTGTAAGCTCCGGCTCCACTGCCAGCAGACGTTCCTTGATTTCTCCCGCCGCCTTATTCGTAAAGGTCAGCACCGTCATATCCCGGATTGGCACCTTAATCTTTACATGCAGATACAGGATCTTAGCGATCAGCACCGTGGTCTTTCCGCTTCCTACATTCGCATTGACTACGCAGGCCGGGCTCTCATCCAGCACAGCCGCTCTCTGGTATTCATTTAACCGTTCCCATTGTTCCTCATAATTCATGTCCCAGTCTCCTTTCAAATACACCTCGGCGTATTTGCAGCGAAGCGAAAAGTTTTAGCTCATCTTAAGATAAAACATCCTGATACCGCCTGCGCAGTCTTGCCCGGGTCTTCTCTGTCATCCCTTCATCCGCCCGGGATACCACTTCCAGCCTCATATCCCCCGGACATACTGCATGATAGCGCAGGATATTTTCAATACTTTTTAAATTCTCCGGCTCCATGATCCACTGCTCATAAAAAGGGCTCTCCACCGTCAGGATCAATCTGTGACTCTCCACTTCCACAGCCTTAACTGTTTTTAAGAATGCACCGCCGCTCTCTCCATTTCGTTCCACAGCCTCACAGAATTCTTTCCAGTCCTTAGAGAGTTTGAAAAATGAAAACTGCTTCTGCACGGACGGCTTTGAAATCTCTTCCATCTGTTTCACAGACTCGGGTGCCTCAGATTCCCTCAGCAGATTCTCAAGCCCCCAGAGCACCATCTTTTTATCCAGGGTATAATCCCCGACACAGGCCGGACATCCATCCTCACAGGGACAGTTTTTCACCATGCGGATGGCATTCTCCAGAATTTTCGGCACCAGGTCATAGATTTTCTCCGAATATCCCAGCCCGCCCACATATTTATCATAGATAAACAGAGAAACAGCCTCCTCGTCCCTCTCATCCGGGATCAAAGCATTGGAAGAAACGATCACATCAATATCGTCACGGGCAGCCATGGTGACCATCATCGCCGCATTCTTTACGGCATTGGCAATCCCTTCAAAATGGTTATTCCTCACATATTCGCCGGACCGGTTCCTCTGTAACAGACGGCGGTATGCACACACCACATTTTCCGGGATCAGAAGCCAGGTACTCTCCGTATCGTAGTCCTTCTTTAGTGGCAGTGACAGGCTCACATACCCGAGATTCTGATGATTATGGAACTGCAGCTTCTTATACATGGAGACAACTTCATTGACATTAATATCTCCAAACCGGATATATGTACGTTCGTAAGGCTCCTCCTGAAACACCTGCAGGATCCTTGTCTCTTCTGTCCCTGCAGGAACCGTGTAGTAATTCCCATCAAACGGAATGCCTCTGGCCGTCCTGCTTTTCAGATCCAGGCTCAACACCTCATAGGAAGTCCCCTCATGCATATACACCGCTCCCGGATATAATTCATGATATGCCTGAGTTTCGTCCATCTCCGTGATCTCCCGGCCATCCGAATCCAGGATCAGCTTGAATCTGGTCTGATCCATATTCCTTAAACTGTAATCGCCCGCCGGAAATGCCGGCCCCGCCCAGGCAAACTTCCCTCCCAGGCTCTTGACCTCTTGTGCTTTTAAAAGAACCGGAATCACCTCTCCAAGCGCCGGAAAAAGAGCAATATCATCCATGGTCAGGGGCATCTCTGCCGCCGCGGCACGGATGTGGGAAAGCTGGATCAGCAGGTTATCCCGGTCCACGATGGCATTCTCACTCTCCCGGGTAAAAAGCCAGTCCGGATCTATGGCAATATACTGGTCAAAAGGCAGATTCTCCAGGATTAGATAATTAACGCACGCCTCCTGTCCCCGGCCCGCCCTTCCCGTCTGCTGCCAGAAGGAGGCTCTTGTCCCCGGATATCCAACGATCACCGTGGTATCAAGGCTTCCGATATCAATTCCCAGCTCCAGGGCATTGGTAGAAACCAGCCCCAGCAGTTCCCCGGTGATCATCTTACGCTCGATCTCTTTTCGCTCCAGAGGCGTGTAACCGCCCCGGTATCCGGCAATCCTCCTGCTATCGCCCCGGGATAAAAATCCGGCCGAATCCAGCTTATCCCTGGATTCCTTTAAGATAACCTCCACATTCCTCCTGGACTTTCCAAATGCAATAAAATGGTGCTTCCCCTCCACAAGCTGCGGGAGTAATTCCGATGCCACAGATGCAGAGGAATACCGTCCATATTCCTTATCGTTCGCGCCCTTGATCACAGGCGGCTGTATGATCCTGTATTCCTTCTCCGGTGACGGAGAACCGTCCCGGGAGATCAAAGTAAAGGTCCCTCCGCAGATATTTTCCGCCAGTTCCACCGGATTGGCAATCGTAGCAGAACTGCACAAGAACTGCGGTGCAGCCTGATAATAGCGGCACACCCGTTGAAGCCTGCGGAAAATATTCGCCAGATGGGAGCCAAATGCTCCGCGGTAACTGTGCAGTTCATCAATGACTACATACTTCAGATTGGTAAAAATAAAGTCGAAACCATAATTACTGTGATTCGGAAGAAATGCCCCATTTAGCATCTCTGGATTAGTCAGAATGATATTCGCACTTTTCCGGATCCTGCTCCTCTCAGAAGGCGGAGTGTCCCCGTCATATACCCCCGCAGATACCCTTCCCTCTCCAAAGTACTCAAGCCATGGCTTAAGCGCACGTAGCTGATCGCTGGCAAGCGCCTTGGTCGGATAGATAAATATAGCTCTGGTCAGCTGATCCTCAAGAACAGCCTCAAGGACAGGAAGAAGAAAACTCAAGGTCTTACCGCTGGCTGTAGAAGTCGTGATCACGACATTCTCCTTTTTCTGCGCTGCCTCAAACATCTCTGCCTGGTGACAGTACAACTGCCCTATCCCGCTGTGCTCAAGACATGCTCTGATCTCTCTATGTAAAGCCGCAGGGAAAGGGGCATACTGCGCTTCCCGCTTCGGCAGCTTTTCTGTATGAATGACTAGGTCATGTAATTCCATATCTGACACTTCCCCTTTTTATATCTTGATAGATGAATGGTTGTTTTATACCAAACTGGTGTTCTGTCTATTATAGCAAACTACATATATAATGTAAATGAATTTAGAAAAAAGAGTTCTGCAGGCAAAAATCGCTGTATCATTTCTGGTTTCAGCAATGATACAGCGATCCTTAATCTTAAATACGTCATTCTCGGTACATTTCTATTTTACAAAAATGTTCTTTTGTCTTTTATTGTTTCCTTCTGTCCCCATATTGCATGCAATGTTTTCTTTGACATTTCAAGCGCCTTTGAGACTTCTCCCCACTCCGATGTCTGTACTACATTCACATATTCATCCATAATCTCATGATTTTGAATAAAAGCCTGTCCGTTATCAGAATCATATCCCAGGTACCCCAAATGGATCAGTAATGTCAGAACATCATGTTTTGTGGAAAACGTCGACATATCATTCGTGAAGCTCCCAACATTTACATCGACTTACTCACCAGACATCATCAAAATATCGTCTCTAAGCCCCTCAAAATTCATGTCAATATAGACTTTAAGTGCCTCATATGTCTCTGTCTGGTTCCAATAATCCGCATATTCCCTGAACTGAATGCTGCTGACTACTGATCCTGCTTATACTCTCTAAGGACACAGTCCCACTCATCAATAATCATCACAAAAGGATGCCCTGTATCTTCATAAACATCCTGCATACTTTGAATTAAATCCTCCGACTCGAAGTAATCAACATCCGGATAGGTACGCATCAGATCCCGGACAACAAGTCTGCTCAGCCTTTCCAGCATAGCTTTCACCGCATGTGTCCTGCTTAAAAATTCCTGCATATTCAGGGCAATAACATCATATTGGTTCAGATTGCTTTCGAAACCACTGTCTTCCATGATCGTCAGCCCCCGGAATAGCTCTCTTGTATTCTTATGAGCTAAAACGCAGGGATTCACAACATTGCTTCCGGTTAAATATTTTCTTGAACATTCACTCTGGATCCTGTACCATATCCCTATAATCATTTCTCAGAAAGGAAATAAATCACATGCCAGATAATCACCACAAAATAGAAAAGGTCAACTTCATGAATATGTGTATGATACAAGATTCTGACGGAAATGTTCTAGCACTGGATAAGGTAAATGATCAGTATACCGGAACCACTTTTCCCGGTGGGCACGTGGAAGAAGGTGAGACTTTCACGGATTCTATGATCCGTGAGGTAAAGGAGGAGACCGGACTCACCATTTCCGATCCCATTTTAACCGGCGTTTACCACTGGTTTAAGACCGATGTACGAAATCTCGTTTTCCTTTACCGCGCAGACACTTATGAGGGAACGCTGAAAAGTTCTGAGGAAGGAAATGTCTATTGGATATCAAAGCGGGAATTCCTCAGAAAAGATCTGGCTCCGGGGATGGTGGCGGTTCTCAAGATCATGGATGACAAAACCATGTCCGAGTGCTATATGGAGATCGTAGAGGGAAAGCTCATTGAAAAACTACAATAACGGGTAGTAAATATAAATCTCCTATACTATAGATACAATAAATTGAATTGCAAAGGTCGGAAAGGCTCCCGACACACTCGAAAGAGTACCTGAGATGATGGATACGCCGCCCATCTTGTGATTCAATTTAACATCAAAAGGTACTTCCAACCGGAAGTACCTTTTGATGTTATTTCTAAATACCTAACTTCTCATCTTTCCCTTATTCCCATTTAAAGAACTTAATCGTAATACCAGCGCATACAACTGTGGTCACCCCCATCACAATGACCGACAGATACACATTTGTGACCGGTACCCCCAGAAAAGCCGCTTTCATAAGCTGTATTCCCTGTGTCAAAGGGAAATAACTGATGATCTTCTGCATGATTTCCGGCATCACCTCGAACGGAAGTGTTGCGCCGGAAAAGAGTAACATCGGAAAATACAGGATACAGGCAATCACACTTGCACTTTTTGTATTTTTTGCAATTCCGCCCACCAGCATCCCGATACTTAAGGTGGAGGTCATCGTTAACAGCCAGCTCCCCAAAAATGCGGCAAAGGAGCCATGTATTTTCACCTTCCAAAACAGCGTTGCCGCTAAACTCAAAATGAGTATGGATAAGATGCAGTAGATCACGTAGATCAGAAATTCAACCGCAAGCAGCATGACCGGGCTGATAGGCGTTACCTTAAAGCGTTTCAGGATTTTTCTCTCCCGATATTCAGATATGACAAGCGGCAGCCCCATCAGTCCTCCGGCACAGATTGAAATCGTACTAAGTGCACCAAATGACTGTTCCAAAAAGGTATACTCCGCATGCTCAAAGGCAGGCTTTGTGCCATAGATGAATCCCAGAATAACCAGCACAACCAGCGGCATGATCACGGCAAAAATAACCATGTTCATATTTCTGACATTCAATCTCCATTCGTTTTTCAGCAGTGTAATAAATGTTTTCATTCCTATTCAACCTCCTCACCGGAAAGCATCAGATATGCATCCTCGAATTTTGTACAGCCGCATTGTTCCTTTGCCTGTTCTACAGTTCCATAAAATACCACTTCCCCTTTCCGCAAAATACAGATTTCATCACAGAGAGCTTCTACCTCATCCATAAAATGAGAGGTTAACAGGATGGTGATCCCTTTTTCTTTTAATTCAGATAAGATCTTCCATACTTCCCTGCGTGCTTTTGCATCCAGTCCGGTCGTCAATTCATCCAAAAATACAAGCCTGGGATTGGGGATTAGAGCCAATACGATAAAAAGACGCTGACGTTCCCCTCCTGATAAGCTTTTTACAGCACAGTTTTCTTTATCACCGATTCCAAACTGACTTAAGAGTACTCTCCAGTCGGCTGGATTTTTGTAAAGACATTGTGTCTCTTCGCATAATTCGCAGACTTTGATCTCCGGCTGATAATCGCATTCCTGAAACTGAACACCAACCTCCTGAAAAAGACGTCTCCTGTCTTTCTTTGGATCACAGCCTAAGATCGATATACTCCCTCTGTCCGCTTTTCTGGTCCCCAGCATACACTCGATCGTGGTGCTCTTTCCCGCACCATTGGCACCCAGTAGTCCGTATACTGTGCCGCTTTTTACGGAAAGACTGACATTGCTGACTGCAGTCAGCCCTCCATAAGATTTTGACAGATGTTCCAATTTGATGATTTCCTTCATTTTCTACCTCCTTTTGTTTTACAGGACAAAGCGGGCAGGCCCACTTCAACTCCTTATCCCCTCCCTCATAAAAAATACCACCAATAAAAACATTGGTGGTAAGATGGAGGGTTTAAGAAAATAGGATTCTCATCTCCTCTAGCATATTCAAGATCCGGCGTGCATTTTCCTCTGCCTCAGATAACGATATGATCAGCCTGTCACATACAGAAATAATATCCTCAGACTGCCTTGGTGTATTCAAAACCGCCTCCATATCCACATCTCTATTCTCCGATAACTGCCCAAGCAGCCGCAGGATTGATTCCAGTGAATAGTTTGCGCACCGCAGGGAGCGGATGATCTTCAGCCGCCTGATATCACTGTCTGTATAGATACGGTAGCCGTTCTCTCTTCTTTTTACCGTTAGAAGGCCGTTCATTTCCCAATTCCTCAATGTATCCATGGAGATCCCAAGATAAGAGGAGGCCTCCTTCCGCTTCATAGTGAGGCTGCTTTTTTCTTCCGTATCCGATAAGATCTGCTTTACAATCCGGATCGCTTCCCTGGCATTTTTTCTTTCCTTACTAAGCTGATGCAAATATTCTTCTGTGAGAGAAACTGCCTTTTCAAAATCCCCTCTGGCAGAGACCTTTACCATCTCTACGATTTTCTTACGCAGGCCGTTCTGTAAAACTTCAATCTGAAATGCAGTCCGGGCCAGCTTGATCTGCCGGATATGGAAATCTGTAAAAATTCGATACCCGTTTTCCCGGCGTTCTGGCTTCGGAATGAATCCCAGCTCTTCATACAGACGCACCGTATTAGGGTGTATCCCTGCTATCGCGGCGACCTCCGCGGTCTTATAAGTTTTCATTGATCATAACCCTCCATTTATTCTCCATTCTTATCATGTAATATACACTCGTCCAAAAGTCTGGTGTTATAGTGGAGGGTTTTATGATAACATAACTTTATCTAGCGGACAACAAGCTTCTTCACGACCCCTTCTGTGATCCCGGCCTCATTAAAGGCATCTACTCTCACATAGTATTCCTGCCCTTTCACAAGCGCTCCGATCCTCTGCTCTTCTTTTCCGAAGATCATGTAACTGTGGTATAATTTATCCTCAGCATGTCCCCAAAGAATATTGTATCCCATGGCTCCATTTTTAGAAATGGTGACATCCATATCGATATCGCTGATCCTTTGTGCCGTGAATTCAGGAACCCCGGGCTTTTCTCCGTTTCCGATCCCAAATACACGAAGCCCGGATATGCATGGTTTCTGGTCATATGGGATCTTTAGAATGATCAGCCTGAGATACCTGACATCCACTCCTTCTTCTTTTACAACCAGATCGTGGGGCAGATTTGTGTCCGCCTCTGATTTATCTTCCAGCACGAAGTATTCCTCTCCATCCCTGGATCCGGTCAGAACCCATCTTGTCACCATATCCGCCTCTTCTATATATCTGGGCTGCATCAGCTCCTCATTCATCTTACCCGGAAGAGGAACATCGATCTTATCATCTGCAAAATTAATCTGCACGGCATGGACATCATACACATCCCCCAGATCCATCTCGATCCACTGTCCGGGTTCTGCCGAATCTGCACGCCACCATGTCCTGACATTCTCGTCTGCCGCAAACTCTGGCCCCTTTCCTTCCTCTGCGGAAGAACAGGTTACTTCTTTCCCATAACTTAACAGATACCAGTCCGGATCTCTCCACGGATCCATCTTTCCCGCCTCCACATTCAGCGGCCAGTCGCCGTATCTCTGATTGCAGAACAGCTCTCCGTCTGCGTCAAATCCGGCCGGCCAGACTCCTACGCGGCGCTCAAATGTATGATTCATACTGATCCGCATGGTAGAAGTATGCCAAAGGTTCTGATGCGTATCCCACATAGTAGATCCATGCCCTGCTCCCGGAATGAATCCGCCCGGCTTATAGGAATACGGATTGTTCGCCGCCAGGGTAAATGGTCCCAAAGGGCTGTCCCCTATGTAAACGCCGTCCGCATAGACATTATACTGCGCCCCCGGGCACGCATACTGGAGATAGTATTTCCCTTCATATTTATCCATCCAGGCTCCTTCAATATAAGGATTGTTACTTAAATATCCTTTCGCCATGGCAACCATTTCCGGAGACATCTCCTCTTCCTTCATACCGCTCGCTGCGATCATTCCCTTGAATTTCAACTCGATCTCTTCCTCGGTGACCGGAGGGGTGCTGTGATCTTCTCCGATCCGCTCATACCCTTTTTCTGCCGGTGCCCCGAAGATCAGCTCCTTCTTCTCCCCGACCGGATGCATCGTCACAGGATCCAGCTCCACGCCCCAGATCGGAGTCACATTCGCACATCCCCAGTAAAAATAGACTCTTTTGTCATCATCGATAAACAGGTTTGGATCCCAGAAATCGAACGTTCCCTCGATCTCCTCATATGGCCCGTTTAAGATATCCTTTGTCCGGTAGAAATTACAATTAGCTCCGCGTTTTGAAGCGCTGAAATACACATACTCTCCCATCACACGAACATCCGGCGCATAATCATAAAGCGGCAGATTCTCCGGAAGACGGTGATTTTTCCAGGTGACCATGTCATCTGATACCCACACACCCAGTGTCATGGATGCAAAAATATAGTACTTTCCCTGAAAACAGATCATGGATGGGTCGGCAGCTTCCCTTGCGATCTCAAGACCCTCTCCTTTTCCATTCATAGCTTTATTGAATTGATATCGGTAATCAACATTTACCGGGTTGCAAAAATATTTCATCAAACTGTCCTCCTTGTTTTATTTCATAATCTCTTTATATCCAATCCTGAATAAATTTCTTTGCTCGGTTTCAAACTATTTCCTAAATTCTACTAATTGCCCGCTCCAAGGGATGTATACATCCCCAACCATCTTTCCAAACTTGATTATAATAGGAACACATTTACCTGATTTCCATAGCAGAAAGGAGTCCTTTACATGAAACTAAAACAGGATATCATCGGTATTGGACATAATTTAAAACGGCTCCGCGAAGGTATGGGACTCAGTCAAGCCCAGTTTACCCGCTTACTACAATTAAATGGTGTTTCCATTTCGTGTGACGTATATAAGAAAATGGAACAAAACCGTTATAACATCCGCATCTATGAATTAATGGTCATGAAGCAGCTGTTTGATGTAAACTATGATGAGTTTTTCCGGGATCTGTCTTTAGACGGCATAACCAGCGATGTAGATTCATAATATTCGTTTTCTATATCACCTCATCCGTCATTTTTCCCTCCAGACTCAATTTATCACTACATCTGCATAACCAGTAAATCTGCAATTCTATAATATGGCTGTTCATTAAAGATTCCATCACTTCTGATGCATATTCATGAGTGATGCTTTTTTTATCCATCCAACAAAGATCTTCCCAATATTTAGGATGATCCTCCGCCCATTTAACCAGATTCTCACGTCTTTTATTTTCATAAACTTCACTTAACATTCTAACGACTTTACATAGCGGATGCTGATCCATTTCCTTTTTTATATCTTCATAATCCATATCCTGAATTTCTCCTTTGGGGATTTATTTATCCCTAATTATACAGAAACCTTACTGCATAATCAATAGCGTTACAGGATATATAAATCCCCAAGGAGTCTCATTTTAAATATTCGGAATCTTCCCAAGCTGTTCATTCAGCCTGTTCATCACATCCTCCGGCACATTTCCATAGCTTAATGCATCTCTGAGCTTCATCTTCTTCACCATCTCAAACATATTTCCCGATGTGAATCCCTCCTGATCCTGCCCGGCTCCCATCGAGGTGCCTCTCTCAAGGATAGGCATAAGTACTGCCTTGGCCTCCGGATTTCCCATCAGCCGGCCGATCGTGCAGTCCACTGACATAAATGCCTCATGGTCTGATGTTACATGTGCCTTGCAGACAGGCTCCGTCATTCCATCCATACCGAATTCGCCCAGTACGTCTTTCAGCCAGCCGATGCTGTCTTCTACCCAGTCAGGCACTCTCACGCAGATTTCTGTGTCTTTATACTGCACAGAGGTGTCACAGGTAGAAAAACCGTGAGGTCCGTATGCGTAGATGTGGCTTTCGAATGAAATGTCATACTTTATCAATGCCTGCATGAAGTCAACCGTGTTCGCAATAGGCACCACATTATCTGTCCTTGTGGCAAATAAAAAGCAAGGGCATGTATCCTGATCTACCGCCTCTATAGCACTCGGAGCGCTCGTATTGCAGCCTTTGACATCTTCCCCTGCAACAGCATACCCTAAGATAGCCGCAGCCGGACGGTTCTTCGCCATCGTTGCCGCACATGCAGCCAGATGTCCTCCTGCTGAGAACCCAATGATTGCCACTTTATCAGGATACAGACTCCAATCCTTAGCTTTTGACTGGATCAGTTCCATGGCCTGTTCATAATCGTTCAGAGGGTTCGGCCATACGGCATCCGCTTTTATGGAATATCTCAGGATAAATACCTGATAGCCGGCCTTTAAGTACGGCATTGCCACCGGGTCCGCCTCACGGTCGGAGCACATCTGATAGCCGCCACCCGGAAGTACGAGGATTGCCGGACGCCTGGTTACATAGCGGAACTCGCCTCCCACTTCCTGTAAATATGCCGTCAGAGTCACATTTCTTTCTTCATTCAATACCAGCTTTTCTACACGCATACGCTGCCTCCTTTTATCTTTTTACACTATTATACAGCCTTTTTCTAATGGTAGGCAAACTAATGATAAGCAAACAATTTCATTTTCAAAAGTGCAGGCTTCTCATAGCACATGGCAGCGACCTCATCACCATTCAGCCTGCGTTTCATCTTCCATACACCGTCTTCAAATTTTCCTTCCTCCAGCTTTAAAATATCCAGATACGGGTTCTTAGGATCTGTTGAAAAAGGAACCATTGCCACACCATTCAGCAGAAGGTAAAAGGTATCTTCTGATTCTTTCAAAATCAGTGCAGCCCCCATTTTTAACTGCATCATCCGGGACTCGGTCACGATGCGGAAACCAAATTTGTCAAACAGCAGACTTTTTTCCCCATCCACTTCGCTGCATACGGCCTTAAGGTCGCAGGTTCCATATTTTGCCCCGAGCAGCGGCATCATCTCTTTGAGTGTATTGGAATACCATGCATACTGCTCCACATCCTGCGGCGTTGCAAGAGCCGGGTCCGTGGTATCTGCGCCGAACAGGTACATGCTCTGGGCAGAAAAAGGTTCACCAAGTTCTTCAAAGCCGAATGGAGAATAACACATCGCATGATGATGGCCTACTACATACACCTGCCTTGCCCCGCAGTACCCGTGAGTTGCCGTTTCCGGTATAAACATCGGATTTCCCAGCTTTCGGTACTCCTCACACACTTCTATAAAATTCTGTGTGTAAATATCCGGGGCATAGATGTCAATATTCGGCGCACAGTATTTCCAAACCTCCATCATACGGGCCACCGGACCTCCGCTCGGATATTTTCCCGGGGCCTCGCCTTTGTCCAGCCAGCAGTTGACTGACATCGGCAGTGGATAAACTGCTTTCCCCGCCCCTGCCACATAGTTTACATAGCTCGCAATGTGATACGCACTGAATATTTCCTCTGCCGCATCTGTAAACACTTCGCTCCAGTTTCCTGACGCCGTGCCCTTTAATACAGCTTCACGGACATCCTCTTTCATCGTGTCCGTATGATTTCTCATGTACTCTGCGAAGTCCTGGGGAACCTGACTTTCAAATGCAGCATCTGCCTCATCGGAATGCTCTCTGGCAGCCCCCATGACTCCGGTCTCATTTTCCACCTGCACCATGACCACAGTATGAGTTTCCCCGTCTGCTTCCCTGATGTGCTCCATCAGCTCCCGGAATGCCTTGGCGTCTGCTTCCTTTGTCGCCTCACACATATAAGAGAGGGAGGTATAAGACATTCCATAGAACTCTTTTAAGTTCACAAATTTTTTCCCTTTTTCTACTTCCGCCCTGCGGAAACGCTCCAGATCCGTCTTCACCCACTCCGGCGCATAATAGCACTGGGCATTCTTCCATGCTCCGAACCAGAGAAATCCGATCTTTTTCCCTTTTCTTTCTGCCTGCCGGATCAATCCGTCCACCAGACTAAAGTCAAATCTTCCCTCTTCCGGCTCAACCATTTCCCATGTAACAGGCATCAGAAGGCTGTTCATTCCCAATGTCTCAGCTTTCTCCCATACCTGCTCCATATACTCCACAGACGATGAATTGGAGTTATGGACTTCTCCTGAAATCATAATAAATGGTTTTTCATCCACCATTAAAATCTTCGTTCCATTTCGCTCTTCAATATGCGGTATCTTCATACTGCGCCTCCTTTTTTCATACAATTTATACACAATCAGACACGGCAGCACTCTTTGGCAGTGTTCCGTGTCTGTTTTCTCTATTCCCCAATCTTTGCCAGTGCCTCATCCAGCCCGTCCAGCATAGCCGCCATCTGCGGATTCCCATATCTCTCTGTGATCTGCCTGAGGGACATGCTCTTCATATTCCCCGGCATCTGTGCGATTCCGGGCGAAACCTGTGTTAACACGGCCGCCGCTTCCGGATTCGCCATCAATTCCTGAACCGGCATATAACTGTTCAGAATCTTTCTAAGGCTCTCACTCGTCTGATATATCACCTCATAATCTCCTGCCTCAAGATAGCAGATTCCATCCTCCACACGGGCAAACATCGGATTTTCACGATCCTCAAATGTCTCCGGCACTGCCTTGTAAAGTCTTAGCCTGGCTGTAGCGCCAAACGGTATGCTCACCTTTATCTTCACCTGGTTGGCATCAGTCACTTCCCATGCACTCTTGTAAACTCCTGCCGGAGAATCATATTCGGCCGCCGCAGATTTCAATTTCCAATTCGGCACAGGTGTAAGCAGGGCTTCGCGAAAGCCCGGATGCTCCTGCACCGGATTCAGTCCTGCCACATGCCGGAAGATCCACTCTACAATGGAGCCGTAAGAATAATGGTTCAGGCTGTTCATACCGGTGCTTGAGATGCTTCCATCCTCCTCCACACTGTTCCAGCGCTCCCAGATCGTCGTGGCTCCGAGTTTAATCTCATGCAGCCATCCCGGATATTCCTCGTTCAGAAGAAGCCTGTATGCCAGGTCCTCCATCCCTTGATCCGAAAGTACATTGCAAAGAAGCGGGGTCCCGGTAAATCCGGTCTGCAGCTTATAGTCATGGTCCTTAAAATTCTGTCTGAGCATCGAGCGTACCATCTCCGGATTTTTGCTGAGGCCGTGGAGCAGAGTCAGAATATATCCTGTCTGGGTATTGACACAGCACCGTCCGGTTGAGCTGTAATATTCTTCCACGGTGTCATGAAAGATCTGTTCCGCTAACTGTCTGTACTCCTTCTCGTCCTTCCCGTATCCCAGAAGCGCCGCAGTATCCGCTAAGATCCGCGCACTGTTTCCGTAGTAAATGCTGGCGATAAAGCCGTCATCCGTACCGCCCTTGACCTCATCTGTGCCGCCTTTCGGGTTATCCAGCGCAAGCCAGTCCCCATAGTGGAAATGTCTCCGCCATCCAAAGTCATCTCCATCCGCTTTCCGAATGAATTCCACCCAGGACTTCATACTTTCATATTGCTCTTCTAAGATTGAAAGATCTCCGTAGAACTGATAGAGCGTCCACGGGATAATGCAGGCCGCATCTCCCCATACACTGGAGCCCTTCCCTGCATGTCCCACAGACGGAACCACATCCGGCACCATGCCGCCAAGCACCTTCTGCTCCTGTGCACAATCATACAGGTATTTTGCGTAAAAGGCATAGCTTTCCTCCAGGAAGGAAGCCGTTGCGCAGAATACCTGGGTATCTCCGGTCCATCCCATCCGCTCGTCTCTCTGGGGACAGTCTGTCGGGACATCGAGGAAATTACTTTTCAGCCCCCATCTGGTATTCGATATGAGCTTGTTCACCAGTGCATTCCCGGTTTCCAGCGTCCCGGCTTTTGTCAGCTCACTGTACAGCGCAAGCCCGGTAAAATCTTCTTTCCTTAGATCCGGGATTCCTTCCACCAGCACATAACGGTATCCGTAATATGTAAAATGGGGAATCAGATCTTTTTCCCTTCCATCAGAGATATAACAGTATTCTGCCTTTGCCGTCCGAAGATTATCGCGGTAAAAGTTCCCGTTCTGCAGGATTTCTCCAAACTTAAGATGCACCTTTTCCCCTCGCGGCAGATTGACATGGAGCTTAAAGATGCCGGCAAAATTCTGTCCCAGATCCAGGACCGTCTCTCCTGCCGGAGTCTTGATCAGTTCCACCGGGGTGATCTCCTCGCGGATCTGAACAGGAGTACTCATTCTCTCCGTCAGTTTCCCCTTCGGCGGATCTGGATCCAGAAGCGCGGGATTCGGCTGAATCTCTTCCAGCGTATCGTCTGCATGCTCCCCATCATAAATATTAGAAAAGGTCAGGCTGCTCCTCTTTACTTCCCAGCTCTCGTCCGTTCCTATGACCTCTGTACTTCCATCCTCATAGGTAATGTGAACTTCCGCTATCAGCTTCCAGTCCTTCCCAAAGAATCCCTCAGCATTTCTTGCATTGAATCCGAAACGCCCCTTCCACCAGCCGTTCCCCAGAAGGACCTCAAGGCTGCCGCCCTGATTGATCTCCTCCGTAATATCGTATGTCTGGTACTGAATCCACGTATTGTAATCATTGCTGTACGGAGCCAGATATTCTGCCCCGATACGCTGACCGTTTAAATAGGCCTCATAAAGCCCCAGACCACAGATGTAAAGCCTTGCAGCTTCTGCTCTGCCTTTTGGATCCAGTTCCTTTGTAAAGACGGGATGCCTTGGCTTACCGCTGTCACAGGTGATCCATTTTCCGGACCATACCTCTTCCCGCTTGGCGGTCTCAAACCAGTTTACATCGCTGTCCGCCTCTTCTCCGGCATCACTTTTTACGGAAACCTGCCAGTAATAGCGGGTTCTCGGCTCTAGTTTAAGATCTACACGGCTCGCCAGACTGTCTAGGCTTTCAGACCAGCCGGAGTCATATATAATCTGCTCCATCTCTCCATCCAGAGCTGCCCGGATGCGGGCTGACTTTTGTTTTTTTCCTTTTGCTTCTATGACCTTCCATGAAAATACGGTACGATTCATACGATACCCCATGGGATTTTTCAAATGATTGATTCTGCAGTCCGTAACTCTCACGAATCGATTCCTCCTGTTCTTTCATCACTGTTTTTTCGGCGCAGTCTCTTTCACGCCGTTTTTCATCTCTATCGTTCAGTCCTGCCCGTTCCGCCTTAGCACCACCTCTAAAATATGCTGTACATTGCTTCTGAGCCTCGCCTCTTCAATCTGTCCGTTTTTGACTCCCTCGATGATCGGACGAACGTATGTATCATCTGTCGTCCCCGGCGTCATCCAGCAGTTTCCTGCCCCCACTGCCGCTGCAACATCTGCCGTGTCATAGGAATTCCAGTCTGTCATCACGAATCCGTCGAACCCAAACTCCTTCCGAAAGATTCCCTGGAGCAGTTCTTCATCTTCCGCGGTATAACAGCCGTTACATGCATTATAAGCAGTCATGATGGAGTCCGGTTTGTGGACAGAAATCGCATATTCAAAGACTTTCAGATAGATCTCTCTTAATGCACGTTCTGTGATAAAGCTGTGGTTGCGCTTTCTGGATGCCTCGCAGTTATTAGCGATGACATGCTTCATGCTGCTTGAAACACCATTCTCTTCCAGACCTTTACTCTGATGTCCTGCCATGATCCCTGCCAGATAAGGATCCTCACTGAAATATTCCGGGTGTCTTCCGTTCAGCGGATTCCTGTGGATGTTCATGGCCGGGGCCAGGATCATGCTGATGCCATTCTCCTTTGCCTCCTCGGCGATCACCCGTCCTGCCTCATATGGGATCTCCACATTCCAGGTCGCACAGATCGTATTGCTGCATGGCATTCCAATATTCGGGCGGTTGACATTCACCCCGTTGTTGCCGTCAGCCACTGCATAACGCGGCAGGTTCCGCCCTTCCAGACGGTAGATTCTTCCGGCCTCACCCGTTTCATGCATGCCCCACCCGTGGGAGGCACAGACGCTGAAACGTGCCAGCTCCCCGATACTCAGTTCTTCTGCCAGCCAGGCCGCAGAATTCTTTGTTTTCTTTGGACGATCCTCTTTCGTCAGATCACTCTCCGTATAGTGTCTTCTCTCTGCTTTTGGTGTCAGCTCCTGATATTCTTTCTTGATCCCGGATCGTAAACCGGCAGGGAACGCCGGATTTTTCTTACTGAGCACCTCCATCTGAACAGGAAGCTTCATCAGATTTTCTGACTGGAAAATCACTTTTTCCTCTTCCAGAGAATATACACCGCAGTTTTCCACACTGTTTACACAATTCCCTGAATAGAATGTATAAACCCCCGGTTCCAGGATCCAGCATGCCCTCTTTGTATCAAAGGATGCCAGATTCTTCTTCGGTATTTCAATCTCCAATTCCTGCGTTTCGCCAGGCTCCAGGCATCTTGTCTTAGCAAAACCGACCAGCCTTTTATCCGGCTGTTCCAGCTTCCCTTCCGGAATCTGCACATAGATCTGAACGACCTCTTTTCCTGCACGGTCTCCCACATTTGTCACCGCAGCCTTTACCCTGTCCTCTTCATAACGCGCTGTGATAGAAAAGTCTGTATAGGACAGTCCGAATCCAAAGGGGTATGCCACTGGTTTTTTGAAGGTTTCGAAATACCGGTACCCTACATAGAGGCCTTCCTCATAAAAGGTATCTACAAAGTAAGGACTGTCTGCCGATAATGCCCCTTCCCCGTCCTTTGGCAGGTAAAAATTCGCACTCGACGGGATATCAAAATAGTCCAGACTCCACGTATCCGGCAGTTTACCTGATGGATTGATACGTCCGTCCAGGATTTCCACCAGTGCCTTTCCTCCCAGCATTCCCGGGAAACCGCACCACAGAACCGCTTTCACATCATACTTCTTTGTCCAGCGAAGATCCATGGGATAGCCGGAGTTGATCACTGCCACCACCTGGCTGCACCTGGAAGTCATCTCTTTGATCTTCTCTTCCTCTTCGTCTGTGAGATAAAATTCCCCTTTCACTGCATTATTGTCATAGTTTTCCCCGGAGGCACGGCTGATCACAACGATTCCGGTATCTGCCTGATCCTTTACCCGGAAATCTGAGCATTCCTCCAATGCACGTTTCAGGTTCATGTAATAGCGGGGATTGATTTTACCTGCACCAACCGCTGCTAACCGAAACTGATCTGTGCCTTCCACCTCGATCTCACAATCCGACGCAAGAGGAAGCACATCTCCCTCATTTTTCAAAAGTACGATGCCTTCCTCTGCGGCCTGTAATGCAGCCGCATCATGCTTCGCGTATGCCGGATCAATCTCCGGTTTCGGAAGTGTCTTTACTGTAATATCCTGCGGCTTCATCTGATTGCCGTCTGTATCCATAAATCCCTCAAGATGCAGGGTATACTCACTGCCATACTCTGTGCAGACCGTACGCACAGGAATGCCAAACATCTGGATCCCGCCTGCCACATCTATCTTTTTGATCAGTCCCTTAGGAAGTTCTCTTCCTTCACAGGTAACGTTTCCATAGACCGATTCATCCATTTCCTTGGTAAAACGGACCACAAGACAGCCGGAAAATCCATGATCCAGCATGTACATCTTCCCGTCCACATCATCAATATCATACACAAATTCTTCCGATTCATTGATCCGCGGAGGTATCTTTTTTGGATCCTGTACTTCGACAGATATCTCCCTTCCATTGGCCAGATCTAACAATGCCTGAAACAGATCCCTCTTATCCGGCATATTATCCATTAACGTGCCGATGGGGGCCGCATTGATGTAATTCATCATCGGGGAATCTGCCATCCCCGGAGCCATCCTCTCCAAAAATTCCCGGGCCGTTGGTTCCGTTAGAATTTCCTTTATCGTAGAGCTCTGTGCTGTATATTTTCCCTGTGACATTTTCATAACCTCCCTGTTTTTCTTCTTTACTTATTTGCAGTAAAGCGCGCGTCATTCTCCATATGAGGGATACATCCGCGCGCTTTGGCTGTCATTGTCCACTTTCTTTGAACTTAAACAGTAATCTTTTACTGCCTGTATATTTATTTTAATACATTTTAAAAATATGTCTGTCTATTTTTTCGTTTTTCCGTACACATTTTAGCCATTATTTTTCTGGCTTTGTTTCCCAAAGTTTCTTCCATTCATTCCTTGCTTTTTCCGGCTCAGCATTTATTAAGCATTCTGAACTGCCTTAAGCGCCTTTGCACGTTTCTCTTCCAGTGCAGCAGTAATTTCCTGTCCCTTCTTATCTAACGGCTGCATTTTGATGGCAAAGAATCCCATCAGAAGTACGCAGATCATAGGTGCGATGCTGTACAGCGCGCGGATCGCCAGGATCGCACCGTCGCTCTGTACGGCAGCTGCTCCGGCATATCCTGCCACTCCCAGCAGTAAGCCTGTAATTCCTGATCCGATTCCCGCGCCCACCTTGCTCAGTGCTCCTGCCACAACACCTACGGAGCTGTCCATTCTTGGCAGACCGATAAATTCGTTATAATCTGCTAACTGCATGATGATATTTGCCTGCAGGTAAGCTACCGGAAACTGTCCAATTCCCATCAGGATCGTCCCTGCAACCAGCATCGGCATGTTTGCCTTTGCCAGGAAGAGGATCAGATATCCCACTGCACCGATTCCTGCACCGATCATGATCATCTGGGATGCCGAGAATTTCTTCATCAATGCAGGAAATACAAACATAACCGGAAGTGTCACTACCCCAAGCATCGTGATCACACCCATCAGCTTGATATCTCCCACAACATAGGTGAAATAATAGGATGCAGCACCGAACCCGGTAGTCACTGTATAAGTACCTACCATTCCTGCAAACAGCCAAACATACTTATTTTTGCGCATACAGGTAACGATATCTCTGACTTTTACTTTGGATTCCCCTGCTGCCAGGTCGATCTTCGGATTTTCCTTCACCAGAATAAAACGGAACATTCCAATCACCATCAGCGGCAGTGCATAGATCGTGATCAATGTTCTCCAGCCCTGCGGGCTTGTTGCCATTTTTCCCATTAATACAGGAAAGCTGACAGATACAACCATCGCCAGGATCATGATCACGATTCCTCCGAGAGCCCCTACCTTTGCGATCTTCTGTGGATTGTCATCAAAGGCACGGATCATATACGGAGTCTGTGCGGAAAACAGTAAGGTGGAGAATACGGAAAATACCATCGTATACATCACGAATACCCAGATACATTTGACAACCGTGCTCCAGCCCTGGGGCGTATAAAATAACAGCATGGTACAAACCCAGACTCCTATGATACAGAACTCATAGGGCCTGCCTTTTCCCCATTTGGTGCGGGTATTGTCAACAATATAGCATGCTATAAAATCAGAGACACCGTCAAACACCTTGCTGACCATCATTAAGGTTCCTACCACTCCTGCCGACAATCCCAGTGTATCTGTACAGAAGATCATCAGATACCCCATAACAATGGTAATACACGCCAGAGACGCCCCTCTGCTCTGCCATCCCATAAATTTTACCACACCGATCTTGTTCGGATTCGGGGCTTTTACTTTCTTTTCCTTCATGTAAAACTTCCTCTCTTTCCCTGTATTGCTTGTTGTATTTGCTCCTTATTTATGTATTTTCTATTTCTTTCGCTGCCTTTCCCGCTCTTTATGAAATAATCGGTATCTCCTTTTTATATACCGCTTCCTTATCATGAATGGTAACGGTCACCGTGCCTTCTTTTCCCGCCCGCAGTACAGCCTGTGCGTAACCATAATATGTATGGTAAGAGCCTGCTGCATAGGATTCCTCTGTCCGGGGAGCGGCACTGCCGAATCCAAGCAATTCTCCTCCCCTGACCTCTGCCGTAAGCAGATGGTCGGCATTGCTCTCGACAATCCCGTTTTCATCTGTCCGCCGGATAGAAAGATACACAATCTCTCCCGGCGCTGCTGTCTCTTTTTCCGGAACGATCCGGATTCCCGCCTTTCCCTTAGCAGAGACAAGGGTATCTCTCCCAAGCTCTTTTCCTGAGGCATCATAGGCCACGGCTGTCAATTTCCCCGGCATATACTTTGTGCGAAAAACAGCCCGGAAGTCTTTCACTGCCTTTGTTCCAAGCTTTTTGTCATTTAAGAACAGTTCCACCTTTGCCGCATCATAATACACCTCTACCACTGCCCGGTTTCCCTCACAGCCTTTCCAGGACCAGCTTGGAATAGCATTGGTGCCTCTCCACGCCGACTTTGCCGGACGTTTTCCCGGATGGTTAACAGGCTGTACTGCAAGGACAGGATGCTTTAGATGCTTCCATACGGCCTGTGCCCGGAACAATTCTCCGTTTGGATTCCCGAGAATGTCGATAGCCCCCATCTCAGCCAGGATCCACGGGTAAGGCTTTTCAAATCCTGCAGCGTCAGACGTATATCCCCACGCGCCGCTTCCGGCCTCCCCCAGATAATCCCAGGAGGTCCACATGAAATCACCGATCAGATATGGATACTTTTCTACCATCCTCCAGTTCTTCACGATCTCCTTTGGAAATGTCTCACTGCCGAAGATCACTCTGTCTGGATGGCACTTTGCCTCCAGCGGGTACCTCCCGGATGCATAGTTATAGCCTGCAATGTCCAGTTCATCCAGCGCAGGGCTGGTCAGCAGATCCACTTTCCTGGAATTCCCGGCTTTATTCATGCCGGATCCGACCATGGAGGTGATGATGTTAAACATCATGGAACTATTCATCTGCTGCTCTGACTTTTTATCCCGTCCTCCGTCTTCCTTGTAGATCCCCTTCCCCTCTGCTGCCTTTGCCATGATCATCAGATTAAATCCTCCTGTGACCGGACGGCTGCAATCCAGTTCGTGCAGATATTCCACCATTTCCCTGGTGAGGGACAGCCCCTTCTTTGTCGCCGGTTCAGATACCTCGTTTCCGATGGAATACATGATCACTGAGGGGTGGTTATAATCCTTTTCTACCATGGATTTCAGGTCAAAACGGTACCCTTTCGTAAAATCAGAGGCATAGTCGAATTTATTCTTGTGTGAGAACCACATATCCCATGTCTCGTCCATCATATACATGCCGTAATAATCACAGGCTTTCAGCATCTCGATGGCGCAGGGATTATGGGAACTGCGAATGGCATTATACCCGCTTTCCTTTAGGATCCTCACACGGCGCCATTCGGATTCGGCAAATGACTTTGCACCCAGGATCCCGTTGTCATGGTGAACGCACCCGCCTTTTAACAGTGTTTCTTCTCCATTAATGAAAAGTCCCTGACTGCTGTATTCAATCACCCGGATTCCAAAGTTTTCCACCACCTGGTCTTTGATCTCGCCGCCATCCTTCAAGGTGACACGACACTGGTACAGGTTCGGCTCCTTGGCGCTCCAAAGCTTCGCGTCCGGAATCTGGATCTCGACATCCTCCCCCTTCGCCTCTGCTGCTATCTTCCCGCCATACAGGATCTCTGCTTCCACATCGCCGCCGGTATGCTCTGTCTGTACCCGGATCTTCGCCGGAGCATAGGAAAGAGTCTGTATCTTCACGCCCTGCCATTTGATGTGCTGTTTTTTCCCGATCAGAAGACGGACCGGCCGATAGATTCCGCTTCCCGTATACCACCTGGAATTCGGCATTTTATCGTTTTCTACGATCACCGTAAGCAAGTTTTCCTCTCCGTATAACAGCCCCTCCAGCGAGACCAGAAAAGCGGAATATCCATAGGAACAGCCTCCGGCCGGATTCCCATTAAGAAGGACCGTACTCTTTTGATAGGCCCCCTCAAAATAAACCTGCACGATGCCATCCTTCCATTCCTTTGGCGCCATGAATCTCTTTTCATAACGGTATACTCCGCCGCCGAAGCAGGCACAGGCACCGCCGGATGGATTGTCTGCCCTCCTGCCCTCGAAAAGCATGGCATCATGGGGGAGCGTTACGGCCTTTTGTATACCGCCGCCCTCTTTCGAGAACAGCCACCCTTCGTTAAAATCCTCGACTTTCACTCTCATTCCTCCCTTGTTTTATCTCTGTATCATTTTTTATTCTCACTGTTTTTCCTGCAGGAAAAAGAATCCTGTCTTATCTCTTACTTGCACCTGATCGTACAATTTGTTAAGATATACCTTAATAATAAGCATTTTCACGCCTTCTAACAATGCTTATACCCTACCTGTCGAATTCATACCTGTATCATTTTTTTACTTTTCATGAGGTATCTATATGAAAGAAGAGATTTTAAAACTACTTTTTGAACATTTTCAGTTCCCCACTACCTATTGGAAGAAACAATCTTATATCTCTTACGGTTCCATCAACAGCCGTGAGATGATCCTCCCACAAAAGGCTGC
Source organism: Faecalicatena sp. (assembly GCF_058819085.1). Taxonomy (NCBI): domain Bacteria; kingdom Bacillati; phylum Bacillota; class Clostridia; order Lachnospirales; family Lachnospiraceae; genus Faecalicatena; species Faecalicatena sp. Next base: position 335,331 of record NZ_JBZUUL010000002.1, read on the forward strand.
CGGGGATTATAGCATCTATACTCTGTCCTCCCCGTTTCAGTTGTACCTGCTGGACTATGACCTTGACTTTTCTGTCCATACGATCCTGGACCTGAACAACTGGACGTTTGCATACACCGAAAACGCACCACACGTGATCAGCGGGCTTCATAAACATCATTATTTTGAATTCACCTATCTTCTGGACGGTCAACTGGACTATTTGATAGAAGGAAAACACCGGCGTTATCATCCGGGAGATGCCTGCATTATCAACCAGAATGTCCGTCATGTGGAGGGACATCAATCTGGATTTACATGCCTATTTCTAAGCTTTACAAGAGATTTTCTGGAAGAACTGCATCTGGAATCAATTTCTGATATGAAGCATGAGCTTTTTGATTTTTTTACACGGAATCAGACAGACTCCGAGCAGATTGATTACATTGATTTTACCCCTATCACGACCGGGCTGGAAAAACATGCCGTGAACATCACAGATATCTTCTCCACCATTATCCGGGAATTGCTGAACCGGACACCTGGCTGCCGGGATATCATAAACGGATTGGTAAAACGACTGTTTTACTATCTTCAAAATCCTTCACTGTATACCAGCTCTAATGTACGGTTCCAGACCCTTTCAGGCCAGAGCCTCTTTGAGAGGACATTGAACTATGTCAATACCAATAAACGGAAAACCTCTCTCGCTGAGATCAGCCAGGCGCTCAATTATAATGGAAATTATATTAACCGGGTCTTTTTGGAGCACACCGGACAGACCCTGCCTGACTATATCCGCAGCATCTGCCTGAACGAGGCCGCGGTTCTTCTGCTCAACACAGAGCTAAGCACCGCCAGGATCATCCATCAGCTCGGATTTGAAAACAGAACCGCTTTTTACAACCAATTTAAAAAGAAATACGGTGTTACGCCGCAGCAGTACCGGGAGTCTGCAAAAGGGACATAGCAAAGGGGTCTGACCCCTTTGCTATGTCCCTTCTTTTCAATCCTCTTTTTCCTTCCCACCCTCTGCCGTGTCCTGTAAAAACTCCGATACAGCCTTCTGATATCTCTTCCGATCCTTTAAATAACTCTCGCAGTGCTCCGCACCTTCCACCAGCAGCAGCTTCTTTTCTGCTGTACAGGCCTCATAATTTTGAACGCTCATCTCGTATGGCACGAAGGTATCCGCAGTTCCATGGATCAATAAAACAGGCACCCGGCAGTGCTCCATAGCTTTCAGGGTACTGTATTCCTTCAGACCATACCCTGCCCGCCTTTTGAATACCCAGTTTAATTCATCCATGAGCGGATGCTTTGGCAGCTTAAAGTTCGTATATCCGAACCGATAGACCATCTCATACGGCGAGGTAAAGCCGCAGTCCGCGATCACGCCTTTTACCTCCCCGGGAAGCTCATCTCCCGCGGCCATCAGCACGGTTGCCGCCCCCATCGATACTCCATATAGATATACCGGCAGCCTGCGCTCATTCTTTTCTTCCAGCCATCTAAGCCATGCATGGCAGTCCCACCGTTCCAGGACACCAAAGCCCATATACTTCCCTTCACTCTCCCCCTGAGCCCGCTGTTCTATCAATAGAAGACTTGCGCCTTCCTCATACATCCACCGTAAGCAGGCGCCAAAGTCATGCTTCCAGGAGCCCCGCCATCCATGGAACATTACGACGATCCTCCCGGCGTCCTCTGCTTCCAGATAATATCCGGCCAGTAACAGGCCGTCCCTGCTTCTTAACTGTACCCTCTGGCAATTCATCCCCTGGATCCACTGTGTTCCCTCGCTGCGCTTTCTTTGTACCTGTTCTTCCCACAATTCCTTTTCTGTCTTCCCCTGTTCCCCCTTCTTTTTCTCCTTCTTCCTAAAAAAGACAGAATCTCGTTTTGCCGCCATATTAAAAAATGCACCTACGGCCAGTCCATCCAACACCGCCAGCGTTCCCAGTGCCCAAAGGATTCTTTTCCTGACTTTATTTTTCATATCCCACACCTGCCTGTTCACGATATATGCCCGTCCACCTCTCCCGGCAGACGGCCCCCCGATCCATCCATGTCCAGATACCCCTGATATCATGGCACTTCATAATTTATTCCAGATAAGTTAACAATTCATTCAAAAATACATCACACTTTTTACACAACTAAATTTTATACTATAATTGTTCAAAAGATAAGAACACTTTTTCATAAACTTTTTCCCCCTTTGAGTCACACATGTTGTGGCTCTTTCCTTTTGCCCTTTTGATATGTTTATTATAGTACGCTGCAAACAGGCACGTCAATGATACAAAACAACTCCTTAAAACTTGTAACTGCAATAGGACCATGATATAATCTCCTCAAAAAGGAGGCCACAGATGATCGATAAGAAACTGATTCCCGTAGGCGGTTTAAAAAGAGAGCCTTTCTCCGGCTGCCACGGTGGTATGCGCTATTATTTCCAGGTAGATGAAAGTAAGGAAACCTTTACCGTAACCGTTTTTCCCGAACCCTGGTCCTTTGATAAGACAGCGGAGGAAAATAAGCAGCACAGCTCTTTTCCGATGTCAGATGAAGGGATGGATTCTGCGGTTGAATGGCTTTATGAAATGTACGAGAAAAGGAAAGACTACTGGCAGGATTCTCTGAAAAACAGTATGCATATCGTATATAATGAATGAAGGAAGCATCTGAACAGCATCAGATGCTTCCTTCATTCTACTCATCAAATTCTAAGATCACGCTCTTTCCCATCAGACTTGATTGGATATCCACTACAGTCCCGCGCGTAGACTTAAGACGTTCACGGTTCGGATAATTCCCGCTCATGGCAATGGCGTGCTCGATCGTATAATAGTAAGAACTGGGAAGTTTCCCTTCTATTACATTCACTTCCTGCCCGATCTCGACCAGTCCTTCCCTATCCATTGTAAACTCCATTCTTCTCATCTGGCATCACTCCTTATCACCCATTCTGCCTGCTGTTTTTCCGGCTGTCCTTTATTTTACATCTGGCATCGGATTTTGGCAATAGTACCTTCTATTTCTAAAATTTTCATAAGATTCTTTTTTATAAACTTTTAGTACTTACTTTATAAATTTTTCCATTTTTTGTCACACTACATTCACAATTCATTGATATCCTAAATACATGAAAAACAGAAGACGATGGCTGCACTTGCAGCAGGCATCTGTGGCCATTGGACTTCGCCTAATATAAACAATTACTTTATTTAGATAGATAATTTTCCCCCCTTCTCTGAGCTGCTGCATGTACCATATGCGCAGCTCTTTTCCTTTTCCTGATTTTAAGAGCCGCACTGCTTTTCTTCTAATTTTCTGAATTTTCCGATTTCTTCAAAGAGTACTTGCCATCTAGTTTTGAATACTATATAATAAGGATATTGAGGTGATATTATGACAATTAATACGAATGATATGCTGAACAGCATCTTAGAAAGTGTCTCCCGCATTGATTATATCCATCCGGGTGATATTCCCAATATAGATTTGTATATGGACCAGGTGACTACCTTTATGGATGCCCAGCTTGCTTCAACGAAGCGTTACAAAGAGGACAAGATTCTGACGAAGACGATGATCAATAATTACGCCAAGAATAATCTTCTCCCCCCTCCTGTAAAAAAGAAATACACAAAAGAGCATGTCCTGGTACTGATCTTTATCTACTATTTTAAAAATATTCTTTCTATCAAGGATATTGAGACACTGCTTCGCCCTCTCACTGAAAAGTACTTCAACTCCGGCGATACGTTAGAGATGACACAGCTTTACGAAGAAGTCTGTGCCATGGAAAAAGAGCAGATCCAGCCTCTCCAGGAAGAGATCAAGACTGCATATGCCAGAGCAGAAGCCTCTTTTGAAGATACAGATACAGAAGATAAAGATTATCTCAAGCTTTTTTCATTTATCTGCAGTTTAAGCTTTGATGTATATGTAAAGAAGCTCCTGATCGAAAAGATCATAGATGAGCTGCCTGATCCGGGGAAAAAGACACCCAAAAAGTAACTCATGAAAAAGATATAAAAAAAGAGAGATGCCTACGCGTCTCTCTTTTCGTTACTGCTCAATCTTTCAAATACCATATCGTACCCGTCATTTCCATAATTCAGTGAGCGGTTAACGCGGCTGATCGTTGCTGTGGAAGCTCCTGTCTTCTCTGCGATCTCCAGATAAGTCTTCTGTTCCCTTAACATCTTAGCGACCTCAAACCGCTGGGAGAGTGATAATAGTTCATTGATGGTACAGATATCCTCAAAAAAAGTATAGCACTCTTCTTTGTTTTCCAGACTTAATATGGCGTTAAACAGATAGTCTACCGCCTCTGTTCTTATCTTTTTACTCATACTACCGATCTCCTTTATCAGTCAAATGACTACTGTTACATTTTAGCACACTAAACTTTTAAAGTCTACCTTTTTATACAGATTTTGTCCAACACTCATTTCTCTGCCTGATACCGGTTCAGAAATGGTTTCAATTTTTCAAAATCAGTGGTCATGATCAATTCCTCTGGAAAATCACAGTAACGAAGAATTTCCTCCACATTTCCAAAGTTTCCGGCATCCGCATCCACATGTGCGTCACTGCCTGTTGTGATTGGGACCTTGTATTTTTTACATAATTCCAGGATAGCAATAGAATTCTCCCTGGTTCCCTGACGGAAGCTCTGAGGGCGCAGAGAGGAATTATTTAACTCCAGCAGTGTTCCTGTCTCCCTGGCCGCCTTTACAACTGCCTCATAATCAACCGGGAACCGGCCGTCATCCGGATGTCCGATGATATTGACATAGGGCTTCTTCATGACCTCTATATATGCCTGCGTATTTTCTTCTATCGTGTGGCCAAATCCATAACATGGCGGATGGATGCTGGCAATGATAATGTCCAGATCTTTGCAGACCTTTTCCGGCAGATCTAATGTCCCGTCCGGATCCATGATGTTAAGTTCCGCGCCAAAAAGCATCTGGATGCCGCACATTTCCCTCGGCACAACATCCAGATTCTGGAAGTAGAATATCTGGCATGTGCCCGGCATCTTCGGTGCATGTTCAGTCAAAGCCAGCGCCTTCAATCCCTTAGAAGCGCCTGCTGCTGCCATCTCCCGGATCGTACTGTAAGCATGTCCGCTTGCGGTTGTATGTGCGTGTGTATCAACTTCAAACTTCATAATCATCCCTCTTTCTTTTACGTTCGCTTCCTAGTATATCATAAATTTACCAGAATACTATCGTTATCTTTGCAGATACTATTGTTGAGGTGAAAATTATGCTTAATAATAAACAAAATGAAAAGATTATTGATGATTATGATTACCTGTCCAATGCGGCATCGGCTAGAGATTGTACGGGTCTGATCCCCTCTCTCCCAATGACAGACGAAGAACTAATAGCTTATAATGACCTGTACCAGTATCAGCCGCCTGTAATCAGATCTAAAACATCTTCGCATGCCAATTCTACCGAATAATTCGCCTTGCGGGTATAGTATCTCCCGAAAAAACACCGCCATTCACATAATATGGCGGTGTTTTCGACTTAATACATCAAGATATTGCATTTTTCCTTGTCCTTATACTAACAAAATGCTATAATAAAGGCGTTGTTAATCTACCAATGAAAGAGAGGAATGCATACATGAGATGCCCGAAATGTGGAAAAGATGTAGAATTACAAAAGAAACAAGTAGGCGTTGACGAGAGCGGAAAACCTATCTTTAACGAATACGCGATCTGCAGAGACTGCAAAAAGCAATGGAATCTTGATAAGCAAAGAGAAAAAAAAGCGGCGAATGCCAATGCTTCTAATCATACACAAATACCAGAAGGACCGACGGTTAAGAAGACCCCTGCTGCCGATGGTACAAAAACAGCCGTTCCAAAGAAAAAGCCAGGTTCTATCACCCCTGCTGCACCTGATGCAAAGGCTGCTGCAGGAAAGACAGCGCCATCTTCCAAGGCTGATGCCCCTGCAAAAAAAGCTCCGGCCAGCGTAAAATCAGGTGCTCCTGTGAAAAAAAGCCCTGCAGAGCCAAAACCGGATGCCCCGGTAAAAAAGGCTCCGGCACAAGGAAACTTAGCAGCGAAAAAACCGGCTGCCGACGCAAAAGCTGCCGGAAAAAGAGTGCCGGCTGATGCCAGAGCAGAAGCCGGCGTAAGGAAGGCCCCAGCAGACGGCAGACCAGTGCCCCCCGTGAAAAGGCCTGCGGATGCCAATCAACCTGGTGCTCCTGTGAAAAAAGCTGCTCCCGCCGGGAAGAAAAGCCCTGCCGGAAAGCCTGCACCAGGTGCAAAGTCTTCCCCATCTGTAAAACCAGCTTCTCCTGTCAAGAAGTCCACCCCTGATGGATCGACTGCTCCAGTCCCGAAGATGGCATCAGACGGAAAGCCCCCGGTTAAGAAAAAACCGGTTCCTTCGGATACAGGTTCTAACAGACCAGTTGAGGCTGCGAAGGAGCAGCGTTACGGCAATATTCCACCTGAAAAGGTACGTGCAAAAAGGGAGAAAGCTGTCAAAGCAAGCTATGAGGACATGCTTGCCGCAGATTCCGACAGGAAACCAGTTAAACGGAAAAAGCCGGCTTCCACGGAAGAGACAGCTCCAAAAAGAAAACCTGCTGCTTCTGCACCTGCCCGCAAAAAAACTGCACCTCAGCCTATGATAGAAGTTGAGCAGGAGATAGAAGAACCGAAGCCGAAATTCCGCGGATTTAAAATCATATTGGGTATTTTATCAATCGCTGCATTTGCATTTTTTGCATACAAGGGGTTCCTCGCAGGACTCAATAATATCTCTGCTGGAACAAAAGCAACTACAGGAACCATCTATATCGTACTGGCACTCTGTATGCTGATCTCCGGGCTGCTGCTATTGATCATGCAGAAGAAACGTACTATTTTCGCATTCCTGCTGCCCATGCTCCTCTATATCGGCGGCGCGGTATTTGCATTCCTGAAACGCGGAGAAGATAAGTTCCTTTTATACGGAGCTATCGTCGGTGCTGCAATGGCAGTCATTTTCCTGATCCTCACTTTTGCTTCCAGAGGCGGAGACGAGGAGGATGATTTCGAAGACGATTATGATGATCCCTTTGAGGATGACTATGATGATTGATCATCGTTTCCCGTAATCTTTTCATTGCTGGTCCGGGATTTTATTTCTATAACATAAAGGCTGTCACAAAATGATACTTTTCAATAGGTTAGGGATCTGACGCATGATGCAGATCCCTATCTCCTATCGAATTTTCATTCTGTGACAGCCTCTTTTTATGACACTTAGTGTCAGAGAATACAATCGCCCGGATCCATCTGAACCCGGGCTTGAATGTGGTGGGAAAGGGACTAAATGGTTTGAGGAGATTAGTCCCAATCTCCTTACATATATTAACATATTTCATACTATAAATGCAACGCAATGTGTCGATTTTTCACGGGAAAATACGTTTTTTTCGATTTTCTTATGTGTTTCTTGTATGATTATGTAGGTTACGGCTATCTAGCCTCAATTTTATGTAACCAGTTACGATGCAGCTTTCAGAAGTGTATGCAGTTAAACTGGAGGGAATATGGCTCTCCATCCCCTCCACAATTTTTGAAACATCGATTTTCATTTACTACAAAATGAATGTACTGATAATCTGTCCGATTCTAACGATATCACTTGCACCGGAAAACTCGAATTTTACTTTTCCCAGTCCGCTAAAATACATTTCCAACTCACTGTCCATATCCAGGACACCGGAAGTTTCTACAGAATAAGCACTGACTTTTGAATATGGAAGAGATGTAAAGTCTTTCTTCTTACCTGTCATCCCCTGGACATTGACTGCGATTACCCTTTTCGTGGTAAATACACAGTAATCACGCATAGCCTTGTATGCACTGATGACCTGTTCTCCATTGATCAGTAAAGGCTGTACATCCCCCATTACCATATTCGGGTCAATTTGTTTCATCTTCACATAAGCACTGTTTGTAAAGTCGATCATAATTAGCTCCTCTCTTTCTTTTGCATCTTTTATGTAATACCAAAATACTGTATATGTATATTTTACAATAAAAGTTGGTTTTATTGCAATCTGAAATCAAAAATGTAATTATCAATATCATCTTTCAATTCATTTTCTCTAATGAACCATTTATTTACTTTCCCATATATTATAAGTGATAGGTTTATGTTACTGGAGGAGATTTATGAAAAAGCGTATCATTGCTCTGCTTCTTTCAACTGCCATGGTCCTTACCGCACTAAGTGCCTGCAGCTCTAAGGATGCCGGAAAAGAGGCCTCTGCTGATGCAGCCTCTAAAACCCAGGAAAAGGAAACAGTAAAGGAACTCAAAGATGTGACACTGAATGAGGTGGCACATTCCATATTTTATGCGCCTATGTATGTGGCTGTTGAGGAAGGATATTTTGAAGACGAGGGGATCAAACTCGATCTCGTCTGCGGTTTTGGGGCCGATAAGACTATGACCGCCGTACTTTCCGGGGAAGCCGATATCGGCTTCATGGGCTCTGAAGCCTCTATTTATACCTATAATGAAGGCGCAAATGACTATGTCGTCAACTTCGCACAGTTAACTCAGCGGGCTGGAAATTTCCTTGTTGCACGGGAAGAAATGAAGGATTTTTCATGGGATGCACTGAGAAACAGTAATGTACTTGGGGGAAGAAAAGGCGGGATGCCGGAAATGGTCTTCGAGTATATCCTGAAACAGAATGGAATTGATCCGTCAAAAGATCTGGAAATTAATCAGAGTATTGACTTTGGTTCCACTGCTGCGGCTTTCGCGGAAGGAAAAGGGGATTATACAGTTGAATTCGAACCCGGTGCCACTTCCCTTGAATCAGAAGGAAAAGGATATGTCGTTGCTTCCCTTGGTGAGGACAGCGGATATGTCCCTTACACAGCCTACAGCGCAAAGCAAAGCTACATCGAGAAAAATCCGGAAATCATCCAGGGCTTCGTCAATGCTCTTCAGAAAGGGATGGACTTTGTGCAGGCCCATACACCGGAAGAGATCGCAAAAATAATTGAACCCCAGTTTCCTGAAACAGATTTAGAAACTATCACCACGATCGTTACCAGATACTATGACCAGGACACCTGGAAAGATAATCTGGTATTCGAAGAGGATAGCTTCAATTTATTACAGGATATCCTGGAAAGTGCGGGCGAACTCGAGCAGCGCGCACCTTATGCGGATCTCGTGACGACCGAATTTGCAGAAAAAGCAGCAAAATAGAGATTTGACAGGCACATATTGAAAAACGGAACAAAGCAGATAGCTTGTCGGCGAAAAATAATCAGCTATCTGCTTTGTATCTTGGGGATATTCCCCTTTTCCGGTGATCCTAACGTCTACAGCATTTCAAGACTTTTCAGCAGATACAGCCATCCCGTCAGCGAAAATGCGCTAAACAGAGTCGTCAGCATAACTACACTGGATGTCAGAACCCCTTCGTGTTTCATATTTCTCGCCATAACAAAGCAGCTCACTGTTGTCGCAGACCCGAGCATGACCAAAATAGCCATCAGTTCTTCTCTGCGAAATCCCATTTTTACCGCCAGCGGAAGAAATAATGCACAGTACCCTATCAGCTTCATGAAAGCAGCCAGAACTGCCGGACGTACCTTTGAAAATGCTTTCTTAACATCGAACGCTGCTCCCATTGCAATGAGCCCCATGGGTGTTGCAACTGCGGCAACACTTGTCACCGTTTTTTCTACGATAGGAACCATTGGAATTTTCAAAACTGACCATAGAATTCCTGCACCAATTCCAATAATGATGGGATTTTTTATGATCCCCTTCAGAGTACTTTTCAGCATCTTTTTATCTGGCTTTTTCTCTTCCGGTCCAAAAAGTGACAGCACAACGACCGCCATAACATTATAGATCGGCACACTTCCAATAATCATAAGCGGGGCCATTTTAGCAGTGCCGTATACATTCTGTATGACCGCGATCCCCAGCAGGGCTGCACTGCTTCTGTAGGATGCCTGGATGAATTCCCCTTTTATAGTCTTATCCTTCCAGACCAAAGACAGGGCTGCGGCAATCACAATACTTACAATCGTTACCAGCGCGCAAAACAGAACGAATCTCCCATCCCACACCTCACTAAAATCAACTGTTGCCAGATCATGAAATACAAGCACCGGCAAAGGAATCAGAAATACGAATTTGTTCATTTTAGAAGCAAATTCATCATCTATCCAACCTATCTTTTTCAAAAAAAGTCCCAGGATCATTAACAAAAACACCGGGACAGTCGCATTTAAACTAAATATTAAATTCTCCATATGGCCTGTTCTCTCTTCTCGATGATAACTTACATTTTAAAACTTTTTCTTACCGCAGAGCTTATTATCTGCGTTTTCACTTCTTATATCTTTTATATTATAGGGGGAAACAAGCCTTTTTGCAACATCATGCCTCCCTTCTGCTCAAAATCCTCCTGTGATAAGATGTAACTTTTTATTTTTAGATCGTTTTACTTATCTCACTTCACGATAAAAAAACTCCACAGACCTCAGATACTATCCAAAGCCGCAGAGTTTTCTTTCTGTCCTCTATAACTTCTAACCGCTGACCTTCTAAGGCCCTAGTTACCGGCACATCCGTGTTTGTCTTCACCACAGGAATGACTTCCGCAGTCATGCCCCTCTCCGTGATGATGGTGGCTGCACATGGTATCCGGATTATACTCCAGTTCGCCTTTTAACAGTGCCTCAACACTGGCATCTGCGTCTCCTGAAACTCCCGGATAGAGCTCAATATTGATATTCGCAAGTGCCGTACGTGCACCACCGCCGATCCCGCCGCAGATCAGTGTCTGTACATGATGTCCCTGAAGAAATCCAGCCAGTGCTCCGTGCCCGCTTCCAACCGCGCTTACTACTTCGGAAGATTTTACCTGATTGTCCTCTACCTCGTAAATCTTAAAGTTCTCACAATGTCCAAAATGCTGAAATACCTGTCCGTTCTCGTATGTTACTGCGATCCTCATATAGAATGCCTCCTTGATAATGGAATGTTTTAAGTTACAAATACATGCCGTTTAGTGAAAGCGGTTATATAAACTCCACTTTACTGCTTCCTTAATAAGGCAAACGGCACGTTTAGTGAATATGTTTATTGTAGCTCCATTTCCGGCATATGTCAATTATATTTTTGTTATACGGATTTATCCTATGGATGTTAACGACATCCCATCCGACAGTTCTGGGGATCTTTACCACAATTCCCGCCGCAGTCTGGATGACCGCATCTCCTTCGGCAGCACTCTTTGGCATCCGGACAGACTTCATAGGCACCGCCTCCTATTTTTAGTTTTTTTCCTTCTACCAGCGCTTCTGCAAGCTTTTTTCTGGCCAGATCATAGATTGACTGTACCGTGGTCCTGGCCACATTCATCTGCCGGGCGCACTCTTCCTGTGAGTAGCCCTGATGGTCGATCAGACGGATCGTCTCAAATTCATCTACGGTCATTTCAATGATCTCCTTGCAATTCACATTTGCCGGAGCAAATTCTTCAATCTTAGGCATCTCACAGATACGCCTGCATTTTACCCGTCGTCCCATCATAACACCTCTCATCTTCCCATCAGAATATATACTCAAAACTATTTCGCTTTATTGCAGATATTATAACATGATTCCAAAACTCGTAAAAGCCTCTCTGACAATTCATAGATTTATCTTCTGCTTAACCTGATTCAAAAACCCTCGTTTGGTGCTGATCCTCTGCCCCCTCATGAATGCAGGTTCGCTGTCCCTATCCTGACTTTTCCTCTCTCGTCAATTTCTTGATCCAGTTCCCATAATGTGACTCCAGATATGCCGGAACACATTTAAAGATCTGATCTGCATTCAGACAGCATACCACAACCGCCGGAGATGCTTTTACCACAAATGCCATAACCAGAGACAGCGGGATCACGATCATCCAGATACTCACCAGGTCCATTTTTACAACGAACATAGCATTTCCCCCGCCTCTGATGATTCCATTGTTAGTCGGCATCTGATAGGACATGCCCACACAGACCACACTCAGGATGATTAAAAATGTATCTGCCATCTCTTTGGTAGACGCGGACAGGTCGTACAGCCCTAATACAGGTATTCTGATTACGAATAAAAAGAGTCCTGAGCAGACACCGATGACCAGGAAAATCTGCTGTAATTTCCGGGAGTATCTCTTTACCAGTGCCAGATCTCCCGTCCCCACTGTTTTCCCTATGATGATAGAAGCCGTGGAGGACGCACCTGCCGCCGTAGACTTCACCAGCATGAACAGGGTGGACGCGGCACTATTTGCTGCGATCGCAGCCGCTGTCATATGACCCAGGATCGCCGTCTGCAAGGCAGTGTTGATCCCCCACAGCCCCTGAACCAATACGATAGGACTGGTCAGCTTTATGTAATCCTTAAATAACAGCCGGTCAAACCGCAGATAATCCCCGGGCCTCATCCGAAGTCTTTCCTCTTTCTTAAGCATATAGACAATCAGTACGATACACTCCAGGATTCTTGCCGTCAGAGTCCCTGCCGCTGCTCCTTTTGTTCCCAGCTCAGGTGCACCGAACCTTCCGTAAATCAGTACATAATTAATCCCACAGTTTACAAAAAAGGTCATGATGGAAAGATAAAAGGCGATCCGCACCACCTCGACACTGCGCAGTGTGGCGAGCAGAAGCTGTGTCACCGCAAAAAATACATAGGTAAAACGGATGATATTCAGATAAGACACGCCTTCCCCGATGATCGGCCCATCGGTCGTAAATATCCCTACTGCCTGCCGTGGAAAAATACTGACTGCCATAAACAAAAGTACTGCCACAAGAAGCCCCAGACGCATGGCTGACGCAGCAATTTTCTTCATCGGTGAAGTCTTATGCATCCCCCAATACTGGCTGCATATGATGACCATGCCGTCTCCCAGTGCTGTCAGGATCTGCTGATAGACAAACTGGATCTGATTCACAGCCGCCACCCCGGCCAGTGAAGTCTCACTGTATGCCCCAAGCATCATGTTGTCGGCCAGGTTCACACTAAGAGTAATGACATTCTGCAGGACAAGCGCCACATATATGGAAAAGAAATTTTTATAAAACCCTTTTGTTTCTGTCACTTTTTCGTCTCCCTTCGTATAACTTATTCATTATACGCGTCCGTCATCTTGGATTGCAATCGATTTTTTAACATTTTCGCTCCCATATTTCTACGCCAGGGATATTCAAAAACGACCCTGAATCTGCTATACTGACATCACAGAAATACGGAACGATCATATTGCCGGTGCAAAGTCTGTTTTTTCCATGACGCTTTGCATCAAGAGAATCAGGAGGTATCAAATGACTAATAAGGAGCATGTATCTGCCTTAAGAGAACTCATGAAAGAAGAACACGTGGATGCAGTCTATATCGGAACTGCAGATCCCCACCAAAGCGAAGGTGTTGCAACACACTGGCGGGCAATGCAGTGGTTCAGTGGTTTTACCGGGACTGCCGGGTGCTGTGTGGTCACACTCACCAAGGCCGCATTCTGGAGCGATGGACGATACGCTGCACAAATGGAGCGCGAACTGGACCAGGACATTTTCGAACTGCTCAATACTTCACAACAGGGAACGCCGAATTGGATGGAGTGGCTTGTGGAAAATGTAGACAGCGGTTTTACCCTGGCAATGGACGGCGAGGTCCTGTCCATCGCGGATTACCGTAAATGCCGGGATTTCCTCAGCAGATACAGCGGCCAGATCCGCTATGACCGAAACTATCCCGGAGAGCTCTGGCATGACCGTCCCCCGATCCCGGATGCGCCTGTATGGGAGCTGGCACTTTCCTATGCCGGAGAATCCCGCCCGGAAAAGATATCCCGCGTGCGTGCTGAAATGCTTAACAGAGGGGCAGACTGTTACCTGGGCTGCTGTGTGGATGATATTGCCTGGCTTAGCAACTTAAGGGGAGGGGATCATCCCATCTATCCTATTTTTCATGGATACTTTTTGATCACTCCGCAGAGCGCTTGTCTGTGCATGGATGAAGAAAAGCTGGATGCAGTAACCCGGTCACACTTAGAGGAAGACGGGATCACCATATTTCCCAGAAATGATGTCTCAAGGCTTTTATCTCAACTTCCATCAGGGAGCAGGATTTTAACCGATCCATACAAGACCAGTCTAAAGCTCTACTCTTCGATTCCAGAAGCCGTACAGATCATAGAGCAGATGGACTTAGCAACCTATTTAAAAAGCCGCAAAAATCCTGTGGAGCAGGAAAACATCCGTGCAAGTAATATCAAGGAAAGCGTCGCGATCATTCGTTTTATCCGGCATATCTATGACCGCCTGGAAACGGGTCCGGTCACAGAATATGATCTTGTCACTGACCTGGAGACCTTCCGCAGGATGGACCCGGATTACCTGATGCCCGCCAACCTGGCGATCATTGCCTACGGTCCGAATGCAGCCCTTCCGCATTACCGTCCTTCGAAAGAGATCCACTCCACGATAGAAAAGAAAGGGATGCTCCTGTTTGATCTCTGTGCCCACTATAAGACCGGCACGACAGACATTACACGTGTGATCCCTGTCGGCCCATGTACTAAGGAGATGAAGACCGACTATACCTTGACGCTCAAATCCAACATCGCATTGGCTTCCCAGCACTTTATCTACGGAACCACCGGTGATGTCCTGGACGGGATCGCAAAATCCGTCCACTGGAACCATGCCCGCCATTATGGTCATGGCACCGGACACGGCATGGGATACCTCCTCTACGTCCATGAAGGCCCCGGCAAGATCATCACTGAATTTGCCCCGCCCTTCCCTTATGCCAAACAAGTCCCTCTCGACACCGGCATGCTCTTTTCTGACGAACCCGGCGTCTACAAGCCCGGACGCCATGGAGTAAGACTGGAAAACGATCTTCTGGTCCAGGAGGACTGTACCAACGAATTCGGCAGATTTTTAAAATTTGAAACCGTCACCTTCTGCCCATTCGAATCCAGCCTGATCCTCCCTGAGCTTCTCACCAAAGAAGAACTTGACTGGATAAATAACTACCACGAACAGACCTATGCCAAACTCTCCCCATACTTAAATGGAGAAGAACAGGCCTGGCTGAAAGAAAAAACTGCACCCATAAAGTAACCCCACTTTTCCCCCTGCGAACGGACCGGCTTAGGGGTTACATTCCGCCTGGAGTCCCCCCTGTTTCACAGGGTGGACTCTCTGTGGATCAGCCTGCATGTAAACTCCTGGTAGGAAAATTCCTCCTCCTCTCCTGCCAGGATCGACAGGATCAATTTTGCTGCATACCGCCCCATCTCATAATAAGGGATGGAGATCCCGGAAACGGATGGGTATGTGATCGCATAGAAATCTACATTATTGATAAACAGGTTTTTCGGATGCTGCGGAAGCACCACTCCATTTTTTAGGATCTCCTTCTGCAGCAGATATCCGATATCATAGTTGTGTGAGATCGCAATATCAAACTCATGGGTATCGATATATTCCTTTAAGCCCGGGTAAATATTCTCCGGACAGCGGTACCTGACAGGAATGATCACATGCTCCAGGTCGCACTCCGGGTAGATCCGGGATACGATCTTTTCAAACTGCGGGAACTTATTATTTACAAAGACACCCTCATTATCTACAGAAAAATACCGGATAGATCTTAAATTCTTCTCCCTGCAGAACGCTGCGCATTCCTCCAGAACATCATCAAAAGCATGGGGCTTCGGTGACCTTTTCGAAAAGACTCCGTCCATACAGACTACAACATATGGAATACCGTATTTCTCCGCCGGTTCTACAAAGCGTTCGTGTTCCTTATTCGAAATATAGATCAGCCCATCGATCAGGTTAGATTTATAACTATTGATATAGGACGGGAACGTGTCTTCCTTCTTCTCATAAAATAATGTCAGTGTATGGTGCATCTTATCCAAATGCCTTCCGATACCCTCGATAGTCTCCAGGAAGGACTGGCGGCTGTAATCCCAGGCACAGACAATCCCGATGGCTGCACACTTTTTATTCTTCATGCTGCGTGCAGCCTCATTCGGAACATAGTGATACTCCTTGATCGCCCTTCTCACCCGGTCGATCGTCTGCTGGCTGATACGTTTATCAGACCGGTCATTCAGGACATAAGATACCGTTGCCTGGGAAACTCCACATATTTTCGCGATTTCTTTTGCTGTAATATTGCTCTTCATTCAAATCCCTCAGTTCCAAAATTATTTATCTTTTTAGCTGGCAGTAAATGATAATATGAATCTCATAAACTTGCACAGTTTTTCTCAATTTATCTTGTTTTTATTATTAATTTATGCTAATATAAAAACTGCTTATAGGTATAAGCAAAAAATCTATAGTCATTATAACAATAATTTGCATAGACAGCAAGGGCCGCAGATTATTATTTTTTGTTTTTTGCTTATACGAATAACCTAGTCTTTCGAAAATAGGACAGGTAGAAATTTACTAAAGGAGTAAAGGAAAATGAACGAAAAGAATGAGAAACAACAGAAGAAAAAATGGGATATCGCAGTCCCGCACACTTACTTTATCATCTTCATGATCTTGATTCTATGTGCGATACTGACCTATATCCTGCCTGCCGGCGCTTACGACCGTGTTGAAAATGAAGCCGGACGTATGATCGTAGTGGCAGATTCCTTCCATCAGGTCGAGTCCAATCCGATTTCCTTAATGGACTTCCTGAAAGCAGTCCCATCCGGGCTCGAAGCTCAGGCTGCATTGATTTTCTTCGTATTTGTCTGCGGAGGAACCTTTGGTATCTTTGATGAAACAAATGCCTTAAATGTAGGGATCAACAAGATCGCGCATCGGCTGAACGGAAAAGAGACACTGATGATCATTGCGATCACCACCATTTTCTCGATCCTGGGTGCTACGATGGCATTTGACCCACAGGTGATCATGTTCATCCCACTTGGCGTAGCGCTTGCCAGACGATGCGGCTATGACGCAATCACTGGTATCGCCATGGTACTCGGCGGTGTTTATATCGGATTCTCCTGCGGCGCCCTGAACCCTTACACAACAGCCGTTGCACAGGGGATCGCCGGAATCCCGCTGTTCTCAGGACTTGGCTTCCGTGTTGTATGGCAGGTCGTAACACTGATCTTCACATGTGCTTACATCATCCGCTATGCAAAGAAGGTAAAGGTTACCCCATCTTTAAGCTACTGCTACGAACTGGAGTTAAGTGAAAAAGAAGCTCATGAAAAAGCACAGGAAAGCTTCTCAACCAAGCTTTCCGTACGTCAGATCCTCGTGATCCTTGTACTTTTCGGTGGTTTAGGATGTGTCGTATACGGCTCCCTCAAATTATCCTGGGGTACCACTGATATGGCCGCTGCTTTCTTTGGAATGGGTATCCTGGCCGGAATCATCGGAGGACTTGGCGGTAACAAGATCTGTACATCCTGGATCAAAGGTGCTAAGACGATGGTATTCGGTGCCCTTGCAATCGGACTTGGCCGTGCGATCCTGATCGTCCTGGAAAATGGTATGATCATGGACACCATCGTTTCCGGATTATCTTCACTGTTACAGATGCTTCCGTCATCCCTGATCTCACTGGGAATGCTGATTGCTAACGTTGTAATCAACTTCTTTGTACCGTCAGGAAGCGGACAGGCAACTCTGGTTATGCCTTTCATGGCAGCAATCGCTTCTCTGACAGGTGTTACCATGCAGACAGCGATCGTTGCATTCCAGGGCGGTGAAGGCTTCAGTAATGTAGTGATTCCTACAAGCTCTACTACAAATGCCTGCCTCGGTGCCGGTAATGTGGGATATGAGAAATGGATCCGTTTTGCAATGCCGATGTTCCTGATCCAGCTGGCAATCTGTGCAGTATTTACGATCATTGCATCTGTAATCGGACTGTAAACAATGAATTCAAAAATGGAGGAGGAGGTCCCGGCATCTGCCGGGACCTTTCATAAAAACTATGGTATGGACTTCTAAAGAAATTAAGAAAAAAGGACTCGCCTGCTTAAACCAAAACTTTGCCCAGGCCTATCTGATCGTACTGCTGCTGCGCCTGATCGCTGATATCCCGGCCCTGTTCTTCGAACAGGATCTAAGCTTTACAAGACTGACACAGGCAGGCTCTATCCTGTTGATCCTGATTCTGCTAACCGGCCTTCTCTTTATATATCTCCCTCTCACAGCCGGCAAGCATGCATACTATCTGGAACTTAGAAAGGGACGGACAGAGTTTTCTACGCTGTGGAGATTTTTTACACAGGGCAGCAGAGTTTATCTTTCCATCGTAAAGGGAATGGCACTTAGGTATCTTACCGTAGCTGCGGGCTGCCTGATCCTGGCTGTGCCGGGGATCCTTGCATACTACCGAACTTTCTTTACCCCCTGGATCCTGGCCGAAAAACCTGAGCTGTCCCCGGCCCAGGCGATGCAGATCAGCCGGGATATGACGGCCGGTCAAAGAATGAACCTCTTTATCATGCAGTTGACATTCCTGGGCTGGATCGCCCTGTGTTTCTTTTTGTCCTACCGGTTCAGTCTCCTACTGCCCGCCTCCATCTCAAGGGTCGTATCGACAGCAGTCTATGCACTGCCGGGAGCCTATTACCATGCAGCAGTGGCAGAGCTTTATCATCAGCTGAAAGGCTAAAAACAAGGTGTCGGAATTCTCCGGCACCTTGTTTTATTAGTCTAATATCAGTTTTACCCCGCCATAGATCCCGGCTTCGTTCCCCAGGGAGGCCAGGCGAAAGTCTGTATTTTTTGCTGCATGGAATGCATATTCTGTATAATATTTACGGATCGCACTGAGCAGGATATCTCCTGCCTTTGCAACTCCCCCTCCGATCACGAATGTTTCCGGGTTCACAACACAGGCGATAAGCGCAAGACCTTTGCCCAGCATGCGTCCCACCTCGTCTACCATCTTCACAGCCGTTTCATCTCCTGCCTTGGCAGCATCAAAAATATCTTTTGCAGTAAAATCTTTGATCCTTTGCAGGGAGCTTTCCGCATCCTCATGTGCTTCAAAATACTTTCTTGTCATACGCACAATGCCTGTAGCCGAAGCATACTGCTCCAGGCAGCCCTTTTTCCCGCATCCACAGCACTCTGTCTCATCATCTGTCATCGGCAGGTGTCCGATCTCCCCTGCTGCCCCGTTTTCTCCCGGCAGGATATGTCCGTCGATGATAACACCTCCGCCTACCCCTGTACCAAGTGTAACCATTACCATGTTTTTGCAGCCTCTGCCGCCGCCCTGCCACATTTCACCAAGAGCTGCGACATTGGCATCATTTCCGGCTTTCACACGCATCCCGGTCAATTCACCAAGCTCTCTCTCTACATTGAAAATATCCCAGCCGAGATTGACACATTTAAACACCGTCCCATCAGCTCCGACAGGCCCTGGAACACCCATGCCGATCCCTTCCACATCCAGATGCGAGATTCCTTTTTTACTTAGCTTTTCATAAACCGCTTCCTGGATATCTCCGAGTATAAACCTTCCGCCATTCTCCGTTCGTGTGGGGATCTCCCACATATCAAGCAGCTTTCCGTCCGTTTCAAATAATCCCATTTTTACAGTTGTACCGCCTATATCTACGCCAAATGCATACCTCTTCATTCTATCTTCCTCCTGGTCTCCATGCTTTTTTACTTTATTTTCATATCACATGGATATCTTAGCACGAAGTGAGATATCAGGGCTTTTTCTACTTGAATATGATCTCCGGTTTTTGTATATAAAATTGTCCAACTCTCTGCCCGGGAATCTCTAATTTCTCTCTTCAGATTAATATATGAACCCGAAAATTAATAATTTTGTATCCCGGAAGTTTTACCGCATTCTCCGATCCGCTCTCCCATCCTCACGATGGTCTCGAATCCGTTCTCCGTATTTTCTATCAGCCGCTCATCGATCTTCACAGCCCCCTTCTGGAACAAAAGGATCACGGTGGAGCCGCCAAATTCAAACCTTCCCTTCTCCTGGCCCTTTTTCACCTCACACTCCTCATGATAATTGGTGATCCGGCCAACCATCAGGGCTCCGACCTCCATCATTAATATGGTCTTAAAATGTCTGCTCTCCAAAAGTGAAAATTCTCTTGTATTCTCTTTGTAGATCGGTACCACATCATTGGCGATCGGATTCACAGTATGAAAGATCCCTGGAATATGACAGTTCGCCGATTTCCAGCCATCATCCACATAGCAGTATCTGTGATAATCATCTACGGTCAGCCGAAAGATACAAGCTGTTCCGCCCTCATAGTAAGAGGCCAGCTTTTCCGAACGAAGAAGGGATTCTACCGTATAGGAAGTATTTTTAATACAGAAGCTGCTCCTTTCACCGTTTTCCTGCGTGATCGGATAGACACTCAGCTTTCCGTCACATGGACTGATAAGGGTTCTCTCATCCCCCTCTGGCAGCCGGCACTCTGGCTTCATCTGCCTCGTAAAAAAATCATTGTAGGAATAGAACTCCTGTTTCACACAGCCACTGATGTCTATCTGATTCCTTTTGATAAACGGCCTGATCAGACAGCGTGACCACTTTCGTTCCAGCAGCCACCCTCCCGCTTTTGAGACCGCCGGGTGAACGAATAGCCTGATCATTCCTCTGCCCACACTGTGGGTGTACATCCATTTTAAGAGCTTATCCTGACCGGAATCCTCTGTTGTAATTTTCCCTTCTCTGTCTATATACTTCATCTGTACCTTCACTCTCTTTCCTTTACTCTCATATTTCATAATACAAGAGTGTACCGCCGGACCATTCTCCGCGCAGCACACTCATAGTTGTATTTACTATTCACTTTTACCATATTACTCAAACGCTGTAAAGCGCCTTTCTATACTACAGCCTTCTTACCCATGACAGCCATGGCCAGCCCGGATGATAGCTTACCCTGTATCGGGTAAAGACGATCATAATAATGACCGCTGTGGCCACGATCGCTACCAGAACCGCAAGTGTGGCATTTTTCGGCTTTTTCAGGCGAAAATCTACTACAAACAAGATTCCCACGATCAGCAGTGCCAGATGCAGACAGACACGGAATATCCAATCTGATACAAAAAACTGCACCATGAATACCAGCGGAAGGACGATTGCCATAGATGTGATGGGAAGCCCTCTGTAAAACTTTTCGCCATCTTCGGTAACAAGGGCATTCTTTGCCTCCATCACATTAAAATATGCGAGCCTCACAACAGAATTCACACAGTATAAAGCGATCACTGCCATCCCGATCGGCCCCCTGACACCCAGCAGATAACAGATCAGCGCCGGGAAAGCACCGAAGCACACCACATCGCACAAGGAATCAATCTGAATACCAAACGCTTTTTCATCCTCTGTCCGGTCTTTTTTTCTTCTTGCGATCTTTCCGTCAAACATATCAAACAGACCTGACAGGGCCAGACAGAATATGGCAGTCTTAAAACGGCCATGGACTGCCTG
Organism: Faecalicatena sp.; assembly: GCF_058819085.1. Lineage (NCBI taxonomy): Bacteria > Bacillati > Bacillota > Clostridia > Lachnospirales > Lachnospiraceae > Faecalicatena > Faecalicatena sp. The sequence goes on from NZ_JBZUUL010000002.1 coordinate 356,842, forward strand.
TGTCATTCCAAAAACAGAGGTCGCCAGACTGATATAGGTCAATACTACTGTATAATTATAAAATCCAATCATTTCTTTCTCTCTTTTCTCTTTAGATTTTCTCTTTGTCTACGGCAGGACTCCTGACTTCCCCATCTTCGCTTTGGAGACAGGAAAGGAGGACGTATCCTTTCTTTCTCTTAACCCGATCGTAACATGGGTGAACAAGGTCATCCCCGCGCTAAAAAGCAGCTGAACATAATAGGCGATCCCTCTGCTCAGAACCATTCCCGGCAGTAAGAGCCCTGCTGTAAAGATGCTCTTGAAGATGACCAGGAACAGGTTCTCACTGATCCCCATACCGCCCGGAAGCGGGAGCATATCCACAGAGACTGATACGACAGCCTGCAGCATTACAATATCATATATATGCGCTCCTTTTAGGCCGAATGCCCGGTATACGAACCAAGTCACAAAAAACAGTGCAAAACGCTGGAAAAACGTGATCGCCAGCACATTGATGATCACCTTTATATGGCTTCTTAAATATGCCGCCGTCGCATTGTACTGATCCATGGAAGCCGCAAGCTTCTCCGTACGTTCCGGCTTGTGCTTCATGATCCTGAGCCGTTCCAGAATCCCCAGGCAGCTCATCATGATCATTTTTGCAAGAGCCGGGTGGAAGGCCAGTATGGTCATTGCGATACAGCAGCCCACATTCAGAGCCACCCCCAGATAGAACACCGGAAGGATTCCCTCCAGATATTTATGTACAAAGCCTCTCTGGAAAAATGCAACAAACAGGCCAATCACAACAAGGACTGATTTATATGTTATTGTAACAATCATCAGCACTAATGTCGAGACCGGAACGGGAATTTTATTTTTTCTCATATAATAAATCTGCATCGGCTGCCCGCCGCTGGCAGAGGGTGTGATCGCACTGAAAAAGAATCCTACGCAGGAATATTGGAAACAGGTCCTCTTCTTCGTATGTATCTTCAACGTGCCAAGCATATAGTGGATAATGATCGATTCTCCCCATATGAAGATCACAACACCTGCCACCGCCGGGAACAAGTAAAGAGGATTCACCTTCATGATCGCATGCAGTACTGCATGCAGGTCTTCTCCTTTAAATACACTGTAGATCGTCAGTGCAAATACGACCACCAGAAATATTGTATTGATTATTTTTTTCTTTTTACTCGCCACAATTCACTCTCTTTCCCACAGGACTTAATTTCCTGCGAAAGCATTTCCGATAGAGCCAGTCAAACAGCTTCTTCGGATATTGATATAGCTGTGTATGGAATGCCAGCCAGTATGTACCTTCCGCAGCCAGAATGGCTCCGATCACATCTACGATATAATGCTGCTTTGTCAGCTGAGTGGAGACACAGACCAGCAGGGCAAAGAAACAGGAAAAAATGCGGTATGCCTTCGGCACATTCTTCTGCTTCCGAATACCGATGTAACAAAACCAGCTCACAAGGCAGTGGATAGATGGAAACAGCCTTGTGGGGGAATCAATGCTGTATATAAACAAAAGCGTCGTCTCCCAGAGACCGGAGCCTGTGACCGCAGGCCTTATATTGGTCGTCGGCATCAACAGGTAGAATGCTCCACAGATCAGCCTGGACATCATATCCGCTGTTGCAAACCGGATGCAGTGTTCTTCTCCCTGCCGCGCAATTAATATATAATTCACGATCCAGAATATGTAACATCCCAGATATACGGATGCAAATGCCGGAACCAGAGGCACTGCCCTGTCTATTGGAAGGGTAAGGTCATAATGCTTCCACCCTTTTGCCACCAAATCTGTTCCCATATAGACCAGGAAATTCAGAGTCACACAGGATAACAGCGGAAATACTGCATAATCCGGAATGACTGCTTTATTCGTCCTGAATTTATTTTTCATGATGTACAACTCCTCTTATTTTATCTTAAATCACAGAATCCGCTCATGCATAGCTTCCTAAAAGGCAGTCCTGATAAATAGATGAAATACTTCTTAAATCACATCTTATTGGATATTATAGCAGACTTTTTTTCTGTTGTACTGCCAAAATTCATTTCTTAAGTAATTTATAATAATTCTTCCAAATTCTTTCAGGTTTTGTTTTGAAAGTTTTTCAACCATGTAAAAAGCGCCCGCCAAAATGGTGAGCGCTGTGATTTAAAACATATTTATGAAGCAGGAGCGGGATCATATTATAATACTGCTTTTTAAGGAAATCATGACAGCCGCCTCTTATAAATTTCATAATACTCCTGTTTGAATACATTGAAGATCACTCTTTCAATTTGTGTATCCTCCTTTAAATATTCTGTCACCGTCTGGATTGCGATCTCTGCTGCCTTCTCCTGCGGAAAATGAAATTCCCCCGTAGAAATACAGCAGAAGGCCACACTTTTTAACCCATATTCTGTCACAAGCTTAAGACAAGACCGGTAACAATCTGCCAGCTGCCTTATGTGTGTCTTAGTCAGCTCTCCCCATACGATCGGTCCCACAGTATGCAGCACATAGGTGCATGGAAGATTAAAAGCAGGTGTGATCTTGGCCGTTCCCGTCGGCTCTTCATGCCCCTGCCTTTTCATCAGCTCAGCACAGGTAAGCCGAAGCTGGATACCGCTCAGGCTGTGGATGATATTGTCGATGCAGGAATGACATGGATGAAAACATCCCAATAATGCACTGTTAGCCGCATTGACGATAGCATCTGCTTTCAAAGTCGTTATATCCCCCTTCCACAAAAACATCCTTCTGTCGCGGTGAACTGGCTCCAGCGTTTTTACATCTACCATGCCCTTTCGTCTGACTTCCTCACTCAGATATTCATCCTGGATCTTCAAAAACTCTTCACTGACCGGCCTGGGCGGACGGACATTCATCAGACTTCTTAAGAGGTTCTTCTGCTGGTCTGTGTCTGCCGGGATCTTTATGTCTGCATACTGAGTCTCTTCCTTTAAAAGCGCTTCTATGAGATACTCTCGCTGCTCATCATGTGTCATGGGATATTCCTCCTTTTTCAACTACAATAATTCATCTGCTCTGTTTCCTTCACAATGCAGACTGCTCCCTGGATCCACTTGCGTCAAAATCTCACTCAATACCTCTGCAATATCCATATTGATACACAGCGCCCGCGGTCTGATTTCTTCCGGGGCCCATGCCTCTCCCTGATTGATGCACACATAACGGAAATTCTCATACTTCCGGGTCAATTTCCAGAATGGAATCTTAATGATCCCCGGCGTGTTCATCCCACACCCCAATTCCAGCAAAAGTACATGGGCATCTTTATGCTGCTCAAGATAACTCTCATATCTTTGACAGGCCCGGTGCCATCCCTCGTCCTCCACAAAGGTATGATCCGCCCTCAGATTCATGCTCATCGGGGCATGACAACGCGGACAATACGGTACAAGCTCCGATGGCACCCGCATCTTTCGCTGTTCTTTCACCATCCGCAGGATACTCTCTTCATTATCATAAGTCTGTGCATGACAAGGCTTGGAACACTGCCATAGCCCAAAGTCACCCTGGGTATAAAAGAGCCTCTCTTTCTCAAATCCGGCCTTTTGAAAGCAGTGATCCACATTTGTCGTGATCACAAAATAGTCCTTCTCTTTTATCAGTTCGTATAGATCTGCGTATACCGGCTTCGGTGCCTCCTGATACCGGTTGATATAGATATAGCGGCTCCAGTATGCCCAGTGCTCCTCCGGCGTGGCAAAAGGATAGAAGCCGCCTGAATACATATCCTGAAAATGGTACTTTTCAATAAAATCCTGAAAATTCTCCTGAAATCGCGGGCCGGTATAGACAAAGCCGGCAGACGTAGACAAACCGGCGCCTGCACCGATCAGTACCGCATCTGCATTCTGCAGCTTAGCCTTTAATTGACGGATCCTATTCTCATCACAGAGCTCTCCCCTGGAAGTCGTTTCTGAAAACTCCATTTCAAATCGATTTCTCCTCATAGCTGCCCTCCAATACTTTACTTATCCACATTGTACTCCTTTTTTCACCAGACGTAAATCAGGCACCTTCAGGTAACTATGAGAGTTCGGCCGTATGAAAACTATTACATCGAGACCACCTGATCCGCGATTCCCATGGTTGACCTCCTGTGGGAAACTAAAAGGATCGTCTTCCCCTCCTTTTCTCTTTCCAGACTGTTCAGGATGATCCCTTCGTTCAGGCTGTCAATATTGCTCGTCGGTTCATCGAGCAGGATCATCCTGCTGTTATGCAGAAATGCCCTTGCAATTCCGATGCGCTGTCTCTCGCCCCCGGAAATACAATCTCCAAGTTCGGTCAGTTTACTGTCATACCCATGGGGAAGAGACATGATAAACTCATGAATGGATGCTTTTTTGGCTGCCTCCATTACCTCCTCACGAGTTGCATGTTCATCTGCTATCTTGATATTGTTCTCAATGGTGTCATGAAACAAAAATGTTTCTTGAGTCACATATGAGATTCCTCTGCGCAGGGATTTTGTTTGGATTTCATTCACATTCGTTCCTCCATAGCTGATGCTGCCCTGGTCTGTCTGGTAGAAACGCATCATCAATTTTAACAAGGTTGATTTGCCGCATCCGCTTTTTCCAAGTATCCCGTGTATCCTTCCAGGCTCAAATGTTGCATGAAAACCTTCCAGGACCTCCCGGGATGCATCTTCATACTTGAAGCTGACATCCTGGCAGGCTGCGTCTCCTTCCGGCAGCTTCGCGCCCTCCAGATTGTCCGTTACCACCGGGCTCTCCTCCAGCAGATTCAACACCCGGTTTCCGCTCGCCAGGGTATGATTCAGATTGTTTGATAATGCAGACAGTGCCGCGGTCGGCCCAAAAGAACTCATCATTCCGATCACAGCAGCCACTCCCTGATAAAATTCCAATCTTCCTGTCTGTACCAAATATCCGCAGACCACAAGCATCAGGATGCCGGATGTAAGAATCACCGAATCCGTAGCGATCCTCTGTGTATTTTCATCCTTTTTCAACTTCTCACTGGTCTGTTCCATCCGCCTGGTTTTCTGTGCCATATCCTCCATCCGGTTTTCCTTCTGCTGGTAATTGAGTATTTCGTCCAGTCCATAGAGATTATCCAGGACCGAGGTATTCAAGTTTCCGAAAGAATCCCTGTACTTCTGTCCGTTTTTTCTCCCCTTTCTGCTGTTTCTCACCGGAATTAATATCCCCACGATCACATAAGCTCCCATTCCGACTAATCCTGCCAGCGGATGCTGCATCCCTAAGTAAACTGTCATAACAACGGATGTGATAACAGCGATCGCGACCGGCGAGATCGTGTGTGCATAAAAAACCTCAAGAAGCTCGATATCACTTGTGATGATGGAAATCAGATTCCCCTTATCACTGCCATCCAGCTTCGCCGGAGCCAGCTTCCGAAGTGCATCAAATACCTGATGGCGGATCCCTGCCAGAAGTTTAAACGCGATATAATGGTTACAGGACTGCTCTGCATATCGCAGGATTCCCCTGAATACAGCCAGTATGATTAAAATAATGGCTATACTTTTAAACGTGAACTCCACTCCAGCTCCCGCGGCATTCAGCATTCCATAACCGCCAAAAATAGTCAGGAATGCAGCGGCAAGATTTCCCAGACATCCCATGAATACTGCAAGAAACATCCAGCCCAGAAGAGGCCTTATCATGGTGATCAGTCCTGCCATAACCTGCCAGGAACTCCGCTCTTTTTTTCTATTTCTTTCCATTACGCCGCTCCCTCCTGTGCATATTTTTCTAGTTCCTTCTGACTCATATAAAGCTTGGCATAGGCTCCCCGTTTCCTCAAAAGCTCCTCATGTCTTCCCCGTTCCACGACAGTTCCATCCTGTATCATCAGGATCTGGTCTGCCTCCGTCACATTGGCGAGCCTGTGGGAGATCAGGATCACACTCTTCACCGCTGCCAGTTCGCGGATCACATCCATGATCTGATTTTCACTCTCTGCATCGATATTAGAGGTGGCCTCATCAAAAATATAAATATCGCTGTCATGCAGAATCGCCCGCGCCAGAGCAAGCCGCTGCTTCTGTCCGCCGGACAGGTTTGATGCCTGTTCCTCCAGTTGCATGTCCAGCCCTCCTTTTTCCATCACAGTATCATAGAGGTTGACTTTTCTCAGCGCCCAGAACATTTCTTCTGCCGTGGCATCTTTCTTTCCCATCCTCAGGTTTTCTCTCACGGTTCCCTGAAACAGATAACTGTCATGACGGATTCTGGTGATCTTCTGATACAGAGCATCTTCGTTGATCTTTCGAACCGGAATGCCTCCGATTTTTATGTCCCCCTCATAGTCCAGATAATCGCGCATCAGCAGAGAAGAAATGGTGCTCTTCCCACATCCGGAGGCTCCTGCCAGTGCGGTGAAGCTTCCCGCCTCCACCTGAAAACTGATATCTTTTAAGACAGTTTTCCCATCGTCATATCCAAAGGTTACCCCCTCAAAATTAAGCGAGCTGTCTTCGATCTCTGTCACATGTCCCTTATCCGGCACCGGAGCGTCCAGGAGGCGGAAGATCTTGTCTGCCGCTGCATTTCCATTCATAGCGATATGGAAAAAGGAACCCAGCAGACGCAGCGGAAGGAAGAATTCCGCAGAGATCATGATCATAAAAAAGCACTCTGCCAGGCTGATCCTGCCATTTGTGAATTCCAGCACTCCGATGAGGATTCCTGCTGCCGCGCCGCCATATGCGACCAGATCCATCACACTGATGGAATTCAGCTGCATGATCAGGACCCGCATCGTGATCCTGCGAAACTTTTCCGCTTCCTCATCCATTTTCACGGCATACCGTTCGTCCGCCTGATAAATTTTCAGGGTCGTCAGTCCCTGCAGATTTTCCAGAAAAGAATCTCCTAATTCGGTGTAGGTCCCCCAGTATTTCCGGAGCATCTTTTTGGCAAATTTCTGTACTGCCACGATCGAAATAGGGATCAGCGGGACACACAGAAGAAGCACTGCCGCTGTTTTCATGTTCATGCTGCCGACAATAACAAACAGTATCACCGGAGCTGACAGGCTGTAGAAAAACTGCGGAATATATTTCCCAAAATAGATCTCCAGCTGATCCACCCCTTCTGTACTAACCTGCACGGCCTCGGAAGTCGCAGCAGTCTCACGGTAACGGCTTCCCAGCTCCATCAATTTTCTGTAAACTTTTTCCCGCAGTCCCCTTTTTACTGCCGTAGATGCCAGAAAGGAAAACCTGCTGTTTAAGGTATTCATCGCTGCTCTGACGAGTAATGCCCCGGTTAGGACAAGCAGGATCTTCTGGAAATCAGAGGCAGTCAGGCTCTGTGTGCGCATCCGGCCGATAAAGGATGCTGCGCTCAGCATCAAAATCACATTTGCAAGCAGGATCACCCATTGGGTCACTACCATACCTGCCGTATACTTTCGGTTTTCTTTAAATTCTTTTAATAATCGTTTATGAAACATGTGCTTTTTTCCTCCTGAATCTTCTTCCATAACGTGTGGCATGTCCGATCAGGAATATGCAGAATAAAAGTCCAGATGCTTTATGAACGATCTTGACCGCCATGATCCCGCCCAGTGGATGGATACAAAATCCTGAAATCACCATGACCGCTGTTATGATGTAAAATAAAAGTTCTCCGTATTTTTTCATGATGTCTGTCTCCTTTTCTCTTCTATATCGACTTTCCTACTCATCTATATCGATCTTCCTACTCATCTGCGGCAGGCTCCCTTCCCGATAATGATGTGGTTCTGATCTTGAATGTAAAGTAATAAATGTGGAACAGTGCCACCAGTAAAATCGCTGCCCTCGCCTGCCAGACCGGTACCAGTAAAAAGCTGACCGTAAAGATCAGACACAACGTAAGAATCGTCTTTCTCTTCGCGCCTTTTTCCATTTCCTTTTTATTCACTGCCGGCTCCACATATTTTTGATAAAGTGCAGTACTTAAAAACCAAGTATGGAAGCGCTTCGAACCTTTTGCAAAGCAGACCGCCGCCAGTATCAGAAAGGGAGTTGCCGGAAGCACCGGAAGCGCGATTCCAAAAGCCCCTAATCCGATCAATAAAAATCCAAGTGCGATAAACATACTATTGATTATTTTTTTCATATCCACCTCTTTATGTTCCATTCTCTCGTTGATCTGTCATGAATCTCTGTTCATTTCTTCCAATTTTTGCTAAACAAAAAGCGCCTAGTGGGATTGAGGGGTTACTGAAACCATTCGGTTCACATAAGCTCCTGTTCTCAATAAGCGCTTCGATTTTCTTTCCTTATAAGGCATCCTTAAAGGGTATGTTTTCTGTCTTAGAGTGCAGCTTTACCGGGAATCAACCGGTGATCCTTCTTACTCGTGATGTCCGCAGTGTCCGCCGCAATGGCTGCAGTCTCCTCCGCAGTGGATGGATTTTCCGTTCTTCTTATCACGGATCATGCCTCTGACTATAAATGCAACGATACCTGCGATGACTGCTCCTACAATAAATGTTCCCATAAAGCCTCCTCCTTTTACAATGCCCCTGACCGGGAGTGTCAAAGTGATGAATCTATTTTACCGATACGGTATGTTTTAAGTTGACCTTCAAGGCCGTGTTTTCTTTATATGGTCTTACCAGCAGGTAAATAAATCCTGCAATTAACAGCGCTGCCACGATTGTTCCTGCGCCGAACACGCCTGTTGCTGCAAAGGTACCGATCTGATATACGCAAAGTGAAACCATGTATGCCAGCAGGGTCTGGTATCCAATCGCAAACCAGAACCATTTTGCATTGTTCATCTCTCTCTTGATCGCTCCCATTGCGGCAAAGCATGGTGCACACAGAAGATTGAATACGAGGAATGAGTAAGCCGCAGCAGCCGTCATGCTCCCTGCCAGAGTCCCCCAGATCTCGTTTCCTTCCTCTGCCACTTCTGCAAAACCATACAGAATTCCAAAGGTACCGACCACATTTTCCTTGGCAACCAGACCAGTGATCGCTGCCACTGCCGATCTCCAGTCGCCCCATCCCAGAGGTGTGAAGATCCATGCAATTCCATTGCCCACAGCCGCCAGGATGCTGTGATTCAGTTCCATATCCTCTAACATTCTGAATGTTCCGTCCACCCATCCGAAATAAGAGGTGAACCACACAAGAATGGTGGAGAGAAGGATGATCGTACCAGCCTTCTTAATGAAAGACCAGCCGCGCTCCCACATGCTGCGCAGGACATTGCTGACTGTCGGAAGGTGGTAAGCCGGAAGTTCCATAACGAACGGCGCCGGATCTCCCGCAAACATTTTTGTCTTCTTTAAAATGATCCCGGAGCAGATGATCGCTGCGATCCCGACAAAATAAGCACTCGGTGCCACCCACCACGCTCCGCCGAACAGCGCGCCTGCAATCAGTCCGATGATCGGAAGCTTGGCGCCGCACGGGATAAAGGTAGTCGTCATAATGGTCATCTTCCGGTCGCGGTCATTTTCAATCGTACGGGATGCCATGATTCCGGGAACCCCACAGCCGCTTCCGATCAGCATGGGAATAAAGGATTTCCCGGACAGACCGAATTTACGGAAAAGACGGTCCATGATAAAGGCGATCCTTGCCATATAGCCGCACGCTTCCAAAAATGCCAGAAAGATAAACAATACCAGCATCTGCGGCACGAATCCGAGGACCGCACCAACACCCGCAACAATTCCGTTTAAGATCAGTCCCTGAAGCCACGGTGCGCAGCCGACTGCGTTAAGCGCTGACTCGATGATCACCGGAACGCCCGGCACATGGATTCCAAAAAAGCTCCATCCCTCTCCGAAAACACCGTCGTTCGCCCAGTCTTTCGCCCATGTCCCAACGGTTGTCACTGAAACATAATACACGATAAACATCACCACAGCGAAAATCGGTAGTGCCAGAAATCTATTTGTCACGATCCGGTCGATCTTATCAGAGGTTGTCATTTTACCTTTGCTCTTTTTAGTATAACACTCGTCGATCATAGAAGAAATATAAACATATCTTTCATTCGTAATGATGCTTTCCGTATCATCATCCATTTCTGCCTCGATTGCCTGGATCTCCTCCGACACATCCGGTACCCGGGTCATCTGTTCCTTGATTTTTTCATCCTTTTCCAGCAGCTTGACTGCGAAGAAACGTTTCTGTTCCTCAGGGACCTCATCCCCCAGCTTCTGTTCAATGGATTCCAGCACATCCTCAACCTCCGGGGCGAATCTATGTACCAGCTTGGCCGCCTGCTTCCTGCCTGCCGCCGCTGCTGCTCTTTTGGCCGCCGCGGCTACGCCGGTTCCTTTCAGTGCAGAGATCTCTACAACTTCGCACCCCAGTTTCCTGCCCAGCTTTTCAATATGGATCTTATCACCGTTCTTCTCCACAACATCCATCATATTGACAGCCATGATCACCGGAATTCCCAGCTCGATCAGCTGCGTCGTCAGATAAAGGTTTCTTTCCAGATTCGTCCCGTCTATGATGTTCAGGATCGCATCCGGTCTTTCCCGGATCAGATAATTCCTGGCCACCACTTCCTCCAATGTGTACGGGGAAAGTGAATAAATCCCCGGAAGGTCTGTGATGACTACATCCTTATACCCTTTCAGCTTTCCTTCCTTTTTCTCCACCGTAACCCCCGGCCAGTTTCCTACAAACTGATTCGAACCGGTCAGTGCATTGAACAACGTCGTTTTCCCACAGTTCGGGTTTCCTGCCAGTGCAATTTTAACAGCCATTTTCCCATTTCCTCCTGATCTTTTTACTTCCTGATATGATACTTTGATTTGCGGTATTTGCCACAGTCCCCCAGGGCACGCATGACAGAATCTCCTATAGAGATTCGACCAGTATCATTTCTGCATCCGCTTTTCTAAGGGAGAGTTCATACCCCCTGACGGTAACTTCTACAGGATCACCAAAAGGCGCAACCTTTCTCACGAAGACCTCCACTCCTTTTGTGATTCCCATATCCATGATCCGTCTCTTCACGGGACCTTCCCCTGTCAGCTTCGATACCTTGACCTTTTTGCCGCACGGGATATCTTTTAATGTTTCCATCGCTCTTTCCTCCAAAATCACTCTATTTTCCATCTCAGTCAAAGCGGATATCAAAAATCCGCCCAGCCGTTTTCCTGATGAGGTTAGCCTACCATGATCTTATTCGCCATATCCCTTCCGATGGCAACTCTGGAATCCTTCACATTCACGATCATGTTGCCGCCGTTAACAGAAACCACCGTTACTTTCCCTCCTGTAACAAAGCCGAGATTTTCCAAAAATCTTCTTGTCTCCTCTTTTCCTCCGATTCTGCGGATAGTATTAGGTTCCCCTTCTCTAAGCATTGATAATGGCATCACGATTCCTCCGATCAATTTATTGATAATGATTTTCAATTTCATGGTTATTATATATTTCTCAATTGGAAATGTCAAGCATTTTTGATAATATTTCTCAATTACACTTTCATTTACAGCCAGAAGGAAATTGAAAAATAGATTTTATAGTACAAACCTACTTGTCACTCCCCTTCGTCCATGTTATCCTAAACTTATTCGAGTACAATAGGGAAATTCGTGTATCATATCGCAGTCTATTCTTGTTTTTTCTGGGAAGGGATATCCAGGAACTCATAACACACAGAACAAGGAGGACATTTGCTTATGATCCAAAAAGAAGAACAAAGGAACCCTGTCAGGACCGCCCTCTCACGGGAGGAATATCTGCGCAGCCTCGCTGCCGGCAGTGAGCGGCTGAACATCTGCCTGACGAATGATTACGCTTTTCGCAAGACCTTTAAAAATCCAAAGGTGGCAAAAGGATTTCTGATGGCTCTTATGGGGCTGACCGAAGATGAGATCGTACAGATCGAGATACTCGACCCGTATGAAGCCGGAGAAAATGCCGATGAAAAAGAGGGAATTCTCGACATTAAGCTCCATCTGAACAATCATAGTAAGATCAATATTGAACTGCAGAACCGTTACCAGGAAGACTGGTCCGAGCGGAGTATATTCTATAACTGCAGGATGTTTACTGAGGGGTTCATTCATGGAAGTACATATGGAGACATGGAACCCTGCATTCATGTTGGAATTTTGAATTTTTCCTTCATGAAAAGTCCGGGATTTCATCACCGGATCCTGCTGACGGATGACAAGACGAATGAAGTATACAGTAGTAAATTCCTCTTCCATGTGATAGAATTAAGAAAACTGGAACGTACATGCCCGGATGATGCGCAGCAGGAACTTTATCACTGGGCAAAGATGTTAGCAGCAACGGACTGGGAGGCGGTTTGTATGGAAGCCAAAGGAAATCCTTATATGGAAGCGGCAAAAGATGAGATGGAAAAAATCAATCAGAGCGAAATGGAGAGATACCTGTATCTCCGCAGGGAGATGGCGATCACTGATGAGATCAGCCGGATCAGGACTGCTACGAATCAGGGAATGAAAGAAGGACTTAAGCAAGGACTTAAAGAGGGGCTTAAAGAAGGACTTAAAGAAGGAGAACTGCTCAAACTGATTACACAAGCTAGAAAAAAGTACGATAAAGGGAAATCACCTGCTGAAACTGCCGAAGCTTTAGAAGAAACGGTAGAAACCATTCAGGATATTTATCAGGTCATAGAACAGAATTCTGATAAATCAGATAGTGACCTTCTTGAAATTTTCAAGGGAAAGCTTGGTTTTCCTGATTTATAACAGATCAACCCAATTGATAAAATTTTAGATCTCTTCTGGAAAAAATTCAGGAAGCTGATACTCTCTATTTCGTAAGTATCAGCTTCCTTTTTCTTTACTCTGATAAGTTTATCATATCATTAGTTCCATCGTACTATGAATATTTTCTCTCCAATATCCTGCACTGATAAGCAGCAAGTTCCACTTGATCCCTTAATACTTCTCCCGTTTCAATATCCTCGCATTCGAAGTTCGTATGTATCACTTCTCCTGTGGTATTAAAATTCATTACAAACCATAAGCTCCTCGTCCCATCCTTAGAGACTCTTCTCGTAATAAATACATTTTTAGCAATCGCGTCTGTCAGTTCACAATTCAAGCCATTTTCTTGTAGGATTTCATGATACAGAGCTTTGATGAATTCATACTCTGCTTCAGCAGCTATAAAATATGCCTGTCCCTTCCCATATTTATGCTTTGTCAGTGCCGGATAGCCCTGATAGAAATCTGCTTCATATACTCCCAGAACTTCTGCTGTTTCTGCATGGCAAATCGCACAAAGATCTTTGATCTCATATGCTTTATCCTGATAGAGTACATGATTTACCGTATCAAGTGGACGGACATCGATTTCTTCGGTTCTGATTCCGAGCAGTTCTCTAAGCGGATGCTCGTCAAGGAAGCAGAGATCCGAGTCATTAACTTCTCCGCTCCAGTATGTAGTCACGTATGTGCCCCCATCCGCTACATATCTTTTGACTGTATCGATATAGTTCCCCCTGTACATATAGTTAGCCGGGGCAATGACAAGCGCATATCCCTCTAAAGTATCATCCATATTTACCATATCAACATCTACGCCTGCCTCACACAGCCCTTTAAAATAATCAGAAATTCTTTCCAGATACTTAAAGGGTGATACGATTGCTGCTGCATCCTCCACAGCCCAAAAGTTTTCCCAGTCAAATACAAATGCAACTTTTGGCTTATTGCATGTGCCTAAAACTTTTTCTGAAATACGTTTAAGTCTATCCCCAAGTTCTGCCACATCCCTGAACACTCTGGTGTTGTTTCCGTTTTTATGGTCGATCACCGCACCATGATACTTTTCAAAACCTCCGCGGCCCTTTCTCCATTGGAAATACTGCACGCTGTCAGCTCCATACGCTACGGCCTGTAAGGATGACAGTGCATGCATACCCGGTCTTTTCAGAGAATTTCTGGGGAACCAGTTCACCACAGAAGGGGTGCTCTCCATCATGAGAAACGGCTGCTTCTTAAGGCTTCTGATCAATGTATGGGCAAACGCAGCCTGCAGCGCTGCTTCATTCATCTCATTCACATGCCACCTCGGATAATTATCATATGACACAATGTCGAATTCTCCCGCCCATTTAAAATAATCCAGTTCCTTAAAGGTCTCCATAAAATTAGACAGGCATGGTCTGTCACTGTATTTTTTGACTGCAGCTATTTCTGCCTTTGCAAAATCCAGCATCTGATCGCTTACAAATCTCTTGTAGTCCAGTTTCATTCCATGCATCGTTAACTCACTGTTATCAGATGGAGTGATGATCTGCTCCCAGTCTGTATAAATATTGCCCCAGAACGAGGTCCACCATGCATGATTCAGCTCGTCAAGCGTCTGATATCTCTCCCTGAGCCAATTTCTAAAATTCGCCTCACAATATGGGCAGTGACATCCCACTTCCTTTAGGTCACCGCCATATTCATTGGATATATGCCATGCCAGAAGTCCTTCGTGATGTCCGAACTGCTTTGCAAGCGCCTCATTCACTGCATGCATCTTTTCCCTCAATACGGGAGAAGAGGGACAAAAGTTATGTCTCTGGCCATGCTTTCTACGGACCCCACTGCCATACATCTTCATTACTTCATCATACTGATCCGTCATCCAGTGCGGCAATGCACCTGAGGGGGTAGCCAAAATTGTATAGATACCATTTGAATACAGACGGTCCATAATTTCCTGCAGCCACTGAAAGTCATACATCCCTTCTTTTGGTTCCAGCCTGGCCCAGGAAAAGATCCCCAGGCTGACGCAGTTCACACCAGCTTCTTTCATGTACTTTATGTCATTTTCAAGCACCTTTGGATAATCCAGCCACTGATCAGGGTTGTAGTCTCCGCCATGCAGAAGTTTATGATATCTAATCTGTTCCATTTTTCTCTCACTCCCGATTCCTAAATTTAAAATTTACATATCATCTAATACTACCAGCTTATCATAGCAATGTATACTCAGATAGTAATTTTTGTTCTGCTTTTTGTAAATTTGTTCGCATAGTACCATTGCCGGAAAAGATCACCGTACGCCTAAAGGCTCCTGATCTGCTCCCAGGCCTCCTCATCAAACTCGCGGTCTTTATAGTAATATTTCTTATCCGCTTCCGTGATCTTCTTCACGACCCTGCATGGATTTCCTGCTGCCACACACCAGTCCGGGATATCCTTCGTCACAACACTGCCCGCACCGATCACCGTATTGCTTCCGATATGCACTCCGGGCAGGATCACGGTATTGCCTCCGATCCATACATTATCCCCGATGGTGACCTCGATTCCATACTCATACATGGAATTTCTGGAGACCGGATGAATCGGATGCCCCGCGGTGTAAATCGCCACATTGGGAGCCAGCAGGCAGTTATCGCCTATCGTTACCGGTGCGACATCGATGATCGAGCAGTTATAATTTGCATAGAAATTCTTCCCCACCTTAATATGGGAACCATAATCACAGTAGAACGGCGGGTTGATAAATGCCCCTTCTGATTCTCCCAGCAATTCCTTTACCGTCCTGCCAATCTCATCGAAATCCGAACGATCCATAAAATTCAGCTTCTGCAAAATCTTTCTGCATTCTTTTTGTTCTTCCATCACGGCATCATCAGAGATGTATGCCATGCCGGCATCTCTTCGTGTAATATTGTCCATCTTTTCTTCTCCTCACTAAGCAAAACAAATATTGATAGATCCGCTTCGTTACTTTAATGATACTGTTTTATGCTGCTGTTTCCTGCGTATCAGCGTCCCATTTGCCCCCAGGACACCATCGGATACGTTTCTGCTAAACAGGATTTCTCCCCCGGCTTTTACCCTGATCTCTTCCTTCGAGCAGTTCAGAAGGACTTCAATCTCATGCCCTGTGTCATCCAGTTTGATGTATTCCACACACCGCTTCTGCGGATACTCATCCGGGAAATGAAAGTAAAGGCTCCTGCAGGCATCCTCCTGTTTTCTCATCCGGATCAGACACTGCACCGCTTTGATACGTCTCTGGTTCTCATCCGAGCTGATCTCCTCCCAGGGCATACATCTGCGGCAGTCCGGGTCGAACCCGCCCTCCATCGCAATTTCTGTACCATAGTAAATACAAGGGCTTCCGGGCATGGTAAACAACACTGCCAGCTGCTGGTAAAAGATGTCTAAATCATGGTAACGGTTCATCAACCGCTCCGTATCGTGGGAATCCAAAAGGTTAAACATGACATTATTATTCTGCTGCATATACATCGTGTAACAGCGGTTGATCATATATTCAAAGTCCAGCCTGCTAAGGCTGTCATCCATGAAAAAATCATGGATCCCGCTCATCATCGGATAATTCATTACGGAATCGTACTCATCACCGCCAAGCCACGGTCCGGCATCATGCCAGATTTCTCCCAGGAGGTAAATATCCGGTTTGATCCCTTTTAAGTGTTCCCTGATTCTTTTTAAGAATCGGTGTGAGACCTCATTTCCCACATCAAAACGGATTCCGTCTATATCATAATCACGGATCCAGTCCTCACAGACGTTACAGAAATAAGAAACCACCTCTTCGTTGTTTGTATTGAGCTTCGGCATCCCATCCGCGAATGCGAAGGAATAGAACCTGCCGTCCCTCGTATCCGCCCTCTTTTGAAGCCGGGACCAGTCCTGAACCATAAACCAGCCGGCATAAGGAGAATCCTTCCCCTTCTCAAGCACATCCTGCCACGGAGCAAATTCTCTGCCGCAATGGTTAAATACGGCATCCACCATCACCCTGATTCCCGCTTCATGGGCCTCTTTTACCAGCCGTACAAAGTCTGCCTCGTCTCCGAAATGCGGATCGATCCTCGTATAATCCCTGGTATCATATTTATGGCTGGACTTTGCCTCCATGATCGGATTGAGGTAGATTCCCGTGATCCCCAGGTCCTTTAGATAGGGAAGCTTCTGACGGATCCCCTCCAGACTGCCGCCGTACCGCTCCTCATTTTTTACAGGCCCCGTCTGCCACGGCCTGATATCCGGCGTGTTTTTTTCAGGCGCTCCGTTACAGAAGCGGTCCGGGAAAATCTGATACCAGATCGTCTCATTCACCCAGTCCGGCGTCCGGTTCACATCCGCCGGGTTCATCCAGGGCACAGTAAAACACTGCAGCATCCTGCCTTCCATATTCAACTGCTCTTGTGTAAGAAATCCATCCTCTAAATAGTACCATACTTCCTGGTCCGTATGAAGTTCAAAATAATACTTGCACCGCTTATAAGGCGGAGTCAGTGTGGTAGTCCACCAAAGCTGACGGCGCAGCCGTTTCTTATAACAGATTTCCTCCCGCTTTCCACGCCAGACCTCGCAGCCGCCTAATATCCCGGCATCATACGGATCTCCATAATGGATAAAAACCTGCTTCACGTCGTATCCGGTCTTTAAGTTTATAACCAGCTCCCTTTCATTGAGTGCATAGCTCATCTGCTCCGATGTCTTGTGATAAACTGCTGTAAATTCCATGCCTGCCTCCCATTCTATTTTCAGCCGCGGATCAGGTTTTATAGGCTGATCCCGGCATTTTTTCCGATTTTTGGGTATCGAAAAAGGGCATGGCTCTTCCCTCAGATATTCATGCCCTTTTCTTTTATATCCGTTAATGCTAAGTAGCGCCAGATACTGCTCTGGCTGTGTATCTTACATACAAAATCCCGGCCTTATGCATCCGCCTAACGGTTTACTATCAGTTTCCGGAAATGTTTCAGCTGTCTCTCTGCCCTTTCAAAATCAGGCATCCTCCACTCCCAGTTCGGAGAACCAACGGTTCCCGGCGTATTCATATGGCCTTCTTTTCCCAGTCCGATGATATCGGCCATTGGGAGGATGGCGAACTCTGCCTTACAGTCCAGTGCATAGGCGATCAGTCTGTCATGGACGCCTCCCTGCTTGTATCCTTCTCGTTTCAGGAACTGACGGACCTTCCTCTTTGCAGCAGTCGTCAGGTTCTGGTACCATTCCATCAGCGTATCGTTGTCATGGGTGCCTGTATAGATGATCATATTCTCTACATCCTGGAAACTGTCATAGGCGTATTTTCCGCCTGTCTCAATGGAAAATACGAGAACCTTCATTCCTTTCAGCTTATAATGGTCTTTGAGTTCCAGTACTTCCGGCCGTAAATCCCCCAGGTCCTCAGCCACCAGATTCAAGCCTTCGATCCGGGCTTTCAGGGTGTTGATCACCTCATATCCGGGCGCCTCGATCCAGTCGCCCTCGACCGCGGTCGGACAGGATGCCGGAATCTTCCAGAAGGTGTCAAATGCCCGGAAATGGTCGATTCTGATGATATCAAACAGACGGCTGCTGTAACCGATCCGGTCTACCCAGAACTGATAGTCGTTTTCCTTCATATAGTCCCAGTCATAGATCGGGTTGCCCCATCTCTGCCCCGTAGCGCTGAAATAATCCGGCGGAACTCCTGCGATAAAGACCGGCCTTCCATCTGTATCCAGAAGGAAGTTCTCCTTCCCGGCCCACACGTCCACGGAGTCCACGCCCACATAGAACGGCACATCTCCCATGATCTCGATCCCGCTTTCATTGGCCGCACTCTTTACCTGCATCCACTGGCGGTAGAACAAATACTGCAGGAACATCTGGTACTGTGCCTCCAGCTCGATCTCAGACAACAGCTCCGTCCGTTTTTCCGGCCAGTCCTTATCCTCTTGTTTCCACTCATTCCAGCAGACTCCGCCGTTTGCCGCTTTCAGTGCCCGGAACACACCATATTCATACACCCAGTCCTGGGACGCAAATTCCTGATACTCCTCTTCCTGGAGCCATTCCTTCTGACTGAAATTCTGGAAAGCCTTTCTTAAATATGGCTCCTTAAATGCACGGACAGCATCGTAATCTACTGTTTTCTCCTGCTCGTGAAAAGACGGCGGCAGTTCCTCTAAAAGCCCTTCGTCGCATAGCGCATCCAGACTGATGTACAGCTCGTCTCCCGCGCAGGAAGAATACGGCTGATACGGGGAGTTCCCGTATCCGACCGGATTCAGCGGCAGGATCTGCCAGATCTTCACGCCATTTTCTCTTAATAATTCAATAAAGCGGTATGTATCTTTTCCCAGTTCCCCCACTCCCGTCCGGGACGGAAGGGAAGATACCGGCATCAAAATCCCTGCTTTTTTCATGTTCGTGTCTCCTTTTATAGGTGCCAGATGTCTCTGTTATATTCCGCGATGGTCCTGTCGGATGAGAAGAATCCAGCCTTTGCGATATTCACAAGCATCTTCTTCGCCCATGCGGTCTCATCCTCATAATCCTCAAGCATCTGCTCTTTTGTTCTGATGTAATCTTTCACATCCAAAAGCGTCATGAACCAGTCCTTGCTCACCAGCTCTTTGTACAGACGTCCCAGGTTCACCGGATCACCGATGCGGATCAGATCCTTGCTGATGATGAAGTCAACCAGCTCTTCCACCATCGGATCGTTATCATAGATATCAGCGGAGCAGTAGCCGCTTGTTTCATACAGCTTGATGACATTTTCAGACTTCTCACCGAAAATATAAATATTCTCGTCTCCTACCAGCTGATGGATCTCCACATTCGCACCATCCTCAGTTCCTAATGTCACCGCACCGTTTAACATAAACTTCATGTTTCCGGTTCCGGATGCTTCCTTGGATGCCAGAGAGATCTGCC